>JANOCR010000104.1:0-20872 GCA_031412355.1 Ilumatobacteraceae bacterium | reverse complement strand
TTCGTCGACATTCCCCCAGCCTCGGGCGTGCTACTGCTCGACGATTGGGCGCCGTCGACGGGTTGCCACTCCTGGGCGTCGACGTCCCACCACCAGTTTCCATCCTCGGAGTATTGGACGTCGGTCATGTGATTCTCCCTCGTTGGTCGCGGGTCTCATGATGATCCCGGTCGGTCGTCGCATCGTGTGCCGGGCAGGCAAGAAAAGGTGCAGCGGGTGTTGCCCCGTCAACCGGTCACCACCCGTCCCGCTCTGTGTCAGCTCACTGAACGACAGTCGTTCTATGTGCTTACACAGACGGGGTTGGCGAGAGATGGAGAGCGCCAGTTGCGGCCTGCTAGCGGGCGCGCTCGATGTGGCGGGCGACCAGGTTCTCCAGCATCTCCTGATGGCCTGATGCCCTGGTCGGCTCGCCGGTCGACATCGCCCGGTCATGCAGATCCGCCAGGCTCGAGCCGTCCATGATCGACGTGCCCAACTCGCCGGACCACCCCCCATAGCGAGCGGCGCGCAGCCCGTCGAGATCGCCGGTGTCGACGATCGATGCGGCGGCCAGCAGGGCACGCGCCATGGTGTCCATCCCGCCGATGTGGGCGTAGAACAGGTCGGTGCGGTCGGTCGATTGCCGGCGCAACTTCGAATCGAAGTTCAATCCGCCCGTCGTGAAGCCACCGCCGCGCAGGATCTCCAACATCCCCAACGTCATCTGCTCGACCGACACAGGGAAGCGGTCGACGTCCCAACCCAGCCGATCGTCGCCGGCGTTGGCGTCGATGGAACCGAAGATGCCGCCGTTGAATGCGGTGGCGATCTCGTGGGCAAAGTCGTGGCCGGCCAGCGTGGCATGGTTGACCTCGATGTTGACCCTCACCTCGTCGGCTAGGTCGTACTTCTGAAGGAACGCGTGCACGCCGGCGACGTCGTAGTCGTACTGGTGCTTGGTCGGCTCGAACGGCTTCGGCTCCAACAGGATCGCGCCCGTGAAACCGATCTTGTTCTTGTGCTCGACGACCATCGTCAAGAACCTGGCCAGCTGGTCGAGCTCGCGCTTCATGTCGGTGTTCAGCAGCGTCTCGTACCCCTCGCGCCCACCCCACAGCACGTAGTTGTGGCCGCCGAGGCGGTGAGTTGCCTCGAGACAGTGCGCTACCTGGCCGGCTGCGAATGCGAACACTTCGGGGTCAGGGTTGGTGGCCGCGCCCGCCTGATAGCGCGGGTTGGAGAACAGGTTGGCCGTACCCCAGAGCAACTGCACGCCGGTGCGCTGCTGGTGTTCGGCAGCGGCGTCGACCATCTCGTCGAGATGCATGGCCGACTCCTTGAAGCTGGTGCCCTCCGGCGCGATGTCGCGATCGTGGAAGCAGTAGAACGGCACACCGAGCTTGGTGAAGAACTCGAACGCTGCATCCATCTTCTGCTTCGCCGCCGTTATCGGATCGGCACTTGGAGCAAAAGTCGCATGCCACGGCCGGTCGAGTGTGCCCGCCCCGAAGATGTCGAACCCGTCCCACGCGAACGAGTGCCAGTAGCAGACGGCGAAGCGGAGGTGGTCCTCCATGCGCCGGCCGGCAACGACACGGTCCGCGTCGTACCAGCGGAAGGCCAAAGGGTTGTCGCTGTCGGGGCCCTCGTATGCAATGCGACTGGTGACGTCGGTGAAGAACTCCATGACACCGCAAGTTACTTCACCGCGGGGCCGAAGAAGATGGCCGCAGAGTCCTTCACGTCCCGATCGCGGGTGATGATGCCGTCGTCGTGGCCGTCGATGTCGAACGTTGGGCTCAATGCCATCGACTGCAGCGGCGCCCCCTCGGCAGCCTCGCCGCATGCCGTCTCGAAACGTTCCACCACGGTCACCCGGTCCGCGTCTTTGCCCGGCGGCGTGATCAACGTGATCGCCAAGGGCCGATCGGGACCCATCTCGGCGGTGCGCAGTACGGCACCCAGCGACTCGTCGACGTCGGCGACGATGATTCCCATCACGTCGCATGAACCGGCGAGGTCGGCCAACTCGCGATCGGCCCGACCAGGAATGCTGATGGTGCCGTCGTGCAGGCCGTCGAGCCAGAGATGCCAACGAAGATGATCCTGGCGGCGGGCGGCCTCGGCAGCCTGGATGGTCTGATCGAGGGGCCGCACTGTCTTCACGCCGATGGCCGTGATGACCGGCGGGCCTCCTCGCAGGATGCGCCACGCATCGCGCCAGGCAACAACGAGTGTGTCGAGCATTTCCCCGTGGCGGCGGGGATCGTCGGGGATCGCCCGATTGGCCCACGCCAGCGGATTGTCGAACGGCACCCAGCCGGCCACCGCATCGCCGAAGCGCTCTGACACGCCCTCGACCCAGCGCGGCCACCAGTGACCGGCGAATCGCGGATCGGCGAAGCCGCCGTCGTTGTCGAACCACTGCGGCACGGTGCGTTCGAGCAGCGTGAACTGCATCCGGATACCCAGAGTTGCCGTGTGCTGCAGCAGTCCCGAGTACCACTCCACTGCGTCACCATCGAATGCCCCGGCCTTCGGTTGCAGCCACGACCAGTCCAGGGTGATTCGCACCGCCGATGCGCCGAGACCGCCGAGCAGCACCAGGTCTTCGTGGAATCGGGCTCGGTCGAGACGGGACTGGGGAACGACGGCGGCGCGGATCACGCGAATGGGCTGCGGGTCCACAGCTCGCCGGTGTCGGTGCTGGCCACGAGCTCAGGCTGGCCGCCCAGTTCGACGACGTCGATCGGGCCGGGGAACCCGCGCAGCTCGACCGGCTCGTGGGCGTTGGCGGTGACGCCGCGTGGCAGACGTTCGATCTGCATGGTGGGCATCAGAACCTCGAACGGTCCGGCCGCGTCGCACAGCCGGGCGGCCATGTTGACGGCCGACCCGATGTAGTCGTCGCCCTCGAACAGCAGGGCGTGGCCGGTGGCCATGCCGACCCGCAGCGACAGCGGCGCGCACACCTCGGCGGCTCGGTGTTCCAGGTCGAGGGCGAAGGCCACCGCGTTGCCCTGTTCGATGGACACGACCATGCATCCGTCGCCCAGCCACTTGGCGATCCGCACGCCCCGCTCGCTGGCAATCTCGCGGACCAGCGTTCGAAAAGCGCTCAGAATTCGGCCGGCGGCGTCGTCGCCAAATGCCGCCGTGTAGTTGGTGAAGCCGGACAGATCGACGAATGAGAAGGTGCGGGGAACACGCATGTCGCACCCCAGGGTAGCCGGGGCAATCTTTCTGTAGGGTTCTCGCATGGCAGCCCGTTTCACGTACTCCCGTTGGGACGGCACGCAGCGCGGATTCGATCTCGACGCTGACGGGCTGTTCGACGAGCTGACCGACGACCTGCTGTACCACGGCGACGTCAACTCCGCACTGCGCCGCATGATGCAAGAAGGCATGCGCGACCGCAACGGCGAGCGTTTGCAGGGATTGCGCGAGTTGATGGACAAGCTGCGCCAGCAGCGCCAGGATCGACTCGACCAGTTCGATCTCGGTGGCGTCTACAGCGAGATCGCCGACGAGTTGGGGGACATCGTCGACGAAGAGCGTCACGCCATCGACAACGCCACGCAGGCCGCCGAGCGCAGTGGAGACGAACGTCGCGCCCAGACAGCTCGCGACTCCGCGGCGGATCGCAACTTCCGCCTCGACATGCTGCCCGACGACCTCGCCGGCAAGGTCCGCGAGCTGCAGGCATACGACTTCGAGTCCGCTGAGGCCGCGCAGCGTTTCGAGCAACTGCTCGACAAGATCCGCCAGCAGTTGACGCAGCAGATGGTCGAGCAGATGTCGGGCGCCATGCAGAGCATGTCGGCACAAGACATGCAACGGATGAAGGACATGATCGCCGGCCTCAACGAGATGCTCGACAAGCGCGAGCGCGGAGAGGACCCTGAGTTCGAGAAGTTCATGCAGGAGTTCGGCGAGTTCTTCCCGGAGAACCCGCAGACGCTCGACGAGTTGCTCGAGCAGATGGCCCGGCGCATGGCCGCCATGCAGGCGATGATGAACTCGATGACGCCCGAGCAGCGGGCCCAGTTGCAGCAGCTCAGCGACCAGTTGATGGAGGACATGGACCTGCGCTGGCAGATGAGCCAGCTCGGCCAGAACCTGCAGGCCATGTATCCGCAGATGGGATGGGGGCAGGGCTACCAGTTCGAGGGCAGCGATCCGATCGGCATGGGCCAGGCGATGCAGACCATGCAGGAACTTGGTGACCTCGACCAGCTCGAGAACCTGCTGCGCAACGCAACCAGCCCTGGCGCACTCGCCGAGGCCGACATGGACAAGGTCCGCGACCTCATGGGCGACGACGCGGCCCGGTCACTGCAGCGCCTTGCCGAGCTGACCAAGATGCTGCAAGAAGCTGGGTTGATCGAGCAGAAGGAAGGTCGCCTCGAGCTGACTCCGAAGGGCCTGCGCAAGATCGGCTCCAACGCACTGCGAGACCTGTTCGACAAGCTGGCCAAGGACAAGGTCGGCCAGCACCAGATGGACCGCCTCGGCCAGGGCCACGAGCGAACGTACGAGACCAAGCAGTACGAGTACGGTGATCCGTTCAACCTCGACCTGCACAAGACCATTCGCAACGCGCTGCGCCGCAACGGCACCGGCACACCGGTGAAGTTGTCGCCCGATGATTTCGAGATCGAGAAGACCGAGCATCTCACCAAGTCGTCGACAGTGTTGATGCTCGACCTCTCGCTGTCGATGCCCATGCGCGACAACTTCCTTCCGGCGAAGAAAGTCGCCATGGCGCTGCACTCGCTGATCACCTCGCAGTTCCCGCGCGACTACATGGGCATTGTCGGGTTCAGCGAGACCGCCCGCATCCTCACCGCTGCACAGTTGCCCGAAGTGTCGTGGGACTTCGTCTACGGCACCAACATGCAGCACGGCTTCTTGCTGGCACGGCACTTGCTGGCCAAGCAGACCGGCACGAAGCAGATCATCATGATCACCGACGGCGAACCGACGGCGCACATCACCTCGCGCGGCGACGTGTTCTTCAACTACCCACCGGTGCCCGAGACCATCGAAGCCACGCTGCGCGAAGTGGTGCGCTGCACCAAGGACAACATCCGCATCAACACGTTCATGCTCGACGCCAACAGCTACCTCAAGTCCTTCATCGAGAAGCTGACGTCGATCAACCGCGGCCGCGCGTTCTTCACCACACCCGAGACGCTGGGCGACTATGTGCTCGTCGACTTCATCGAGCACAAGAAGTCGCTAGCCCGCGGCAGGGGCGCCCGCCGCGCCGGCTGACGGTGCTGAGGTGAGCGTGAACAAATGTGCCCGTGCCGATCAGATCGGCACGACCACCACTCCGGGTTGGTCGTTGAGCAGCAGGTTCATGTCAGCGGGGTCGGACGTCCAAATCATGGCCGGTGCACAGTCAAGCGCCTCAGCGACGATCAGTGCATCGACTGTCGAAGATGATCGGGCGGCTCCCAGAAGCTGGCCAGCCCGTCTCGCAATCTGCTCGGTCAGCGGGTATCGAGGCTCGGTTTGGGCGAGCACGAGATTGACGGGTGCATCTCGCGGACCGCTGCCTCGCACGGTCTCGGCGATGACGACTACCGGCACTCGAATGTCCATCCCGATGCGTTGCGCGGCGCGAAACCGTGCTCTCAGGGCTTGGTTGTTGCGGGCGAGTCCGATGACCGCTCCAGAGTCAATGACAACCGTTCGTTCGCTTCGTTCAGCCACTGCTCACCCTCCGCGATCTCTTCGTCGGTCAGTGGCCCGTACATCTCGTCGAGCTTGTCGAGTAATTCAAGGATGGGGTCTTTGCGCAACCGGGCACGCAGCGCTTCGACCACATAGCTAGACACCTCTCCGGGACCGACGCGACTTTTCAGTTCTTCGAGGACGTCTTCATCGACCGTGATCGTGATCCGGGTGGCAGCCACGCCGGGATCATATCATACGTATGATCATACCTCTACCCGATTTCGCAGGTGTTCGTGCACGAAGTAGACGCCGCGTTCCTCGACGGTCGCCAGCACACCGTCGGCGTCGACGCCGGCGTTGTGGGAGCGCTGCACTCGGTTGCAAATCTCGACGTCTTGACCGTGCACCAAGCCATGGGCATCGACGATCGACTTGCGAATGTCTTCGTCGATGTCGGGTCGTACGAACAGGCGGCGCTCGACTCTCGTGGTCGTCGCATCGATCGGCTCCATCCACATCGCCAGGAACGCCCCGGGGAACACGTTCATCATCAGGTTCGGCCACACCGTGAGATAACCACCGATCCCGTATGGGCCATCCATCGGTATCGACGCCAACTCTTCCCATCCTGGTTCGCCGGGCAGCAGCGTCGCCCGGATCTCGTCGACTCGCGAGCCGTTCGGTCGCAATGGCCTGTCCCATGCGTACAACGCGATCCCGTCGGAGATCATCGGGTAGTCCTCGCTGGCGCTGGTGTCGATCTGGGGATGCACAAATGGCGTGTGGTAGTTCTCGCTGTAGTTCTCGAGCAACACCTTCCAGTTGAACCGCCGATCGTTCGTGTCCGACAGTGCCAGTTCCATCGACTCCAGGGGGTAGGCGTCGATGGCCCGGCCGAGACGGCCGATGTCGAGCGGCGCCGCAGCTTCGAAGCAGACGAACACAAGGCGACGCCATTCGGCGAGTTGCACCGGCTTCAGCGAATAGTCCGCTACGTCGAAACCCTCCGGGTCACCGACACCGGATGCTCGGGCCAGCGAACCGTCGAGTTGATACAGCCACGAGTGGTAGGGACACCGGATCAGTGAGCTGGCGTGAGACTCGCCCTCTTCGCACAAAGGTGACGCCCGATGGCGGCACACGTTGAGAAAAGCTCGCAGCACGCCGTCCTTGTCGCGCACGAACAGCACCGGCAGACCGCCCGTGGTGCGCGCAGTCCACGATCCCGCGGTCGGCATGTCGTCGACGACACCGGCACACAACCAATCGCGCCTGAATATCGCCTCGCGTTCGCCTTCGTGAAACCCGGCGTCGCTGTATGCCGACGCAGGAAGTGTCTTGGCCTGCCTGATTCCACTCGGGTCCGGGATCGCTCGAAGCTCCACGAGACCGAGATTACGTTCGCTCGAGCAGCAGCTCGCGCTCCCACATCCGCAACATCAACTGACGACGCGATACGTCGTGCCACTGCGGTTGGTTGTGATCGCTGGCAAGCATCGATTCGTAGCCGCGAATCGACCACAGCAACGTCACGGTGCGTGCAGCGTGGCGGACGTGGTGTACGACACGCCGCGCTGGTGACGGCCAACGGGCCAACGATGCGCGCACGTCGTAGGCGTGGACCGACAACACCACGGTCGGGTGATGAGCAGCCAGAAATGGGCGCAGCCGCGGGATCAGCCGATACTCGGCGCCCTCGACGTCGATCTTCACCAGTGCGTCGGCCGGCCACGAGGTGGCTGCTGCCCGGGCGTCGATCGTGGCGACATCGATGGAGCCGATTCGCCCGGCCCGACCACTGAAGCTCGACATGGCCTCGCCCAGACCGACAGGGCCGCCGCGCAGCGATCGTTGACCGTTCGACGTCCACAGCGCAAACGGCTGGATCGAAACGAGTGCCCCGAAGCCGGGATTCGCAGCAACGTTGGCCGCGAGCTCGTCGGTCGCGGCCGGGTCGGGCTCGTAGGCGACAACACGTGCTCCACGTGACGCGGCGACAAGCGTCATCGGTCCGATCCACGACCCGACGTCGATGAAGGTCGACCCGGGGCCCAGGCGCGACGTCAACACCTCGAATGTGGTCGCCTCCCAACTCGCCTCGCACGTGTCCCAGAACGTGTCGTGACCGGCCACGACGTTGAACGTGCACCCGCCGACGGTCACCCCGCGGGATTTGGCTGCCATGAACGCATCCTGGCAGACCCACGTCGGTCGAGCAGCTGTGAGTCGGGTATCGCTCCAGGTTGTGATATCGGGCTCACAGCGACCGGGCGATGGAGGCGGTGTGAGTCGGGTGTAGCGCCAGGCTTGACATCGGGCTCACAGCCCGTCAGTGGGTTCAGAAGCCGGCGAGGGGTGATTCGAGACGGCGACGGACGGCGTCGCCGATCTTGTCGTTGAAGGCTCGCATGTGGGATTCGATCAGTGTCGCGGCACGTTCACCGTCGCCGTCGACCAGCGCGGCGTGGATAGCCCGGTGCTCGTCGATCACCTGGTCAAGGGCGGACACGTCGGACAGGTACAGGTGCCAAAGGCGATCGCTCTGGGCGTACAACATGTCGAGGGTTGCGGTGAGGAAGCGGTTGCCGGCGGCGATCCACACGATCTCGCGGCACTCGCGGTCGATCTCGAGCAACTGCATCGGTGTGCTGTCGCTCGTCGCCCGAGCAAGGGCAGCGGCCATTGCATCCCAGTCGCCCGCACGCCCGCGGGCGCAGGCCAGGCGCATGACATAGGGCTCGAGGATGGCGCGTGTCTCGTAGAGCGTCGACAATTCGGCCACGTCGATGCTCGAAACGTACATGCCGCGGCGAGGAATGATCGTGACGAACTGGTCGCGTACCAGGCGCTGCAGCGCCTCGCGAATCGGCGTGCGCCCGAGCCCGAGCTGCTGCTGCAACAAGTCGTCGCGCACGACTGCACCCGGGGCGAGCTCGAGCGTGACAATCATCCGGCGGATCGCTTGAAACGCTTGCTCGCTGAGTGATAGGTTCGTGATATCGTAAAGATATATCACAGTCGGTGCAATGACAAGCCTTCGAGGAGACGGACATGAGCGACGCAAGTAGTCAGGCGGTTCCGACCAGCGCGAAGTGCGTGATCATCGGTGCCGGCATTGTCGGCAACTGTCTGGTCGGCCACCTCAGCCGCCTCGGATGGACTGACATGGTGCAGATCGACAAGGGCCCGCTGCCAAACCCTGGCGGCTCCACCGGGCACGCATCGAACTTCATCTTTCCCACTGATCACAACAAAGAGATGGCGTTCCTCACGCTGGAGAGCCAGCAGCAGTACATCGACCACGGGCTGAACAACACCTCCGGTGGCATCGAGGTGGCTCGCAAGCCCGAGCGGCTCGAGGAGTTCAAGCGCCGCATGACATCAGCAAAGGCATGGGGCATCGACAGCAGCCTGTTGACCCCGGCCGAGATCAAAGAGCTCGTCCCGTTCATCAACGAAGAGATCCTGCTCGGCGGCTTCTACACACCAAGTGTTTCGTGCGTGGACTCCCTAGAGACCGGCACGCAGATGCGCAACGAGGCCGTCGATGCGGGCGCGCTGCAGGTGTTCGCCAACACCGAGGTGCTCGACATCGAGACCGAAGACGGCCCCGGTGGCCCAAAGGTGACGGCGGTCGTGACCAACAAGGGTCGAATCGAGGCCGAGTACGTCGCCATTGCCTGTGGAGTGTGGAGCCCGCGCATTGCCAAGATGGCCGGCGCCAACATCCCCCTCACGCCTGCGGTGCACCAGATGGCCGACGTCGGCCCGATCGACATCCTGCAGCAGAGCGGCAAAGAGGTCGCCTACCCGATCGTGCGCGACATGGACACGTTCTGCTACGAGCGCCAGACCGCCGGTTCGATGGAGGTCGGCTCGTACGCCCACCGTCCCATCTTCATGCACCCCGACGACATCCCGTCCAACGAGGAATCGGCGTTGTCGCCCACGGAGTTGCCGTTCACCGCCGATGATTTCGACCAGCAGTTCGAAGAGGCCATCGACCTGATGGACATGCTCGGCGAGGCCGAGATCCGCTACGCGATCAACGGTCTGCTGAGCCTGACGCCCGACGCCAACCCGGTGCTGGGCGAGACCGTCGAGGTGCGCAACCTGTGGAGTGCCGCCGCAGTGTGGATCAAAGAAGGCCCCGGCATCGCCCAGATCGTCGCCGAGTGGATGACCTACGGCTACCCGCACCTGTGCGATCCGCACAGCACCGACATCAGCCGCTTCTACCCGCACGAGAAGACCGAGCATCACATCCTCGCCCGCTGCGCCGAGCACTTCAACAAGACCTACGGAATCGTTCATCCACGCGAGCAGTGGGCCAGTCAGCGCGGCATGCGCCGCAGCCCGTTCTACGCCCGCGAAGAGGCATTGGGAGCGGTGTTCTTCGACGCCCGCGGTTGGGAGCGCCCACAGTGGTTCGAGAGCAACGCCAACCTCCTGGCCAAGTTCCCCGACGCGTGCAAGCCCCGCGAGCACGAATGGGACGCTCGATGGTGGAGCCCCATCACCAACGCCGAGCACCTGCAGATGCGCGACAGCGTCGGCATGGTCGATCTCACCGCGTTCAACGAGTTCGACATCACCGGGCCCGGTGCGATGGCCTACCTGCAGTACATGTGTGTGAACAACGTCGACGTTGCTGTCGGTCGCAGCATCTACACGCCGCTGCTGACCCAGCACGGCGGGTTTCGTGGTGACCTCACCATCCAACGACTGGCCGACGACCACTTCCGCATCATCACCGGTGCGTTCGACGGCGGCCGCGACAACTACTGGTTCCGCAGGTACATGCCGACCGATGGATCAGTCACGTTCACGGACCGGTCGCAGGGGATCTGCACCCTCGGTGTGTGGGGTCCCAATGCCGAAAAGACGCTGGCGAAGATCGTCACCGATCAGTCGAAGCCATACGACGTGTCGCAGGCCGGCTTCCCGTACGGCGCGGTGCGCGACGTGCTGATCGACGGCGTGCCGTGCACGATGTTCCGCATCTCGTACGTCGGCGAGAACGGTTGGGAGATCTACACCAACATGGAGCACGGCCTTCGCCTGTGGGACACCGTTGCCGAGGCCGGCAAGGAGTTCGAGATCATTCCCGTCGGCATCGGCGTGTATGCCGTGACGGGCCGCATCGAGAAGGGCTATCGCCTGATGGGCGCCGAGCTGGAGAGCGAGTACAACCCGGTCGAGGCCGGCCTGGCTCGTCCCAAGGTCAAGTCGGCCGACTTCATGGGCAAAGAGGCATACATGAAGGCCCGCGACGAGAAGCCGGCCGCGATCATGTGCACGCTGTCGATGGATTCACAGAAATGCGCCGAGGGCTACGACCGCTTCCCCACAGGTGGCAACGAGCCGATCCTCACATTCGACGGCGAACGGATCCTCGACTCCAAAGGACGTGTCTCGCGTGTCACGACGGCAGGTGCCGGACCATCGATCGGCAAGTACCTGTTGCTGGCTTACCTGCCACCGGAGCACGCCGTGGAGGGCACCAAGCTGCAGGTCATGTACATGAACGAGCTCTATCCCGTGACGGTCGAGCGCGCTGGCGCAACGCCATTGTTCGACCCCGACGACAAACGCATGAAGTCATGAGGGTCCTCGTCTGTGTGAAGCGAGTGCCGGCACCCGGGGCGCGCATCAACATCGCCGCCGACGGTCAGGCCATCGACACCGCCTTCCTGGGATTCACGGTGAGCCCGCACGAGGAGTGTGCGGTCGAAGAGGCCGTGCAACTGGTCGAGCAGCATGGCGGCGAGGCAACCGTGTTGACGCTCGGCCCACCTGAAGCCGACGAGCAGTTGCGCTACGCCGCCAGCCTCGGCGTGGCGAAGGCCGTGTTGTTGCCAATCGGCGAGTCCGATTGGGACCCGCAGCGAACCGCTGTCGCGATCGCCTCGTGCGTTGCCGATCTCGAGGCCGCCGATGGCGTTTTCGACTTGATCCTGTTCGGAAACGAGTCGGCAGATTCGGGCGGCTTCCAGGTAGGCGTGCGTGTTGCGCATGCGTTGGGCCGCCCGATCGTCAACGGCATCAAAGGCATCGACGTGCAGGGTGACACGCTGCGCGCTCGGCGCGAGGCCGACGTCGGTGTCGAGGTCTACGAAGTGCCGATGCCGGCGGTGCTGGGAGTGAAGGAGGGCATCAACCTGCCCCGCTATCCCACGCTGAAGGGCCGCCTTGCTTCGAAGAAGGTCGACGTCGCCCACGTTCCGCCCGTCGGCGAACCCGGAGGTCAGCAGATGATCACTCTGCTGCCGGCGGCCGAACAGGTCAGTGCCACGGTCATCCTCGGCAACGGTCCCGACGCAGCCGTGGCAGTCGTCGACATGCTCGAAGAGATCGGCGTGCTCAAGTGATCCTGGTCGTCGTGGAACACGATCGCGGCACCATGTCGCCGGCCACATGGGAGGCACTCGCCGCTGCCAACCAGCTCGGCGAAACGCATGCCCTGACCATCGGAAAGGCCGCCGACGGCCTCGTCGAGCAGATCGGTGTGTTCGGCGCCACCACCGTGCATCAAGTGCACGACGATCTGCTCGTCGACTACGGACCCGAGGCCTGGGGTCAGGTTGTCGCCCAGGCGGTCGAATCATTGCAACCGTCGCTCGTTCTCGCCACCGGAACCGACCGCGGCAACGAGGTGATGGCTCACGCGGCCGCACGCCTGGACCTGCCGATGGTCGCCAACGTGATCGAGTTCGCAGACGACGAGTTGATCCGCGTCCGCTGGGGTGGATCGCTGCTCGAACGGTGCTCGCTCGACGCTGCAATACGCCTCGTCACGATCGCGCACCACGCATTCGCCGCCATCGAGTCACCGTGTACTGCGACGCCGAGACGGCTGACCGTGGCGCTCGATCCCAGTCTCGATCGCACCATCATCCGCGAGCGGGTCGAACGCGCTGCCGGTGTCACGTTGTCGACTGCGCCGGTGGTCGTCAGTGGCGGACGCGGCGTCGGGTCCGCCGATGGGTTCGCGCCTTTGCAGGAGCTTGCCTCCGCCCTCGGGGGTGTGGTCGGCTGCAGCCGGGCGGTGACCAACCTCGGGTGGCGCAACCACACCGATCAGGTCGGCCAGACGGGCACACGCATCGCCCCCGACATCTACATCGCGTGCGGTATCTCCGGGGCGATCCAGCACTGGGTCGGGGCGATGGCGTCGAAGAAGATCCTGGCGATCAACACCGATCCAGAAGCCAACATGGTCACCAAGGCCGACTACGCAGTGATCGGCGACCTGCATCAGGTCGTGCCGGCCATCATCGCCGAGATTCGCCGCCGTAAAAGCTGACAGGGGCGCCCACCTGGGTATCTCGAAACACTCCACGCCCTGAAGTCACGCTGAAGCCGCCCACAGGCGTCGTTTAGTCGCTCCGGTCTCACTGACACGGCTCGCACGAGTCGAGCGCACAACAGTGAGGAGTCAGTCATGGTCATTGACGAACAAGTGCTGGAGTCGAGCGCCGCAGTGAGGGCCGCGAGCCGTAGGCCGAGGCGACGCCGTGTCGTCGTCATCGGCGCTGCCACCATGGCAATCGCCGGTGCTGCGGCGTTCGCGGTAGTGATCGGTTCCGGTGCATCCGATTCTCGGGATGTTCCAACTACGACGGTCGATCCAGCCGCGGATGACGCCGTCGACGAACAAGCCCTCGCCGAGCCCAACCAGGTGGCGACGCCACGCTCGCGGGACGACGTGATCCGGAACCTCGTCGAGCGCGGCCTCGTCCCTGCCGCCACCCTCGAAGACGGAATCCAGATCTCTACACCATGAATCGAGGGTCGACGGCGGGGTTAAGTCGGACCTAAGTTGCGTACTCCAGACTCAGCAGAACCCGGCGGCCGACGCGGCCGTCGGACGGGGTTCGAGGAGGATCGGTGGAGTATCGCGTACTCGGCAATTTCGAGGTAGTGCGGGACGGCCGTCCGGTCGAGCTCGGGGCATTCAGGCAACGAGCATTGCTGGCGCTGCTCCTGACTGAACCAAACTCGGTCTTCTCCACCGACCGGATCCTCGACGAGCTGTGGGGTGCCGAGGGCGGCGTCGACAAGCAGAACGCGCTCTGGGTCTACGTCTCCGGATTGCGCAAGGCGCTCGAGCCCGAACGCGCGAAGCGCACTGAGGGCACGATCCTGCTCACCCGTCCCCCGGGCTACCTCATCGAGGTCGATCCGGATGAGGTCGACGCGCTCCGCTTCGAGAAGATGGTGTTCGAGGGGCGGTCGCTGGCCGATGTAGAACCGGCAGCCGCCTCGCTCGTGCTGGGCGAGGCACTGGCGCTCTGGCGTGGCCGCGCCTTCGAGGACTTCACCTACGAGGCGTTCGCCCACGGCGAGATCGCCCGACTCGAGGAATTGCGGCTCGAGGCGGTTGAGCTCCGGGTCGATGCCGACCTCCAGCGGGGTCTCGCTCGCGAGCTGATCTCCGAGTTGGAATCGCTCGTCCGTCAGCATCCGCTCAACGAACGGCTGTCGGGAAAGCTGATGCTCGCCCTCTACAGATCGTCGCGCCAGGCCGACGCGCTGCGGGCGTATCGGCTACTGAAGTCGCGCCTAGGCGAGGAGCTCGGGATCGAGCCGTCGTCGTGGATTCGCCAGCTCGAGTCGAAGATCGTCACCGGCGACGAGTCCCTCGAGGTCTCAGCCCGGCTCGCCGTAACGGGGTCGGCTGCGGGTCCTGGCCCGGCAGTTCGCGGATACGAGCTCCGCGAGCAACTCGGTGGAGACGATGGCGGGGTGGTTTTTCGGGCCTACCAGCCCGCTGTCGGTCGTGAGGTGGCGATCAAGGTCATTCGTGCCGATCTCGCCAACGACCCGCGTTTCATCCGCCGCTTCCAAACCGAGGCGCAGGTGATCGCAACGCTTGAACATCCGCACATCGTCCCGCTCTACGACTACTGGCGCGAGCCGGATGCGGCCTACCTCGTGACGCGTCTGATGCGCGGAAGTCTGACCACCGTCCTGGAGGGCGGCGCCCTTACCCTCACGCAGACGATCACGATGATCGATCAACTCGGCGACGCGCTGGAGACAGCGCACCGGTCGGGGGTTTTCCACGGTGACATCAAGCCCGACAACGTGCTGCTCGACGGCGACGGCAACGCGTACCTGTCGGACTTCGGGATCGCGGTCGGTGATGCCGAGGTGTCGCCGAACTCCGACGTGAACGGCCTGGGCGTCCTCATTGCGGAAGCGCTCACCGGCACCGCCTTGCCGGATCAGGTTGCTCGCGTCATCGATCGCGCGACCGGCGTCGATGCCACCGGCCGGTACGAAAACGTGCACGAGTTGGTGACCGACCTGCGACAAGCGCTGAGCGGCAACACACGGGGATCCCTAGCCATCCCGATCGTCGACCCTGCAGTCGGCAATCCCTACAAGGGCTTGCGCGCCTTCGACGCCGTTGACGCCGTCGATTTCTTCGGTCGTGAGCGGCTCGTCGAACGGCTGATCGCGCGGCTCGGGGTCAACGGCACCCGCGGGCGCTTCATCGCCGTGGTCGGTCCCAGTGGCGGCGGAAAGTCGAGCGCAGTGCGGGGCGGACTGCTTCCCGCAGTTCGGCGCGGCGCGCTGCCCCTGTCGGGTTCGTGGTTCACGATCGAGATGACTCCAGCGCCACATCCGTTCGAGCAGCTCGAGGAAGCGCTGCTCGGCGTCGCCCTCGACTCGCCACCCTCGTTGCTCGATCTGCTCACCGGCGACCGAGGCATCCAGCGTGCGCTCGACGACGTATTGCCGAACGATGGTTCGCAAGTGCTGCTGTTGATCGATCAGTTCGAGGAACTGTTCACCCAGGTCGACTCGGCGACGGCGAATCGCTTCATCGCCAGCATCGTCAGCGCCGTCACCGATGCCCGCTGTCGCCTCCGTGTCGTCGCCACGCTTCGAGCCGACTTCTACGACCGGCCGTTGCAGCATCGCGGCCTCGGTGAACTGCTCCGAGAGGGGACCGAGGTCATCACGCCGATGACCCCGAGCGAGCTGGAGCAGGCGATCACACAGCCGGCTCAGCGACGGGGCGTGACGTTCGAGCCGGCATTGCTCGCGGCACTGCTCCATGACGTGACGGACCGACCGGGCGCCTTGCCGCTGTTGCAGTACACGCTGACCGAACTGTTCGAGAGCCGGCGCGGGGATCGCATCACCCACGCGGCATACCAACAGCTGGGCGGGATCTCGAGCGCGCTGGTCAAGCGCGCCGATGGCTTGCTGAGCAGTCTCGGCGACGATGCCGACGAGGTCGCCCGCCAGGTGTTCCTCCGCCTGATCACCCTCACCGAGGGCGGCGAGGACACCCGTCGCCGAGTGCTGCAGAGCGAGCTCGAAGATCTCGAGGTCGATCGACGGCTGCTGCGCTCGGTGCTCGACACATTCGGTCGTCACCGCCTCCTGAGCTTCGATCGCGACCCTTTGACGCGGAGCCCCACGGTCGAGATTTCGCACGAGGCATTGCTGACGGAATGGACGCGACTACGCGACTGGATCGACGGGGCGCGCGACGACGTCCGTGCCCAACGGCGGCTCGCCGAGGCTCTCCGCGAGTGGGTCGCCGCGGAACGCGCCGACGCATACCTCCTCCGAGGCGGCCTGCTCGAGCAGTTGCAGGGTTGGTCCAGCAGGACGTCACTGCAGCTGTCCGCTCCGGAACGCGCGTTCCTCGATTCCAGCGTCGCCGAGCGCGATCGTGAAGCGGAGGAAATCCTGCTCCGCGAGAACCGGGCGACCGTTGCCGAGCTCGGCCAACGGCGTCGCGCTCGCCAGCTCGCAGGTGTCGGTTTGGTGGCCGTATTGATCGCTGTGCTCGGCTTGTTCGGAGCGGTTCAGTGGCGTTCGTCGGTGGACGCCAAACGCGATGTCGACGACCTGCTGATGGTCAATCGTCTTGTCACGGCCTCGACGCAGCAACGTGCGAGGGACCCGGAGCTCGCCCTCCTGCTGGCAATGCAGTCCCTTCGGCACACCGCCGACCTGGGTTACGCCACCGAGGAGGCAGTCGACGCAGTGCACTTCGCGCTGCAGGAGCTGGGGGTCCAGTACAAGGTCGATATGGGGACACGACTGGCGGCCAGACCCGGATCGCAGGGTCCCGTCGGCGTGTATGCACTGCGTCCGAGCGAGTTGATCGACCTCGCCGAATCAAGCGCCCAGAGAGACCTTACCGACAGCGAATGCCAAGAATTCCTCTCGGGCGCCTGCCCGGCCGAGGTCAACGTTCCTGAGGACCTCGAGCTGCAACGTGGGTTGGATGCCTACGCCCCTGCCGACCTGCAACTACCTCTGGAGGGCACGACCGTCACGATCTGTTTGTGCAACAACTTTGAACTAGACATACACATGGCCCGCGAGTTTCTCGCATTCGAGGAGCGCACCGGGATCAAGATCGAAACGACGCCGCCCAGCGTCGAGGGTGCCTCAAACCTGGTCCCCAAAGAACCAGAGCGGCGCCCCGATGTCGTGGTGTTCAACCAGCAGATCCCTGAATGGTCCGACAACCGGGCGATCGACATCGCCCAGTTCGTCGACCCTGCGACCCTACGATCCGACTTCGGCGACTTCTTGCTCAGCTTCGGAACGTCGGACACCGACGGTGGCGCGCCAACCGGAAACCAGGCAGTTCGGGCCATCCCGGTAGCGCTCCAACCGAAGGGCCTCGTGTTCTATCCGAAAGCCGAGTTCCAGAAGGCCGGGTACGAGATACCGGATTCGTGGGACGAGCTCCTCGCTCTCTCCGATCGAATGGTGGCGGACGGGAGAACGCCATGGTGTTTCGCCTTCGGGCCAATCGGCGATGGAAACGGCTGGCCCGGCACCGACTTTGTCGAGAGTTTGGTACTTCGAGTCGGAGGAGTCGAGACCTACGACGCATGGGCACGTGGCGAGATCGGGTTCACCAGCCCACAGGTGATGGCGGCCGGCAGGCTCGCCGACGCCCTGATCTTCAAGCCCGGATACGTGAGGGGCGGTACGGCGAGGATCAACGTCGAGTCCTTTGCAGACCAAATCCAACACATGCTCCACCGCGACAGTGTGACCGGCGAGACCGAACCTCAGTGCTGGCTGTACCACCAGGCCCACTTCCTGCTGTCGATGGTTACCGCAGCCGATCAGATCGGCACGGACATCGACTTCTTCATGCTCCCTCCGACGGATACAAGTCGGCCGACTCCCGCCCTCGGTACGGCGAACTTCGTGTCAGCCCTCAACGACCGGCCAGAGGTGCGGGCATTCATGAGCTTCGCCGCCAGCCCGGAGTGGGCCAGCCACTACTTGGCCCCGTCATGGGCCGATGGGTTCTTCTCCCCCAACCAGCGCTTCGACCTCTCGAGCTATGGCGACGCGAGCCTCGATCCTGGCACTGTCGACGTGATAACGAAAATCGCCGACGCGACGCTCTCCGCATTGCGATCAGACGCCTTCAGAATGGATGCGTCCGACCAGATGCCAGCGGAGATCGGGCACATCACGCTGGAGGGTGGGAATGGCGCGTTCTGGCAAGGGATGGTCGACTGGGTCGACGGGACGCGCACCATCGAGCAGGTCTTCGCCGACATCGACGCCGCGTGGGCAGCGCTCGACCCGTAATCGCTCCTAGGCGGTGACTTCCTTGCCCCGCAGATACAGCGATCCGAAGCGGTTGGCCAGGAAGTCGGACAACGCGCACTGCTCCTGGCGCACGAAACCACGTTGGGGCAACTTGCCCTCGCGCACGAGATCGGCCATCGTGCAGATGCCGGCGGCCGTGGTGAGCTGAATTGCCGACAGCCGCGTGCCGTTGACTTCGCTGGCGTAGACCTTGCGGGCGAAGGTCTCCTGCATGAGCAGGCCATTGCGCGTACCCGACGCGGTGACGAAGATCAGCACGACATCCTGATAGGTGATCGGGATGGCGGCTTCCAGCAGTTCCTTCAACAGATCGCGACGGCGCGAGAGGCGAAGGTCGGTGATCAGCATCTTGATCGCGTCGCGGTGACCGGGGTACCGAACGGTCTTGTAGTTGAGGGTTTCGACTTCGCCGAGCAATGTCTCGCACAGCGTGCCCAAGCCCCCCGACGTGTTGAAGGCCTCGTAGTCGACGCCGTCGAGCGAGAATGCCTCGACCTCTTCGAGCGGCAGGACCTCCAGCATCTTGCCGTCGACGATCGCCTCGCACGGGTTGCAGTATTCGTTGATCAGGCCGTCGGTCGACCACGTGAGGTTGTACTTGAACGCGTTGGTGGGGAACTGCGGCAATGCGCCGACACGCATCGAGATCGATCTGATGTCGTCGAACGATCGAGCTAGTTCGGCCGCGGCGATCGACACGAAGCCGGGCGCCAGCCCGCACTGTGGCACCAGCGCCGATGTGGCGTCCAGGGCGAGGCTCTTGACGATGCGGGTCGAGTCGACGTCTTCGGTGAGGTCGAAGTAGTGCGCCCCGGCATTGCGTGCCGCGGTAGCGATGATTGACGTGGCATGGAACGGCGCGGCGCTGATGACCATGTCTTGGCCGTCGACGTTCGCTGCGAGCGCGATGGGGTCGGTGATGTCGACCTCGAACGCGCGCACACCCCGGCCGCGCAGCGGCGCCAATGCTGCCTCGTCGCGGTCGATGACGGTGACCACGAACTCGGGCGCGGTCGACAACAGCTGCACGATCGCCTGCCCGATCTTGCCGGCTCCGACCAGCGTCAGCTTCGTTGCCGCCGCAGAAGTCATCCAGCGACAGTACACCGTGCACGTGGCAGGCTGGGCTCTTCATGGAGCGCAGCGACGACGGTCCGTCCCTCAAGCGGGATCTCGCACTAGCCACATGGGGATTGTTCGTGGGGCTGGCGTTCCTGTTGCTGGCTGCCGGTCTGTTCGGCACGCTGCTGGGCGTTCGCTCCGAGCTGATCAAGCTGCCCACGGCCGTCAGCAGTCTGATCAGCGCCTCGTACTACGGCGGCTTCTTGGTTGGGTCACGCGTCGCGCTGTCGGCCCTCGGTCGTGTCGGTCACATTCGTGTCTTTGCCGCGCTGGCATCGTTGCTGTCAGCGGCCATGCTGGCAGTCGGTCTCACCGAATCGGCGCCTGCCTGGGCGTTGCTGCGATTCGTGACGGGGCTGTGCCTGGCCGGCCAGTATGTGGTCGCCGAATCGTGGCTCAACAATCTGGCGACCAACGAGAACCGCGGACGGCTGTTGGCCATTTACGCGGTGGTCACCTCCGGCGCCTTCGGCATCGGTCAGGTCCTGCTGTTCGCCATCGACGCGAGGGTCATCACCGGCTTCGCGATTGCCAGCATCATCACGTCGCTCGCGGTCGCACCCGTTGCGCTGTCGGAAGAGGCGGTCGCACCCGTCGTCGAAAAGCGCGAACACATCTCGTTGCGCGAGCTTGCCAACGTCGTGCCGACCGGGGTGTTCTCGTGTCTGCTCGTCGGGATGGCACACGGTGCCCTGACCGGAATGGCGGCGATCTACGCAACCCGTGTGGGTTTGTCGACTGGCCGCATCGGTCTGTTCGTCGCCGCACCCAACATCGGCGGCATGTTGTTGCATTGGCCGGTCTCGGCGGCATCCGACGACATCGACCGTCGCGCGGTCGGCTTCGCCGCATCGATCGGTGCCATCGGCGCCGCGGTGTTGCTGCTGCTCGGGCCGTCGAGCAGTCCGATGGCGCTGTTGTTGGTCGCAATGCTCGGCGGGTTCAGCTATCCGATCTACTCGATCGCCGCCGCGTACACGAACGACTGGATCGAGCCGGAGCACGTCAATGCGGCCGCCTCGCAGTTGGTCACGCTGTATGGGCTCGGCGCTGTAGTCGGTCCGTTCGTCGCTGCGGCGATGATGATCGGTCTCGGACCCAAGGGTTTCTTCTGGTCAGCGATAGTCCTACACGGACTGCTCGCAATCTTCTTTGTCTATCGCTTGCGCGCCTGGCGGGCGCCGCTGGTCAAGCGGCCATGGAGTGAAGTGTCGCTTCCGGCCCGAGCGTTCTTCATACCGGCGACGGTGGTGGCGATGGGTCGCCGCTATCGACGCAAACGGGTTCGCTAACGCGAGATCGCTGCTACCTGGGAGTCGAACCCAGCGCTCGACATCAGTGCCTTGCAACGTTCGAAGCGGCCCACCGCGTAGGCCCAGAAATCGTCAGCGGGGTTTCCATTGACGTGTTGGATCACGCCCCACAACGTCCACAACAGATCACACAGCGCCTTGTAGGCGATCATTCG
>JANOCR010000103.1:0-5808 GCA_031412355.1 Ilumatobacteraceae bacterium | reverse complement strand
GCCGATGGGCACCCCGTTGCGGGTCGTGATCGACACGGCCGCCGGTGGTGTGCTGCGTGGCGTCGACGTCGCCGCCGTCTTGGTCGGCGTCTCGAGCGCTGTGCTGACCGCCGACCAACACGACACGGCACACAGCTACGAGGCGATGGCGGCGATCGGCACCGGCCTCGGATCTGCCGGCTTCATCGTGATCGGCGACAACACCCCGATGATAAGCGTGGCCGCCGGAGTGTCACAGTTCCTCGCTGTCGAATCGTGCGGGCAGTGCACGCCATGCAAGCAGGACGGTGCGGAGATTGCCCGGCTGCTGGGCCAGGCTGCTGCTGGGCAGGGTGCGCCCGAGGATCTGGTGACCGTGAACGACAAGCTCCTGACGGTTGCCGACGGAGCCCGCTGCAACCTGGCGGCTCAGCAACAAGCTGTCGTCGGGAGTCTGCTGAAGGCATTCGATCATCAGATCAAGGCCATGTTCGAACCCGGCGCGACACCCGTCGCAGTGCAACTCATCGCGCCACTGGTCGACATCGGCACGCAGGGGGCAATCGTCGACACCACGCAGGCTGACAAGCAGCCGGACTGGACCAACGGCGAGCTCGACAGCGGAAAGACCCCCGTCGAGCGGTTCACCGATCATCGGGCCGACGACGGCGGATAGAATCCCGCAGCGTGTCGACCCCCTCCCGAGCCCGACTTTGGGGCTGGGGTCGAACCAACCCCACGGTTGCCGACGACCTGGCCATTGATGCCAGCCGGTTGGGTGCTGTTCTGAAAGATGCCGGACCGCGGGGCGCGTTGGTCCGCGGGCTGGGGCGAAGCTACGGCGATGCTGCGCAGAATGGCGGTGGCCTGGTCGTGCGCCTGGTGCCGAGCGCCGGCGACATCGTGCTGGACCAGCAGGCGGCGGTCGCGACCGTTGGTGCAGGCGTCAGCATCGACGAACTGCTGCGCGTGATCGTGCCGTGCGGCTTCTTCGTCCCGGTGACCCCCGGCACCCGATTCGTCACCATCGGCGGAGCGATCGCCAGCGACATCCATGGCAAGAACCACCACGTCGATGGATCGATCGGCAACCACATCGTGTCCATCACGATGATGCTGGCCGACGGTTCGACGACGGTCATCGACCCCGACGTCGAACCCACACTGTTTTGGGCGACGGTCGGGGGAATGGGCCTGACCGGTGTGATGCTCGATGCCACCATCCGTTTGCTGCCCATCGAGACCAGCCGAATGCGCATCGATACGTCGCGCGTTGCCGACCTCGACGATCTGTTGGCCACCATGAGCTCCGGTGACGACGACGTGCGCTACAGCGTCGCCTGGATCGACCTGATGGCCAAGGGACGCCACCTCGGCCGCAGCGTGTTGAGCCGTGGCGATCACGCTCGCCTGGTCGACCTCGATGCCCGTCAAGCCGTCAGCCCCTTCGAATACGGCCCACATCAGCTGGTCGAAGTGCCGCCGCTCGTTCCACCGATGGGAGTGTTGAACCACGCCACCATCGCGGCGTTCAACGAGTTCTGGTTCCGCAGGGCGCCCGTACGTCGCCAAGGTGAGATCCAGGGGATCGGCGCCTTCTTCCATCCGCTCGATCTCGTCGGGGGATGGAACCGGCTGTACGGCAATCGCGGCATGGTGCAGTACCAGTTCGTGGTTCCGTTCGGACAGGAGAACGCAATGCGCACGGTCGTCGAGCGATTGTCGGCCAGCGGCGTTGCCAGCTTCCTCGCTGTGCTGAAGCGGTTCGGCGCCGCCAATCCGGCGCCACTCAGCTTCCCGCAGGCCGGCTGGACCTTGGCACTCGATCTACCGGTCGCCTCCCGCGGTCTGGGCGACTTGCTGCACGGTCTCGATCGTGTCGTGCTCGATGCCGGCGGCCGTCACTACTTCGCCAAGGATTCGCACATGACACCCGATGCCGTGCGCCGCGGCTACCCACGCCTCGACGAGTGGAAGGCGGTCAGAGACGGGGTCGACCCACTGGGGATGTGGCAGAGCGATCTCGGTCGCCGCCTCGGGTTGATCTGACACATGAACAACGCACTCGGTCAACCACAAACGATCGTCCTGCTGGGCGGCACCAGCGAGATCGGCCTTGCCGTTGTGCGCGCGCTGCTGAGCCCGACGACCACCACGGTCGTACTGGCCTGCCGCGATGTCGAGGCCGGCGAGCGTGCTGCCAGCGGATTGCGTCATCATTCACTGTCCGCCGACGTCGTGCGATTCGACGCCACAGACACCGAAGCCCATGTCGACTTCGCCCGTTCGCTGACCGCGCGGTATGGCGACATCGACGTCGCGATCATCGCATTCGCGTTGCTGGGCGACGGTGCAGTGACATCGGTCGATCAGGAATTAGCCGTCGAGATCGCCCAGGTCAACTTCACAGGTGTGGTGTCGAGCACCATCGCCGTCGCCAACCAGATGCGCCGGCAGGGACACGGCTCCATCGTCATGCTCAGCAGCGTCGCCGGCGAACGTGTGCGACGGGCCAATCCGGTGTACGGCGGCACCAAGGCCGGCATCGACGGCTTTGCCCAGGGGCTCGGCGACGCCCTTGCCGACGACGGGGTGCACATGCTGATCGTGCGCCCGGGCTTCGTCCACACTCGCATGACGACGGGCTTGAAGGCCGCGCCGTTCTCCACCAGCGCCGAGAAGGTGGCCGACGCAACGGTCAAGGCACTGCGCGCGCGGCGCCGCATGGTGTGGGTGCCGGGAATCCTGCGCTACGTGTTCTCTGTCTTGCGCCATGTGCCAGGCCCGGTGTGGAGACGCCTGCCCCTTGGCTGACACTCCCACGATCGAGCAACTCGCCACCGAGATGATCACGGCCGGGGCGCGTCGTGTGCACGTGCTGGCGTGGCGCGACCTCGACGATCCCGACGCCGGCGGATCGGAGGTGCACGCCGACGAGTTCATGCGCCGCTGGGCCGCGGCGGGGCTGGAGATCACTCATCGCACATCGGCTGCGGTCGGCCAACCTGCCACCGCAACGCGCAACGGGTATCAGATCGTTCGCCGCGGCAGCCGGTACTCGGTCTTCCCCCGCGCAGTCGGCAGCGAGCTGATCCATCGAATGGGTCCCTACGACGCTCTGGTCGAGGTGTGGAACGGTGTGCCGTGGATGAGTCCACTGTGGTGCCGCAAACCGCACATCACCTTCCTGCATCACGTTCACGGCCCGATGTGGGATCAGCTCCTTCCGCGCCCCTTGGCAGGTGTTGGTCGGGCGCTCGAGGCGCGGTTCGCGCCACCCTTCTACAGGCGCACCTTGACCCTGACGCCGTCGGAGGCAACACGCGACGATCTGCTGGGTCTCGGCTTTCGGGCCGACCGAGTCGTGGCAGTCAACAACGGTGTCGACCCGATGTTCCACCCCGGTGACGGTCGCAGCGCGTCGCCGTCTATGTTGTGCGTCGGAAGGCTCGCACCGGTGAAGCGCCAAGACGAACTGATCGAAGCCGCTGTGATCGCCCGACGCCGGGTACCGGACCTACAACTCACGATCGTCGGCGATGGACCGCTGCGACCGGCGCTCGAAGCACGTGTGGCCGCTCACGGCGCGCAGGAGTGGATCACGCTCGCCGGCCGCCTGAGCCACGCCGACCTCATCGCGGAGTACCGGCGGGCCTGGCTCGTCAGCAGCGCTTCGCTGGCCGAGGGTTGGGGGCTGACCATCACCGAGGCCGCAGCATGCGGGACACCCGCCGTCGCCACCGACGTCAGCGGCCATCGCAGCAGCGTGGTCGACGGGGTGACCGGTGTATTGGCGCCGCTCGACCGCTTGGGCGAGACGATTGCCGACGTGCTGCTCGACGACCAACGACGTGGTCGGCTTGCGGCCGCGGCGCTGAGCCGGGCACAGACCCTGACCTGGGATGCCTCGGCACGAGGAATTCTGGTTTCGCTGCATGGACAGGTGCAGCGGCGAGGCAGTCGCTAGCGGGGGAGCAGCTTGGTCGCGACCTTCAACGCCCGGAGCGCGCCCTGCTTGGCGATCGTGCGGTGCTGCGAGCGGCCGGCCACGTCGGTATCGGCCCGGTTGCGTAGAAACCAGTCGTAGCTGTCGGCCAGCATCTCCTCGTTCGACCACTTCGGTTGCCACGCCAACGCGTCGCGCACGTGATCGATGTCGAACCACAGCGACTTCGAGTACATCATCCAGTGGTAGGGCGCGAACGGTGCGAGATGGGCGATCGCCGCAGCCTTCATCACAGCCGAGGCGGGTCTCGCCGGCAGCGATCGCACTCGCGAACCAGTCGCCGCGTGACGACAGAGTGACTCCAGGGACTCTCGCATCGTGCCGAACCGGTCGGTCCCCGCGTTGAACACGGCCGGGCCAGGTACGCCGGCGGCCAGCATGCACACGTCGGCCAGGTCGTCGGCATGAATGAACTGGTAGCGGTTGTCGCCACGGCCGAGCACGAAGATGTCGGCGCCATCGGCCACCCATTCGAACAGGATGCCGAAGATCCCGAGGCGGCCGTGGCCGAGGATCGTGCGTGGCCGAACGATGGTCACGTCGAGGCCCCTCGAAACGGCATCGAGACATGCCCATTCGGCGGCCAATTTGGCATGTCCGTACGCCTCGATCGGCTCAGGCACGGTCCATGGCAGTACTGGGTTGCTTGCCGGCACACCGAACACAGCGCTCGACGAGGTGTGCACGACTTTGCGCACACCGGCACGCGCCGCTTCGCGCAACAACATCGACGTGCCGTCGACGTTCACCGTGCGCAGCAGGTGCTTGTCTTTCGCCAACGGAACTTGGGCCACGTTGTTGAACACGAGATCGCATCCGTCGACCGCGCTGGCGACCACGTCGGCATCGCGAATGTCTCCATGGACCAGCTCAACCGATGCCGGGCGATCGTCGGCGTCGTTGATATCGAGCACCCGGACCCGATGCCCGGCATCGGCAAGGCGTTGCACCAGCAGCGAGCCGAAGTAGCCGCTGCCGCCCGTGACAAGGCTCATGGTGCCCGTGGGCGATGTCATAGTGAAAGGTCCTGCTGCACACACCAGCGAATGCTGCGGCGCATGCCCTCGTACAGTTCGACGCGTGGCTCGTAGCCGAGGTCTCGTCGAGTCACGGAGATGTCGCAGGCGATGGTGTGGTTCATCTCCCCGAGCACGTGGAGTTGTTGCTGGTAGCGGCCAAGGCCCTGAACGATACGGTCGCCGAGTTCGGCGAGGCGTCCGGCGACAGCGGGCAACCGCATCGAGGTCGGCTTCACACTGAACCCTTCGTCCGTCAGGGCGCGCCCGACGGTTGTCACGATCTCGTTGACGGTGTAGGCACGGTCGTCGGCCACCCAGTAGCCCTTGCCCGTGGCCGCTGGTGTCAGTTCGGCGGCGATCACACCGTCCACGAGGTTGCCGACGTAGACCATCGAACGTCGCTGCTCACCATCGCCCACCACAGGGAACCTGCCCGCCCGCACCAGCCGGAAGAACGTTGTCTGGCGGGGAGGCTGGAACGGCCCGTAGAACCACGGCGGCCGCACGATGGTGGCGTCGAGCCCGCGCTCGATCGCCTCGAAGACCGCCAGTTCGCCCTGCATCTTCGACCGGCCATAGCCGTAGTACGGGTGATACGGCTCGATCGCCCGAAACGTGTCGTTGGGCTTCGGGTTGGTGCCGAACGGGCTGTTCGACGAGACATGCACCAAGCGCCGAACGCCATGGTCGAGAGCCGCTTCGGCGATGTTGCGGGTGCCGTTGGTGTTGACGTCGAAGAACTGTCGCGTTGTGGTCGGGTGGATGATGCCTGCCGTGTGCACGATGTCGACATCGTGGCCCACG
>JANOCR010000102.1:0-2776 GCA_031412355.1 Ilumatobacteraceae bacterium | reverse complement strand
GGTCGATCCACGGAATGACACACTGTCAGCGATGCCGATGACGATGTCGCACGCGGTGGGCCCTGCCGAGCCGGAGCTTCTCGACATCACTCTGGGCGGGTTGTTGGCGTGGGCCGCGGCGACGGCACCCGACCGAATCGCGTTGATCCACGGCACACCCGATCGAACCGCGCGGCGTCAGTGGACATACGCCGAGCTGTACGCCGAATCGTTGCGCACGGCACACGCACTCCTGCATCGTTTTCAGCCGGGTGAACGCGTCGCGGTGTGGGCACCGAGCAGCCCTGAATGGATCATATTCGAGTTCGGTGCGGCGATGGCGGGTCTGGTGCTGGTCACCGTCAACCCAGGGTTCAGAGAGCACGAGGTGGAGTACGTACTGAGCCAATCGAGGGCAGCCGGCGTCGCGGTGGCCACCGAGTACCGCGGCAATCCGATGCTGGCGACAATCGAGGCGGTCCAACCGCGCTGCCAAGAAATGCGCGAGGTGATCCGTTTCGATCAGTGGAGCGCGTTCTTGGATTCAGGCACCGGATCGCCGCAACCGCTGCCGAGCGTCGACACGAACGATGCCGTCATGATCCAGTACACGTCGGGTACGACCGGGTTCCCGAAAGGTGCGCTTCTGCACCACCGCGGCCTCGTCAACAATGGCGCACACACGCTGGATCGCATCGGCGTACGCGACGGGGCGATCGGGGTCACCACGATGCCGCTGTTCCACACCGGCGGCAGCGCGATGTGCGTGTTGGGAGCCGTGTCGAAGCGGGCCACACAGGTCCTCGTCGAGTCGTTCGATGCGGCGCTGGTGATGGAATTGATCGAGACGTACAGGTGTGACTCGATCTCGACGGTGCCGACCATGCTCGTCGCCATGCTCGAGCACCCCAACTTCGCGTCGGCCGACCTGTCGTCGCTGCAGGTGCTGTCGTGCGGTGCCTCCACCGTGCCGGCATCACTGGTGACGACGATCCGCGAACGCATCGGTGCAACAGTCACCATCTTGTTCGGGCAGACCGAATGTTCGCCGGTCGCGACAGCGACCCTCCCCACCGACTCGGTAACCGACATCTCGACAACGATCGGCACACCCATGCCACACGTCGAGGTACGAATCGCCGACCCGGTCAGCGGCGACACGGTGCCTGTCGGCACGGTAGGCGAACTGTGCACTCGCGGCTATCACGTCATGCACCGATACTTCGAGAACCCCGATGCCACGGCCGCAGCGATCGACGCCGAGGGCTGGCTGCACACCGGCGACCTGTGTTCCATGGACGATCGTGGCTACTGCACGATCGCGGGCCGGCTCAAGGACATGATCATCCGTGGAGGCGAGAACATCTACCCCCGCGAAGTGGAGGAGTTGCTGTTCGCCCACCCGACCGTCGGCGAGGTGGCCGTCGTCGGCTTGCCCGACGAGAAGTGGGGTGAGGAGGTTGCCGCGTTCGTGCGCGCGGCTTCGGGAGAACAGATCGACAAGCACCAGCTCATCGCGTACGTGCGACAGCACCTGGCGCCCTACAAAGCACCACGTCACTGGTTCGCGATCGATGCGTTCCCGCTGACGGG
The DNA here is from genome assembly GCA_031412355.1 of Ilumatobacteraceae bacterium. Lineage (GTDB taxonomy): Bacteria > Actinomycetota > Acidimicrobiia > Acidimicrobiales > Ilumatobacteraceae > JAENVT01. The sequence goes on along the minus strand of JANOCR010000102.1, from coordinate 1,204 downwards.
ATCGGGCAAGATCCAGAAGTACAAGCTGCGGGAGATGCTGGCCGACGGCCACGCCATCGAGCTCTGAGCATAAAGATGGCGACAATTCGGTTGGATGCAGTCCATCAAGCCGATCGGGCAAATTGACACTTTCCGCAGACGAGTCAACGCACACCGTGCACCTTGGCACTGAGGGCTTAACCCGAACGGCGGTGTGAGCGGGGGTTCACACTCCCCCCTAAGGCCAGAGGCTAATGACCCATATGCCTAGCTGGTTCTTTATACCATCTTTATGTCGTTCCTGCATTCTTGGCGCAGGACTAGACATTTGAGGGACGGAAAAATGTTCGGGAACCAGCTGGATTCAGCGCGCCGTTTTACGCGGCGCGACGCGGCCTTAGAGCGTGAGCTCGGCCAAGCCACCAAATCAGGCCGTAGCCGCCGTCGCACCAAGATCGGTGCTGGCCTGGCGACCGTCGGCCTGATTGCTTCAACATTGATGACCGGCAGTGGCGTGTCGATCATCAATGCTGCGCCAGTTGGAGCGGGCTTCGAACTTGACGCCGGCGACCTGCGGTTCATCCTCAAGCAGATCCAGATCGCCGAGGCCCACTCGGCCGGCGGCGAATTGTTCGGTCCAGGCCCGAACCAAGTAAACGAGCGCCGGCTCCCGTTCGGCCTGCGCACGGTTGACGGCACGTACAACCACCTGACCCCCGGCGAGACCAAGTTCGGCGCCGCCGATCAGGTTTTCCCGCGTATGGGGACATCTGTCTATCGCGATGGCGAACCGATCGACCTCGACGGTCCTGGCCCATCGCCCCTCATTCCGGCTACGAGCTACAACCAGACCAAGGGCATCGTCGCCGACTCGGCGCCTCGCCTCATCAGCAACATCATCGTCGACCAGACCGCAACCAACCCTGCCGCGGTCGCAGTATCGGGCGGCTGCATCGAGAAGGACGGTCCGACCTGCTTCATCGGCAACTCGGCGCCTGACGTCGGGTTGTCTGCGCCGTTCAACTCGATGTTCACCTTCTTCGGCCAGTTCTTCGACCACGGCTTGGACCTCGTGACCAAGGGCGGCAGCGGCACAGTGTTCGTGCCCCTGCAGGCCGACGATCCACTGATCACCCACGGTCCTGACGGAATCGCGGGTAACGGCGACGAGGTGCCACCGCACCTGGCCTTCTTGACCCTCACCCGGGCGACCAACCAGCCAGGG
>JANOCR010000101.1:0-13037 GCA_031412355.1 Ilumatobacteraceae bacterium | reverse complement strand
GTCGAGGAGCGAACGCCGGACGTTCCCGAACGGCGGGCCATGTCGAGGAGCGGACGCCGACGGCAACCGAACGGACTAGACGAGGTACTGACTGAGCCCACGCTTGATGAACTGACCATGGCCCTTCGTGCCGGTGTAGGTGCCATTTTCCATGACCACGACTCCGCGAGACATAACCGTGTCGACCTTGCCGTCAATAACCCACCCCTCCCAAGCCGAGTGATCCATGTTCATGTGATGTTTGTCGTTGATGCCGATCTTGGTTTTGTTGTTGGGGTCCCACACGACGACGTCGGCGTCGCTGCCGGGGGCGATCACACCTTTCTTCGGGTACATACCGAACATGCGAGCCGGTGTGGTGCTGCAGGTCTCGACCCACCGTTCGAGGGTCAGTTCGCCGGCGACGACACCTTGGTAGATCAGTTCCATGCGATGTTCGACGCCGCCGATCCCGTTGGGGATAGCCGAGAAGTTTCCGACGCCGAGCTCTTTCTGATCCTTCATGCAGAACGGGCAGTGGTCGGTGCTGACGACTGCCAGCTCGTTCATGCGCAGGCCCTTCCACAGATCGCCCTGATGGCCGTGACCCATCTGCCCGATGTAGTCGGGGTCGTGATCCTTGCTGCGCACGGGAGTGCTGCACACCCACTTGGCGCCCTCGAAACCGGGCTTGCCGAGGGTGTCCTCAAGCGTGAGCCACAGGTACTGGGGGCAGGTCTCGGCGAACACATTGCGACCGTGATGACGGGCGGCGGCGATCTCGTTGAGTGCGTCTCCGGCCGACATGTGCACGACGTACAGCGGCACGTTGCCGGCGACGTGACTCAGCACGATGGCGCGGTGCGTCGCTTCGGCCTCGAGCGGGGATGGCCTGGTGTAGCTGTGGTACCTCGGGTCGGTCTCGCCGCGGGCCAAGGCCTGCTGCACGAGCACGTCGATGGCGATGCCGTTCTCGGCGTGCATCATCATGACCGCGCCACAGTCGGCGGCGGTCTGCATGGCCTTCAGGATCTGTCCGTCGTCGCTGTAGAACACTCCGGGATAGGCCATGAACAGCTTGAAGCTGGTGATGCCCTCGTGCTCGGTGAGGTAGCGCATGTCTTTCAGTGACTGATCGTCGACGCCGCCGATGATCTGGTGGAACGCGTAGTCGATCGCACATTGACCGTCGGCTTTGCGGTGCCATTCGGCCAATCCGTCGAATACGTTCTCACCGGCTCGTTGCACCGCCATGTCGACGATGGTGGTCACGCCGCCCCATGCTGCGGCGCGCGACCCCGTCTCGAACGTGTCGCTGGCGAACGTGCCTCCGAAGGGCAGCTCCATGTGCGTGTGCACGTCGACGCCACCGGGGATGACGTACTTGCCGACCGCATCGATCACGCGGTCGCAACCTTCGTCGGTGAAGTAGCCGGGGCTGCCCAGAGCCGTGATGACCTCGTCGGTGATCAGCACGTCTTGAGCGATCACGCCGGTGGTCGAGATGACTCGGCCGTTCTTGATGAGCGTCGTTGCCATCGTGTCGCTCCTACCGCTCGACCAGCTCGTCGTACGCATCGGGTCGGCGATCGCGATAGAACGCCCACCGATCACGCACGAGTTTGATCTTGTCGAGATCGAGGTCGCGCACGATCAGCTCCGGCTTGTAGGCGTCACCCACATCGCCGACGAACTTGCCCTCAGGGTCGACGAAGTAGCTCTGTCCGTAGAAGTCGTTCTCGCCAAGGGGTTCGATGCCAACACGATTGATGGCCCCGACGTAGTACATGTTGGCAACCGCTGCGGCGGGCTGCTCGATGCGCCAGATGTACTCGCTGAGCCCGCGGTGCGTGGCCGACGGGTTGAACACGATCTCGGCGCCGTTGAGGCCGAGCGCTCGCCATCCCTCGGGGAAGTGACGGTCGTAGCAGATGTACACGCCGACCTTGCCCACGGCGGTCTCGAAGATGGGATAGCCGCCGTTGCCCGGCCGGAAGTAGAACTTCTCCCAGAAGCCCTTGGTCTGGGGAATGTGCTGCTTGCGGAACTTGCCCAGGTATGTGCCGTCGGCGTCGATGACAGCCGCCGTGTTGTAGTACATACCGGCCTGCTCGTGCTCGTACATCGGAAGCACCATGACCATGCCGAGCTCTTTGGCCACGCTGCAGAATCGCTGCGTGGTCGGGCCGTCGGGGATCAGTTCGGTGTAGCTGTAGTACTCCGTGTCTTGCACCTGACAGAAGTACGGGCCGTAGAACAGTTCCTGGAAGCAGATCACCTGAGCACCCTCGGCCTTCGCGTCGTGCGCGGCCTGTTCGTGCTTCTCGATCATCGCCTCCTTGGTCCCAGCCCAGTCGGTTTGGAGAAGCGCTGCTCGTACGAGGTTCGGCATGCACGTGATCGTAATGTCACCCCGTTGGGCGCACAATAACTGGATTGTTACCGTACATTCCGTTCACACAGCCGAAACAGACTTCTCGCTGGTGCTACTCACAATGGCCGGGTGCAGCGACGACCTCGACTCCGACAAGGTCGAAGCCCGGGGACTCGGCGATCAGCAGCCCTGCCTCGACCAGCACCGTCTCCGAGGCCGGTGGTCCGCCGGTCTGCGCATTGTACGCCTCCCACGCCGTCTGCAGGTTCCGACGATCTGCATCACACGAAAGGGTGGGCGCTGGTTGCACGTCCGCCACTGGTTGGGGCATCTCGGGATCGAATCGTGCGCAGTCGAACAGGCCGACCACCTCGTAGTTGCTGTCGGAGAGGATGACGTCGAAGTCGTCGATCTCCTCGCGCAGCATCGCCGCACCGACGAGTTCGCCTTCGCTCGCCGGCAGCCCGCCTGTGGACGCCCAGTATGCCTCCATGGCAACCGCCAATGTCTGATACTGGACCGAGCAACCGTTGTCGACAGCAACGTCGATCTGCTGTGCCGACCGGGATCGAACCATCACTTCTTCGGCGCCACAACCAGCCGTCCCGGCTGCGCCGATCGCGGCAATCGCCACCATACCCAAGGCCCTCAGATCCACCCCGACCTCCAACATCCACTCACTGATGTATCGGCGCGCTACCCCCTGGCTTGAAGGATCTCGAAAATACTGGTGGTCGCACAAAGCAGCTATTGTTACCGCACAATGACCGCCACCTTTGCCGAGGCAATCGACGACCGCAGCGCGCGTGGCATCGCCGCAGCGGTCGGCCGGATGATCACACGCGGGGACCTGGCTGTCGGCACCCGATTGCCGACGGTGCGCGAGCTCTCCAAATCCCTCGGTGTCTCGCCGACGACCGTCAGCGAGGCATGGCAGACGTTGACATCGGTGGGTGCCATCGACGCCCGCGGTCGCCAGGGCACCTTCGTTCGCCAACCCACCGGGCCCGGATCTCCACGGCGATACCGCCGCGTCACCGAGGGACCGGGGCATTTCGCGCTCGACCTGTCGACCGGCACGCCGCCGTCGTCGCTGCTCCCCGACCTCGGCCCGGTCGTTGCCAAGGTCAGCCGTCAATCGTTGACCTCCAGCTATCTCGACAATCCGGTGCTTCCGGACCTCGAGGCGCGCCTTCGCGATGGTTGGCCGTTCCGTGCCGAAGCGCTCACTGTGGTCGACGGGGCGATGGATGCACTCGACCGCGTGGCCCAGGTTGTCGTGCGCCTCGGCGATCGTGTCATAGTCGAACACCCGACGTTTCCCCCGCTGCTCGACCTGCTCGACGAGCTCGGCGCTGAAGTGATCGGCGTCGACGTCGACGACCAGGGCCCCATCGTCGCCCAGATCTCCGATGCGTTACGCGTGCAGCCAGTAGCGGTGTTCCTCCAACCCCGCGCCCACAACCCCACGGGCGTCACGACAACCCGCCGCCGGATGAAGGCACTGGCCACCGAGATCGAGGCCTCGGATGCTGTGGTGATCGAGGACGACCACTCCGGCGACATTGCAACGGGCTCATTGGTCAGCATTGGATCGTGGCTGCCACAGCGAACCGTGCACATCCGCAGCTACTCGAAGAGCCACGGACCGGACCTTCGACTCGCCGCAGTGGGCGGCGCCGGCGACGTGGTGACCGCGGTGGCCAATCGCCGTCTGCTCGGTCCCGGATGGAGCAGTCGCATCCTGCAAGCCGTTCTGCTTGAGATGCTCGACGATGCCGAGACCATCCAGGCTGTCGCCACGGCACGCACCGAATACGTTCGGCGCCGGCAACTGGTCGCTGACGTGCTCGGCTCACGCAACGTCGCGGTCACCGGCAGCGATGGGATCAATCTGTGGATGACCGTTGCCGACGAGCGCTCAGCCCTCGTCACGCTGGCCGCGCAGGGCATCGGGGCCGCGCCCGGCGAACCGTTCCAGGTGCGTCGAGACGCACCCCATCTACGAGTCACGGTCGGTCTGATCGAGAGCGACCACGAGCGAATCGCCCACCAGCTCGCAGCAGCCGCCGGTGGCTCACGTTCGCCACGCGGGCATCGGTAGATGGGGATCCGCAACTGGTTGTTCGGCACCCCGCAGCCGCGATCGCCGCGGCCCGATCACGTGGTCGAAGTCGCCTGGCTGCCGCTGTGGCAGTGCCAGTTGGCGCTGCACGATCTGTGGGAGAACGAGATTCCGGCGACCATGTCGGAGGACCACACCTCGATGCTGCGCTTCGCCGCGCGTGAGCCGATGGGCCGGATCTTCGTGATGGAAGTTCGCGCCGACGCCGCCCGTGCCGCCATCGCCGCGTGCATCGGCATCGAACCCCCCAAACAAGACCGCTGACCCCGGCACCGATCAAAACGTCGCGGTCAATAGGTGCCGGCGAGCTTGGTGTGGTCCCAGCTGGCTATGTGCTCGATCTCGAAGACCACCCCAAAGCGTTTGGTGGCTTGGGCCTCGAGGAACGGGAGGCCCGACTCGCTCAACACCGACGGGCCGCTGTACTTCACAGCGACCGCCTTGCCGATTTCGATGATCGCGTCATAGTCGTCGACGATCACCCCACGACCACGCATCTCGACGCCGCGCAACTGGTCGTACGAGTCACCGCTCTCGACCAAGCCGGTCATCTTGGAGTCGCGGCGAAGGTTGAGGATCTTCTGGCTCTTGCTGTACGTCCAAAAGACCGCCTGACCGTCGACCATCGCGTACCACATCGCCACCAGGTGAGGATGCCCGGTCGGGCCGATCGTCGCCACGTTGAGCACGCGTTGCGACTGGAGATAGGCCTGCACTTCGTCGTCGGTCATCATGATCTGCGAACGCTTGCCTGCCATGGCGCGACAGTACTTGGGTCGTCACATTGCGCTGGAGCGGAGCAACTCGTAGGACATCGGACATTCGGGTGTCAACGTTGCATCACCGGTTGGCACCGCGCCCTGCGGACCCACCACCCAATGCGTGAGCGCCAGTGGAACGTGCTCGGCGACCGCATCCCAGGGCATTCGCATGTCGGCAGGCCGCTGCCCCATCGCCTCGAACAACGCCGCAGGCAGGCACCGACCCCGCCCGACCACCGCCCAGACCGGAACCTCGGCGCAATAGCCAACCGACGCCAGTGCCCGGGAACCGATGTTCGCGAGCAGGTCGGTCTCATTGACGGCCAACGCCTCGGCAACGACCAGGTCGCTGGCCAGCACTGCCGCTGCCAGGCCGCCTGCGGGCACGATCTCGGCATCGACCTCGGCGCGCTGCAATCGGCGCACGAAGGCGGCGCTGCCCATCCCATCGTCATCGGTGTCGACGGCCAACACGGTCGCATCGCCTCGACGTAGCAGCGCCTCGCCGATCAGGTCGGGCCAACCGACGACGCAGACCGTTGCATCGTCGGGCAGAGCTTCGACCAGCACGTCGGGTGTGGGATCCGCTTCGAGATCGTCGGCCAGTGCCGACGCGCATCGATACGGGTCGGGGGCAGCGAGAACTGTCGCACACAGCCACCACAGCGGACCCGACGTCGGATGCCGCTCGACGATGCGACGACAGGCCACGACGAGGCCCGCGGGATCAGACCCGAGCCCTCGGAGCGCGCCCGCCGTCTCGCGGACCAGCATCCGTTGATCCCCACCAGATGCCCTGGCCACATATCGGAGCCGCTCGATGGGATGCATCGGACGCGACGCTACTGCCACATTGGGGCGTGTGCTGCTGGCGCGCTACCGTCTGCAGCCGTGGCGAGCAACCCGTCCCTCGATACCAAGTTGGCCTCACTGGGCGGCGAGACTCGACCACTCGAGGAGTGGTTGACCACGTTCCACCTGGCCAGCGTGGTGCTCGACCCCTACACCAACGAGAGTTCCTGGGTGCTGAGAACCGCGGCACGCATCCTCGAGGGTCTTCGCGGCACCGACGCTCGGGTCAACTTCGTTGTCACCACCGATGCCGATGGCGCCACGGCGTTCCTCGGGCCGTTGGCCGACGATTTCCTCGTCTACTGCGACCCGGATCGGGCCTTCGTTCGCACCCTCGGTCTCACCCAACTGCCCGCGTTCGCGTTCATCCGGCTCGACGGCACCTTGCAGGCCTGCGCCGAGGGGTGGAACGCCGCGGAATGGCGCGCGGTCGCCGATCAAATAGCCACCGCGACAGCGTGGATAAGCCCGACGATCCCAGTGGCCGGTGACCCTGGACCCTTCCACGGCACACCTGCACTCGGCTGAAGCGTGGCGCTGCCGGCCGCAGCCAGCGAGCTACCCGTCGTCGATGTGTTGCCGCAGTTGGCAACAGCGTTGGAACAACACGGATCGGCATTGCTCGTCGCGCCACCGGGCGCCGGAAAGACAACCGTTGCGCCGCTGTGGCTGATCGAGCAGCCTTGGCTTGCCGGCCGAATCGTGATGCTCGAGCCCAGGCGGTTGGCAACGCGCGCTGCAGCCCAACGGATGGCCGCCCTGCTGGGCACCGAGGTAGGTGGCCTCGTCGGCTACCAGACCAGGGACGAGCGACGGATCGGCCCCAACACGGTGATCGAAGTCGTCACCGAAGGTGTGCTGACTCGGCGTCTGCAACACGACCCTGAGTTGCCCGGCGTTGGTTTGGTGATCTTCGACGAGGTTCACGAGCGCAACGTACCGACCGACATCGGGTTGGCGTTCGCCCTCGACGCCCGAGACACGGTACGACCCGATCTTCGACTGCTGGCGATGTCGGCCACGCCCGATGTCGCCAAGCTGCTCGCCGTGCTGGGCGACGCCCCAATGATCGAGAGTGTTGGTCGCACGTTCCCCGTCGACCTGCGATGGCTCCCGATGATGAAGGGGACCCGCATCGAGCAGGCCACTGGCGAGGCCGTCGTGCGTGCACTCAACGATGAGCCGGGCGATGTCCTGGTCTTTCTGCCGGGTATCGCCGAGATCCGCAGGGTCGAACAGTTTCTCGCCGAGCGAGTCGCTGCCAACGTCGATGTGCGTTTGCTGGCCGGCGCTCTGTCGCTGGCCGAACAGGACCTCGCCTTGCAGCCATCGCCCCCGGGGCGCCGACGTGTGGTGCTGAGCACCGACATCGCCGAGTCGTCGCTGACTGTCAGTGGCGTGCGCATTGTCGTCGACGCCGGCTTGGCCCGAGTGCCCCGGCACGACCTGGGTAGCGGCATGACACGGTTGACCACGATCAGTACCAGTCGGGCGTCGGCCGACCAGCGCGCCGGCCGAGCGGGTCGAACCGAGCCTGGCGTCGCCTACCGACTGTGGAGCAAACTCGAACACGCAACTCGCCGCGCCCACCTCGAGGCCGAGATCACCCAGGTCGACCTCGCAGGCGTCGCATTGGAACTGGCTGCATGGGGCACCCCCGCGAGCGATCTTCGATTCATCGATCAACCGCCGACGCGTGCCATGCAGCAGGCACACGAGTTGCTGCGCCGCCTCGGTGCGCTGGGTGCCGACAGCCGGCCGACGTCGACGGGACGAGCCATGCTGGCACTTCCACTCCACCCGCGTTTGGCGCGCATGGTGGTCACCGCACCCGAGACCGACAAGGCGTTGGCCTGTGTGATCTCTGCCATCCTCGACGAGCGCGACGTGTTGCGCGGTCGGTCCGACGAGCTGCCTGCGGATCTCGCCATCCGCGTACAAGTCGTGTGCGGGCAGGGCCACCACGAGCGCGCCGATCGACGCGACGTGGCCCGCATCCGAGACCGTTCCCACGACATCGCCCGGCGCAGCAACGTGCACCTCGACATGGGCGCAGTGGTGGCCGAACACACCGGCCCAACGCTCGCGCTGGCCTTCCCCGATCGGGTGGCCGTGCGCCGCAGACAACCGGGACAGTTCCAGATGCGCACCGGTACCGGCGCCTGGATTGCTGCGACGGACTCACTCGCCAACGAACGTTTCATCGTCGCCGCCGACCTCGACGGCGATCGCAGCAGCGCACGGGTCCGCATCGGGGCCGGTATCGAGGCTGCAGGTTTGATCGCTGCGTTGGGTGACGATGTCGAGCGTCAACGCGTCGTCACATGGGACAAGCAACGCGACGATCTGGTGTCACACGAGACCGTTCGGCTGGGATCGATGGTTCTCGACGAGCAGTACCGCCCCGCAGTCCCCGGGGCCGAAGCAGTCGCTGCTCTGGTCGACCGTGTGCGCGCCACACGATTGGGCGTTCTGACCCTGGGTCCCCGGGCCGAACAGCTTCGGCACCGTTTGGCGTTCGCCGCCGCACACCTCGGTGGCGATTGGCCGATGGTCGACGACAAGACGCTGCTCGCCACGCTGGACGGTTGGTTGGTGCCGTTCCTGCAGCGGGCCACGAACCGCGCCGATCTCGAGGCAGTCGACATCGCCATGGTGTTGACCACCATGCTGTCGTGGGATCAGCAGACTGAGCTGGCTGAATCCGTGCCGAAGGCCTTGGCTACTGCTGCCGGTCGCGTCGTCGAGATCGATTACGGGCGCGACAACCCGACGGTCTCTGTGCGCGTGCAAGACATGTTCGGAACCTTGGTCCATCCGACGATCGCCGGCAATGTGCCCCTGACGGTCGAACTTCTCTCGCCCGCCGACCGGCCGATCCAGATCACCAACGATCTGCCCGGCTTCTGGTCCGGGTCGTGGGCGACGGTGCGCAAGGAACTGGCCGGCCGGTATCCAAAGCATCACTGGCCGATCGATCCCGCCGCAGCCCCGCCGAACCGCCTCAAGGAACGGCCGCCGGACTGATTCCACTGGTCCAGTAGACGTCGCGCTGAATGGTCAACGCACCGAGCCCCCTTGTCGTCCTCCACGCGGAGAGACTCTCCCCCATCACGACAGAAACTGTCCAAAGCCTCCCCGATCACCGGAGTATCTACAGATCTGGGCGGGTGTGTGGCACCACGATTGACATCAAGATAAGTTGACATCGTGGATCCGGTGATCATCGCCAGCGCACGCAAGCACGGCGTACACGACGACGACATCCTCCACGCCTACAGCCACCCGGTCCGAGTCCTGGAACTCGACGACCTCGTCATGCTCATCGGGCCGAGTCGGACCGGTCAGTTCCTCGAGATCGGCGTCAGCCGCGCCGAGGGAATCGACTTCATCATTCACGCCATGCCCGCGAGGGCCAAGTTCATCAGGTGACCACCATGCCCCGATCAATTCAAGACATCCTCGACCACGCCGACGAACTCGCCAAGCGCTTCGAGGACTTCGACCCCGACCAGGCTCAAGAGATCCCGGTCGAGGAATATCTCCTCCAACGCGCCGTCGTCGCTCGCGCCCGCAGCGAACAACAACTACTCGACAACGTGGTCGCTGCCCGAGCCGCCGGCCTGTCATGGCAGAAGATCGGCGCCCTCCTCGGCACCTCAGCCCAAGCCGCTCAGCAGCGCTACGGAACTGTCGTCGAAGCATCCTGACCGTCGAGCGGATCTGTAGATAGGGCGCGGGGTCGTCGACGCAGCGGCCCTTTGTGCTTGCTGGCACGAGCACCCCGGGCACCTCGGACCGGCTCTCAGCCGCCCGGGAAGGACCGCTCCGCTGGAGGAACCGTAAACTGCCGATGTGCTTCCCGACCTTGCAAGGAGCTGGGCCGAAGCGTTCGCCCCGAGCGCGGTCGTTGACGTCACAGCGATGGGCGGCGGTATCACGGGGACGAAGTGGCTTTTGCACCTGGCCAAGGGCGACCCGTTGGTGATCCGGTGGTCTGATCCGCAGGTGTGGGGTGAGATCGGCCGCGAGCACGTCCGGCGGGAGGCACTCGCCTGCCGGCTCCTCACCGGATCGGCGCTGCCGGTGCCACACCTGGTTGCCAGCGACCTCGACGGTGCTAGCGCCGGCGGCCCCGCCAATCTGATGACATGGCGCCCGGGTCGCGTTCGGCTCGAGCGTCTGGAGCCGGCAGCCATTTCTGCTTGGGCCGGACTGGCCGTGGCGGTGCACCGGCAGGCTGTACCGGTGACGGAGCGGCCGCCGAACTTCTCGTTCCGCGGGCCGATCGAACCGCAGGTTCCGGGCTGGGCGCGCTGGCCTGATCTTTGGCAGAAAGCGATCGGCGTCTGGGCGGCTGGCCCGCCGCCAACGCCGTACTACCTGCTGCACCGTGACTTTCACCTCGGCAACACCCTTTGGCAGGGCGACACGGTGACGGGACTGATCGACTGGGCCGAGACGTCGTGGGGACCGCCCGACCTCGACGTGGCCCACGCCTGCTCGGACTTCGCGATGCTGCACACAACCGCGGATGCCGAAACCTTCCGGACGGCCTACCTCCGGCAGGGCGGGCACCTGGACCGAGACCGAGACGCCTCCCGCTTTTGGGCGGTCAGTGACGTCCTCGGCTTCCTACCCGACCCGGCTCACATTCTCGCTGCCGTGGCCAGCAGCCGCCCCGACCTTTCCCCCGACGCCGTCCGTCACGGGCTGGAGGACCTGCTCGCGCTCCGGCTCGCCTAAAGGTCGGTTGGAGCGACCGGCGAAGGGATCGGCCTTGCATCCGGCTGTCCGTGTAGCGAACGAGAACGTGACTACCGACGAAGAACCGAACGCCGTGCTCAGTCTCGCCCACCCGTCCCTGTTTCACACTGTGGGCAACCGATACCGGCACGCCGGAATATCTAAAGTTCGGTGCCGCGGCCGAACTTTGTCGCTCTTGAGTCGTCCAGCGACTGGTCAGCGACAAAGTTGGCACCCACCGTCAGGGCGCGCGTCGCGATGTATCTACGCTGGATGCCGCAAGGTCTTTCACCCAGAGACCGCAAAGGAGACGGACATGGCGACCAAGAAAGCCCCAACGAAGAAAGCCCCGGCAAAGAAAGCCCCGGCAAAGACCGCGACAGCAAAGAAGAAGTCGGCGACGGCCAGCAAGAAGGCCGCGGCGTCGAAGCGGGCAGCGAAGCAGTTCATCTGCAATGTCATCCCGTCGAAGGGCACCGAGAACGACTGGCAACTCGCCGACTCGCTCGCAGCCGGCAGCATCGGCGCACTGGCTGCGCTGCCTGCATCCGTCGATCTGCGTGCGTCGTGGTGGGCGATCAACAGCCAGGAGAACACCGGATCGTGTGTGGGCTGGGCGACCGCCGATGGCGTGGTTCGCTGGCACATGGTGAAGGCCGCAAAGATCGCTCAGAAGCAGATGTTGTCGCCTCGGCATGTGTGGATGGCCAGCAAGGAGACCGACAGCATCACCACCCGCCCCGAGAGCTTCATCGAGGCAGCCGGCACGATGTTGAAGTCCGCCGTCGATGTCGCTCGCAAGGCGGGCGTGGCGTTGATGGACGATCTTCCGTTCCACATCCAGACCAAGATGTACACGGGCGATGAGAACACGTTCTACGCCAACTGTGCGCAACGCAAGATCTCCGCGTACTTCAACCTCCACAAGAACGTGACGAGTTGGAAGACATGGTTGGCGAGCAATGGACCGATCCTGGCCGCATTCAACGTCGACTCGTCGTGGGACAACGCTGCTGCCAACGACGGCAAGATCGACACCTTCCATTCCAACACCATCCGCGGTGGCCATGCCATCGCGATCGTCGGCTACCGCGCCGACGGCAGATTCATCGTGCGCAACAGTTGGGGCACGGGCTGGGGCGACAAGGGATTCGGGTACGTCCACCCCGACTACATCGCAGCCGCGTTCTTCAACGAGTCATACGGCGTCACGCTGTAACTCTCTCTAACATCGAGATATGCCCCCGAGCAATGACCTGTCGTCCACCGTCTGCGTGGTCACGGGTGGATTGGGATTCATCGGTGCCAACCTCGCACACGAGTTGATCCGTCGAGGCGCGACCGTGCGGATCATCGATGCATTGGTCGAAGGGCATGGCGGTGATCGCCGCAACGTCGAGGGCCTCGACGTCGAGATCGTCGAAGCCGAGATCGGCGACGATGTCGTTGCCGATGCCGTGGCCGACGCCGAGGTCATCTTCAATCTGGCCGGCCAGGTCAGCCATCTGGCATCGATGCGCGATCCCCTGCGGGATCTTCACGTCAACACCGTCACGCATGCGTCGTTCCTCGAAACTCTACGTCGGGTCAACGCGACGGCCCGGGTGGTGCACACCTCGACGCGACAGGTGTACGGCCGGCCACTTCGTTCACCCGTCGACGAGCTGCACCCCACCAGCCCGATGGACGTCAACGGGGTCTCCAAGTTGGCCGGCGAGCACCTCCATCTCGTGTACCACACAGCTCACGGCCTAGCGACTACCAGTTTGCGACTGACCAACGTCTACGGCCCGCGGCAGCGATTGACCAGCGACGAGTTGGGATTTCTGCCGGTGTTCATCCGCAAGGCACTGCTGGGCGAGCAGATCAGCATCTTCGGCGACGGCGAGCAACGGCGAGATTGCGTGTACGTCGGCGATGTCGTCGACGCGCTGCTCGCCGCGACAGCACCTCAGGCCGTCGGCAAGGTCTTCAACGTCGGCAACGTCGTCGACCACTCGTTGGCCGAGATCGCGGCGGCGATCATCGATGTCACCGGCAGTGAAGGCGGGCTTCGATTGGTGCCTTGGCCGGAAGATCAGCGGCGAATCGACATCGGCTCGTTCCACACCGACGGCACCACCATCGCCGAAACTCTCGGATGGAAGGCAACAACGACACTCGATGACGGCCTTCGGGCGACCGCAACCTTCTATCGTGG
>JANOCR010000100.1:0-2586 GCA_031412355.1 Ilumatobacteraceae bacterium | reverse complement strand
CGTTGCGGATGAGTTCGCTGTGGTCGTTCACGCTCGCACGCCACCCCTCTGTGTGTCGTCGACCGGTGTCGAGCGAACGAATAGGCACACGGCCATCGCGTAGTCGCCTTCGTGAGCGAGGCTGACCGATGCCGGCGCGGTGCCGGACACGTCGGCCCGGCGCTTCAGTGAGCCGGAGAGCGTCAGGGTGGGAGCGCCGGAGCGGTCGTTGACGACCTCGATGTCGAGGTACGAGACCCCCGCGTCGGTGCGCAGCGCCTTGACGGTGGCCTCTTTTGCCGCGAATCGAGCCGCAAGGCGGGAGGCCGAGAAACGGCCGTCGTGTTCACGGCATGCGGCGATCTCGGCCGCGGTGTACACCCGGCGGAGGTAGCGTTCACCGAACGTGTCGAGCGACTCGCGAACGTCGGCAATGAACACCAGATCGGTGCCAACTGAGATTGCGGGCAGCCCGAACGACAGCATGCCTCTACAGGTCGTTAGATCGTCTCCGGTGGCGTTCATTGTCAGCATTCCATCACCCGTCCGCCTTGCCTGGTAGGTCGCCCCTGCCCCCTCAAGCCGACTTTGTCCCCAGGAGGCTAACGCTCAACCGGGTCAGTTCAAAGCGCCCGATGCTCTGCGGAAACAGATATCGATTCGTGATGGACTTCCAGCGGCAAGGAGATTTCGGAGTCTTAGCGCACGGCGCGATACTTGTCGGCGATGACGCGGGCCGGTAGTCACCCACACCGTTTGCGTGACCGTGGCCCCGACGCACTGCCACACTACTTCGGGCCTGTGGGGCGCCCTCGATTCGCGATGGTTCATTGGCCGATGGCTCCGATTCGCGGATCCGTCGTGGTCTGTCCACCCATCGGGTACGAGAGCGTGTGCGCACACCGCGCCCTGCGTACCCTCGCCGCCAATCTTTGCGAGCAGGGCTTTGTCGTGATGCGCCTCGATTACGACGGCACCGGCAACTCCGTCGGTGTACCAACGGACCCACATCGAGTGCGATCCTGGGGTGATTCTGTGCGCGATGCCGTCGCGGAACTGGCCGGGTTGTATCCCGCGGCACCCGTCCTGGTCGGCCTGCGGTTCGGCGCAACGCTGGCGGCGCGGGCCGTGACCGACGGTGTGGTTTGCCGCGGCCTCGTCATGTGGGACCCGGTCCTTAACGGGCGCCGATATTCGCGGTCCCTGAAGCTTCTCGCGGCGTCCAGCGACAGCTCCTCTTCGACCGACATTTCAGTCGGCGGCATCCTGTTCTCCGCCGAAACCCTGGCCGAGATCGCTTCGGTCAAGGTCGAACTCGCCGGGGTCGGCTGTCCCGGCCTCGTGATCGACCGCAGCGAGCTGGAGTTGCCGAGCATTGCGCTGCCGGCCGACTGGGAGCGGCTGGCATTGGGGGGTACTCCTGCCCTGCTCGACACCGACGCGGAGCTCTCGACCGTGCCCGACGACATCTTGCGGTCAATTGAGGAGTGGATCTTGTCCCGCGCCGACGAGGCATCGGAAGCGCTCGGCGTGCCGGACCTGGTGTCGTCAGCCGTCGAGCCCTTCGCCGAGCGATCGCTGACCCATGTGGCAGGCAGGGTCGGGCCGGGCTCGCTCTTCTGCATCGAAACGGTCGAGACCGGGCGGACGCCAGACTCGGCCGTGCTGATGTTGAACAACGGAGTCGCGCAGGCGGTCGGCCCCGGACGGTCGTGGGTGGAACTGGCCCGGATCCTCGCCCTTGACGGATACCACGTCGTGCGGCTCGACCTCAGTGGGCTGGGCGAGAGTGCGGCCCGCCCTGGACGTACCGAGAACGATCCGTACCCCGTGATGGCGGGCGAAGACATCTCCGACGCGGTCGACCACGTGATCGCGCAGCATGTGGAACGCGTTGCCTGCCTCGGGTTGTGCTCCGGGGCCCAGTTGAGCTTCGACGCGGCGACGAGATCAGCAGGGATCGACGTGATCATCAGCATCAACGGTCGATTCGACATGCCGTTTCACGACAAGCGCGCCGATCGGGCCCGGCGCGCCGCCCGCCAGACGGTCGGCCTGGCCGCCTTCCCGCTGAGCAAGACCCGCCTGCTGCCCACGATCGAGCGACTGCCGCCGTGGTTGTGGTCGTTGCTCGACAAGCTGCATCTCGTCGCTCTACCGACGCATCCTTTGCGGAAGTACCGCCAGCGCAGGGGGTCGACGCTCCT
Organism: Ilumatobacteraceae bacterium; assembly: GCA_031412355.1. GTDB lineage: Bacteria > Actinomycetota > Acidimicrobiia > Acidimicrobiales > Ilumatobacteraceae > JAENVT01. The sequence goes on along the minus strand of JANOCR010000100.1, from coordinate 400 downwards.
GGTCTTCGGACCGAGCGAGCTTGGTCTGCGGGCGCTGCGTGGCCGCGCCGGCCGAGAGTTCGACGGCATCGTCAGCGATGATCGCACGGAACTTCGCGTCGTTCCGCAACTCGACCACAGCATGTTCAATCTCGAAGCCCGAGCCGCCGTTTTCGAAACCGTTCGCTCGTACGTCGGCTCGACGATGCCGGTCGGCGCCACCGGGCCGGCAACCATCAACCAACACACTGTCGTGCATCAACCGAAGTAACACACTCACTGGAGCCCAAGAGGAGAATCGAACTCCTGACCTACGCATTACGAGTGCGTTGCTCTACCGACTGAGCTACCTGGGCGCGGCGTGCATCGTAGCGGGGGGCTGCGGACGATGACATCTTCATATCTACCGGGTCCGACGCGG
>JANOCR010000099.1:0-11912 GCA_031412355.1 Ilumatobacteraceae bacterium | reverse complement strand
GTGACACCGATGCCCCACAGGAAACCGCCGACCAGGTTGTAGGTCACGAACGTGCGGTACCGCATCTCCGCGACACCGGCGACGATCGGCGTGAACGTGCGCACGATCGGCACGAATCGGGCAAGCACGACAGCGAAGGCGCCGCGGCGCTCGAAGAACGCATGCGCCTTGGCGAGGTTGCTGGGATTGAACAGGCGGCTCTTCGGTTTGTCGAACAGGCTCGGACCGACCTTGCGGCCGAACAGGTAGCCCACCTGATCGCCGGCCACGGCCGCGACAAAGATCACCAGAGCGGTGACCGGCAGCGGCGGCAGAAGGTTGCCGCCGGCCGACGACGACAGGAAACCGGCGACGAACAGCAATGAATCGCCTGGCAGGAAGAAGCCGATCAGCAAGCCACTCTCAGCGAAGACGATTGCGGCGGCAAGTGCGAGCCCGCCGCGGTCCAACCAACTTTCGATGTCGAATAGGGCGAGCAAAGCGAGATTCGATCAGCTGTCGGTCGAGCTGATGAGTGTCCCCGTCTTGCGGTTGGAGAAGATCACAGCACCGATCAAGACGACCAGGGCACCGGCAGCGATGGTGAAGCGGGCTCCGTCGTTGTCCTTGAGGCTGATGATCGCCGGCAGGATCAACAACGAGACGAGGTTCATCACCTTGATCAACGGGTTCAGAGCCGGACCGGCCGTGTCCTTGAACGGATCGCCGACGGTATCCGCGATGACGGCGGCGCGATAGGGGTCGCTGCCCTTGCCGCCGTGATGGCCGTCTTCGATGTACTTCTTGGCGTTGTCCCACGCACCGCCGGAGTTCGACAGGTAGTTGGCCATCAACTGGCCGACCAGGATGACGGCGGCGAGGAATGCGCCGAGGGCCAGGAAGTTGATGCCGAAGCCGATGACAACCGGTGTGAGCACGGCGAGCAGTGCCGGGGTGGCCAGTTCGCGAAGTGAAGCCTCGGTGCAGATGTCGATGACCGGGCCGTACTCGGGCTGCTTCTCGCCGGACATGATCTTGCCGTCGGCGAACTGCTTGCGGACCTCCTGCACGACTACGCCAGCGGTGCGACCGACGGCGCGGATGGCAAGGGCGCTGAACAGGAACGGCACGGCCCCACCGATCAGCAGACCAATGAAGATCTTTGGGTCGGCGACGTTGATCTGTAGTTCGGGCAGGTCGAAGGCTCCGCGCAGCCGGTCGGTGATCTCGAGGTTGAGCTCGCCTGCGGCGGTCTCGATGAAGCTGGCGAACAGTGCGACGGCCGCGATGACAGCGGATCCGATTGCAAATCCCTTGGTGACGGCCTTGGTGGTGTTGCCGACCGCATCGAGGCTGACCATGATGCGCTCGGGCTCGCCGTGGAACTCGCCGCTCATCTCGGCAATGCCGGCGGCGTTGTCGCTGACCGGCCCGAAGGTGTCTTCGGAGACGATGATTCCTGTCGTGGCCAACATGCCCATGCCGCACAGCGCCACGAGGTAGAACGAGAACTGCAGGTTGCCGCCACCAAGCGCCAGCGCCGATGCGATTGCGATGGCAATGGCGATGACGGCGTACACAGCGCTCTCCATGCCGCTGGCAGTGCCCGCCAGGATTGCGGTGGCCGGCCCGGTCTCGGCGGCCTCGGCAATGTCTTTCACCGGTGAGTGGTGCGTCGCGGTGAAGTACTCGGTCAGTCGACTGATCCCCTGGGCCAGCACGAGGCCGATGGCGACAGCGCCGAAGCACTTCCATCCGGCGTTGTCGAAGTCGTTGCCGACATAGACCAGGGCGACGAGGAACGTGCCGAGAAGTGTCAGCGAACCGGCAACGAGGAAGCCCTTGTTGATGGGCTTCAGGGCGTTGGTCTCGCCTTCTTTCGCCTTTACGAAGAAGATGCCGATGATCGAGGCAACGACGCCGATGGCACGAGCAGCAAGCGGGAAGATGAGGCCCAACGCGGGGTTGGCCCCGATCGAGTTGAATGCTGCGACACCGAGGATGATCGACGCCACGAGGGTGACCTCGTAGCTCTCGAACAAGTCGGCGGCCATCCCGGCGCAGTCGCCGACGTTGTCGCCCACGTTGTCGGCGATGGTGGCCGGGTTGCGCGGGTCGTCTTCGGGAATGCCCGCTTCGACCTTGCCAACGAGGTCGGCGCCGACGTCGGCAGCCTTGGTGAAGATTCCGCCGCCGACACGCAGGAACAGGGCCAGCAACGACCCGCCGAAGCCGAAGCCGACGAGGATGACCGACGAGGTGTTCTGGAAGAGGATGATGATCACAGTCGCACCGAGCAGGCCGAGACCGACGGTGAACATTCCGGCGACGCCGCCGGTGCGGAAGGCGACCGTCAATGCTTTGGGCATCGAGCCGGTCTTTGCTGCCGCCGCCGTGCGCACGTTGCCGCGGGTGGCCAGGGTCATGCCGATCAGGCCGGTGGCGCCCGACGCAACGCAGCCGAGTATGAAGGCCAGGGTTCGCCACGTTCCGGCCAGGCCGAAGCTGAGGGCCTCGCTGCCGTCGGGCTTCTTGATCGCCGTCGACGTCAGGAAAACGATGATTGCCAGGGGAATGAGGATCATCCCGATCGTCTTGAACTGACGACGCAGGTAGGCCGAGGCACCCTCTTGGATCGCCAAGGCGATCTCTTTCATCTTCGGTGTGCCTTCGTCATGTGCCATGACGTTCTTCGCCAGCAATAGGCCGACGACAATGGCCACGAGAGCAGCGCCGACCGACAGCCACAGCACTGCCCACTCGCCGCCCTTGAGGATGAAGTCTTGGTAGCCGCCTTCGGCAGCAAACAGTGATGACACCGGTCGTTCTCCGGGAATCTCGGGCGCGCCCAACAGGTGGGGAACGCTTGGTTGGCAAACGTGGAGAGTGTAGGGACTTTGGACGGCGTGAGGCGAAACGATGACAGTTTCCGGAAAGTTCGTTGCTTTTGCCTCGTGGGAGTACCGTCGACGGGTGATGGCACAGGCAGTCTCCTCGCGCGGACCCGTCACCGGCACTGCGACCACAGGGAAAAAGCGGCGGAAGCTGTTCCTGCTGGATCTCTACGGCACTGCGGTCGGCAAGAAGTACGCCATGGCTCTCAGCGGTATCGCGATGATGGGCTATGTGCTGGCGCACATGATCGGCAACCTGAAGATGTTTCTCGGGCCCGAAGACATCAACCACTACGGTGAGTTCCTGCGCGAGTTGCTGGTGCCCCTGGCGCCACGAACCGTGGTGTTGTGGGCCATGCGGCTCGGGCTGCTGGGTGCCCTCGTGCTGCACGTCCATGCCGCCTACAGCCTGACCGTTCTCAACAGACAGGCACGGGCGGTGAAGTACCAGAGCCCGCGCGACTACGAGGTCGCCAACTTCGCCAGCCGCACCATGCGATGGACCGGCGTGATCGTGTTGCTGTTCGTCGTGTGGCACCTCGTCGACCTCACGTGGGGTTGGGCAAACCCGGGCTACGTCCGCGGCGACGTGTATCGCAACGTGGATGCATCGCTGTCGCGTGTTCCCGTCGCTGCGCTGTACGTCGTCGCCAACATCGCCCTCGGTGTGCACCTGTTCCACGGGGCCTGGAGCCTGTTCCAATCGATGGGTTGGAACAACCCGCGGTTCAACCGCTGGCGACGTGGTTTCGCCATCGGTTTCGCCACACTGATCGTCGTGGGCAATGTGTCGTTCCCCATCGCCGTGCTGGCCGGGATCGTGGAGAGCTGACATGGCCGTGACGCTCGACGCCAAAGTTCCCAATGGGCCCATCGAAGAGAAGTGGGACACCTACAAGAGCGACATGAAGTTGGTCAACCCCAACAACAAGCGCAAGTTCAAGGTGCTCGTGGTCGGCACCGGGCTGGCCGGTGCTTCGGCAGCTGCAACGCTGGCAGAGCTGGGCTATCAGGTCGACGCCTTCACCTTTCACGACTCGCCGCGACGTGCGCACTCGATCGCCGCGCAGGGCGGTATCAACGCTGCCAAGAACTATCGCGGCGATGGCGACTCGGTTCACCGTCTGTTCTACGACACCATCAAGGGCGGCGACTTCCGTGCCCGCGAAGGCAATGTCCACCGCCTGGCCCAGGTCAGCGTCGACATCATCGACCAGATGGTCGCCCAAGGCGTTCCGTTCGCCCGCGAGTACGGCGGCCTGCTCGACAACCGCTCCTTCGGCGGCGCGCAGGTCAGCCGCACGTTCTACGCCCGCGGCCAGACCGGGCAGCAACTGCTGCTGGGTGCCTACCAACAGTTGGCGCGCCAGATCGGGCTTGGTGGCGTTCGGCTGTTCAACCGCGTCGAACTGATCGACACCGTGGTGATCGATGGTCGGTGTGCCGGCATCGTGACTCGCGACCTGATGAGCGGCGAGATCCAGTCGCACGCCGGCGACGCTGTGGTGCTGGCCACTGGCGGGTACGGCAACGTGTTCTTCCTGTCGACCAACGCGATGAACTGCAACGTCACCGCAATATGGCGCGCCCATCAACACGGCGCCTTCTTCGCCAACCCGTGCTATACGCAGATCCACCCCACGTGCATCCCGCAGGCCGACGACACGCAGTCGAAGCTGACGTTGATGAGCGAGTCGTTGCGCAACGACGGTCGCGTGTGGGTGCCGACGAACACCGACGACAAGCGTCCCGCGGATCAGATCCCGGACGAAGATCGCGACTACTACCTCGAACGCCTGTATCCGAGCTACGGCAACCTCGCGCCACGCGACATCTCGTCGCGCGCTGCCAAGCGCGCCGTCGACAGCGGTCGCGGTGTCGGCCCGTTGAAGAACGGCGTGTACCTCGACTTTGCAGCGGCAATCGAACGCATCGGATACGAGACCGTCTACGAGCGGTACTCCAACCTGTTCGAGATGTACGAACGCATCACTGGCGAGAACCCGACCAAGGTGCCGATGCGCATCTACCCGGCCAGCCATTACACGATGGGCGGATTGTGGGTCGACTACGAGTTGATGACCACCGTGCCGGGCCTGTACTGCGCCGGCGAGGCCAACTTCAGCGACCATGGCGCCAATCGCCTGGGGGCATCCGCCCTCATGCAGGGTTTGGCCGACGGGTACTTCGTGCTGCCCTACACCATCGGCAACTACCTTGCGCCGCTGCTCGGCAAGCCGGCACCCGGCGTCGACCATCCCGAGTTCAAAGCAGCCGAGGCCGCAGCGTCGCAGCGCTTCCAGGGCTACCTCGACATCAAGGGCACTCGCTCGCCCGATTGGTTCCATCGCGAGCTCGGCAAGATCATTTGGGACTACTGCGGTATGGAGCGAACCGAGCAAGGCCTCGAGAAGGCGCTGTCGGAGTTGCCCGCCCTGTACGGCGAGTTCAAGAAGGATCTGCGTGTAACGGGCGACGGCACGTCGACGAACCAGACGCTCGAGAAGGCCGGCCGGGTCGACGACTTCTTCCAGCTCGGCATGTTGATGTGCCGCGACGCGCTGGAACGCAAGGAGAGCTGTGGCGGTCACTTCCGTTCGGAGTATCAGGACGAGGAGGGCGAGGCGAAGCGCGACGACGAGAACTTCGCTCACGTCGCTGCCTGGGAATGGACCGGCGACCCGATGAAGTCCCTTCGCAACGTCGAAGAGTTGGAGTTCGAAGCCGTGCACCTCGCCACCCGGAGCTACAAGTGAACGTGCTGACCAACCTCACGCTGAAGATCTGGCGTCAACCGGGCCCTGACGTCGAAGGACACTTCGAGAGCTATCGCATCGATTCAATCAGCGACGAGGCGTCGTTCCTGGAACTGCTCGACGTGTTGAACGAACGACTGATCTCGGAGGGCCGCGAGGCCGTGGCCTTCGACCACGACTGCCGCGAGGGCATCTGCGGCACCTGTTCGCTGATGATCGACGGCCAGGCCCACGGTCCGCAACGCGGCACGGCGACATGCCAGTTGCACATGCGCAAGTTCGTGTCGGGTCAAGAGATCGTGGTCGAGCCATGGCGGGCAACGTCGTTCCCGATCATCAAGGACCTGATGGTCGACCGTGGCGCGTTCGATCGCATCATCGAGAGCGGCGGCTTCATCACCGCCCAGACTGGTGGCGCTCCCGATGCCAACCTCATCCCGATTCCAAAGGTCGTGGCCGACGCGGCGATGGACGCCGCAGAGTGCATCGGTTGCGGGGCCTGCGTTGCCGCGTGCCCCAACGGCGCTGCCAACCTGTTCACTGCGGCCAAGGTCAGCCACCTCAACCTGTTGCCGCAGGGCCAAGCCGAGCGTCATAGCCGCGTCGAGGCGATGGTCGAGACCATGGACGAGTACTTCGGTTCGTGCACCAACCACGGCGAGTGCGAGGCCGCTTGCCCGAAGAGCATTTCGATCGACTTCATCGCCCTGATGCACAAGGACTACCTGAAGGCCAAGTTCGCCAACCGCAAGGAACTCAGCCGCACCTAGGTTCCGCGCGGTCCGTCGGAGTGCAGGCACCGACTTGGGCCACCTGCGCCCGTTTCGGTGCCCACGGACGCCGAGCACTGATAGCCGGGGTCAGCGGACGATGGTGCTGACGTAGCGATTGGTTGCGATCTCGTCGCCGTGTTCGACGACGAGATCGAGCCACAGTTCTCCCGGCTGGTCGGCGACGCAACCCATTGCGACCACTGCGTCCACGGCGGAGCAACCAACCACAACGACGGCCGTTCCGCCGGGTTGGTCTGGCGCGGTACGCGGCCGCAGCGACGTGGATCAGAGCATGGTTATCGCCGCAGGTCAGTCTGGATCCCCGATGTTGACGTGGCAGGACCCCCTCGACGCTCCCGCTGGTTGGGTTGATGTGCAGAGCGTACTGTTCGACGCCTCGCTCGGTTTCGACGACGACGGGCAGGTGGTGGTCGACGAGGTCACACGAAGGTCCGGCGGATGAAGGACCGGTGATGTTGTTCACGTTCCTCGATGGCGGCCCCGCGGATCTGAACCTCGAGAAGGTGGGCTTCTATGTGTGGACGTCCGCAACCCGCGGCAACGAAGTTCTCGCCACCGACTATGCCCCCGACACAGGTTGGATCACAGCCGACTCGCGCACCCTCTGGGACGCTCAGCTCGCCGGGTAGCTCAGACGGCAGATCTGGCGCTGTGTTGCCTTCCGTGTCAGCTCCTTGAACGACTGTCGTTTCATGAGCTGACCAAGAGCGTTGGATGAACTGATCGGCGACCGCTATGTGAGACTGGGCAGATGATGGAATCGCCGCATGCGCCGGAGTGGACCGACTTCACGCCGTCCGATCCGGGGATCACGATCCTTCAACTGTTCGTATACCTTGGCGAAGCGTTGCTCGGCTTGGCGCTTGTGGCCGCGTGGCGGCGGTACCGGCGAGCCCACCGCGACGGTGCCGCCTGTCGAGCCAAGAATTGACATGTAGCCGCACTCAGCGGACGATGGTGCTGACGAAGCGATTGGTGGCGATCTCGTCGCCGTGTTCGACGACGAGATCGAGCCACAGTTCTCCCGGCTGGTCGGCGACGACGAACTGGATGGTGCCGACGCGCACGCATGAGTCTGGTGGAACGTCGCCGCTCCAGCGCCAGGCATGTGAACCGCCCGGCCAGCTGACCTTGGCGATGCACGTCGTGTCTTCCAACAGGCGGCGCAGGTCGCTGACCACATGCACATCGAGTGCCAACGCGGCACCGACCGTCAGGGTCTCGGGCAACCGATCGGCGACCACGATCACCGGCCGGCAGGCGTCGATCACGGCCTGATATGCGAGCTTCGGGTGCCGCTCGTGGTCGAGCACGCTCCACGACACCATCGGTCCGGCATCGTTGAACATGAAGAAGCAGAACCCTCCGGTCGGTTGGTACTTCAACCGGCGCAACGTCTCGATGTGGTGCCGAAGGACGGTCGCTTGGTAGCGCTGCGTCGCATCGCGCCACTCGTCGAATGTCGCGTAGTTGGCTGGTGGAACGAACTTGTCGAAGGCATGCAGTTGCAGGCCGTGCTGTTGTTCGAGATGATCCCAATCGAGGTTCGGCCAACGCTTCGGTTCCATGAAGTCGGCCGAGGCCGGCACTGCCTGGGCGCCGAACTCGCTGACGAAGCGAACCATCCGCGGGAGCGACGCGGCGAAGCCCGGCAGGTCGCGCTCGTCGCCGTGGTACCAGCCGAAGTAGAGGTGGCTGTCGGTTCCGTCGAGCATTGGGAGGTGTGGCATCACGCCGCTGTGGGCAATAGTCGTGCGTGTCTCGTCGGCCTGCTCGAACGCTCGCTTGACCCAACGATCGAGAACCGTCTTGTTCCACGACGGCAGTTGCTGACCGGCGATGTACTGCAACGCTGCCTTCCCGATCGGCGCGTTGCGATCGAGGTTGGGGGCCACCGGTTCGTTGTGGGCACACCACACCGCGATCGACGGATGATGGCCGAGTTGGTCGACGGCTTCACGCGCCTGACGCACCGCTTCTTTGCGGACCGTTCGCGCGTATCCCCATTGCAACGGGAAGTCCTGCCAAAGCATCATGCCCAGTTCATCGGCCGCGTCGTAGAGCTCGGGGCGGGAGATGTGGCCGTGGACACGCAACAGGTCGAGGCCCGCTTCGCGCGCCAGTTCCACGTCGCGTCGAAGCTCGGCAGGCGTGGCATCGCCCAAGGCCATGCGGGTCGGGGCCAGGTTGGCGCCCTTCACGAACAGCGGCTCGCCATTGACGGTGAACACCCAGTCCTGCAGCACCACCTCACGCAGTCCCGTCCGCACGGTTCGGGAGTCGCTGAGTTCCTCGTCGAGCGAGATCTCGACCTCGACATCGGTCAGTTCCTGTTCGCCGAGCGTCCACGGCCACCACAGCCGCGGGTCGTTGATGTCGAGGGTCCAATCGACCTCGTTCAAACCTCCCGCCAGCGACTGCTCGTGTTGATCCAGCAGTTCGCCGTCGACGCGGGTTTGCACGCGCACGGTGCGGGCGATGTCGCTGTCGAGCCGCGCATGCAGGCGCAGGTGGGCGCGGGTGTCGTTGACATCGCGGCACAGCACCCGCCACCGATCGATCCGCACGGGGCCGGTCGTCTGGATGTGCACGGGCCGCCACAGTCCACCGGGGTTCCACGTGGGGTCCATCGCGTCCCAGTTCTGGAACACGCCGGTGATGGTCCGCTTCGACTTTCGATTGCGCTGCGGGGGGCAGGCCACCTCGACCGCGAGCACATGTTCGGTCGCCAGGCGCGACAGGCTGGTGATATCGAAGCTGTGGGGGAAGAAGTAGCCCTCCGGGTCGCCCAGGTAGGCACCGTCGAGCCACACATCGGCCTGATAGAAGACGCCGTCGAGCGTCACGAAGTGGCGCTTGCCTGGTGGCGCGGGCGCCAGATCGAATCGCTTGCGGTAGATCAACGGCTCGTCGTTGTCGGCGAACGGTGCGAGGTTCCTCCAGTGACTGGGTACCTCGACCTCGGGCCACTCGTCGTCGAAGTAGTCGAGGCCCACGGCGCTACGCCGGCGCTCGTCATCGGCGACATTGGCGCGCCATTGTCCCGACAGATCCACGAGGGCGAGGATAGGCGCGGCTTCACCCCGGACGGGTGCCGCCGAAAAGCGGTATGGTCGACCTATGGCATCACGTGCTCCCACCCTCGGGGATCTGAAGGCGTCGGGCTGGCAATCGTCGCCCGTGAAAGAAGAGATCCGTCGCAACGCTGTCTCTCGTATCGCTGCTGGTGAAGCGCTGTTCGACGGCATCGTCGGGTACGAGAACACCGTCATGCCGCAACTCGAGAATGCCCTCCTGGCCGGCCATGACGTGATCTTCCTGGGCGAGCGAGGCCAGGCCAAAACTCGCATCATCCGGTCGCTCACCGGGCTGCTCGACGAGTGGATGCCGATCGTTGGCGGTAGCGAGATAAACGACGATCCGTACGCCCCGGTCAGCAAGCATGCCCGCGAACTGATCGCCGAGATGGGCGATGCCACGCCCATCGAATGGGTGCATCGCGACGATCGTTACGGCGAGAAGCTGGCCACACCCGACACGTCGATTGCCGACCTGATCGGCGAGGTCGATCCCATCAAGGTGGCCGAGGGTCGGTACCTCAGCGACGAGTTGACTTTGCATTACGGATTGGTGCCGCGAACCAACCGCGGCATCTTCGCGATCAACGAGATCCCCGACCTCGCCGAGCGAATTCAGGTCGGCTTGCTCAACGTGCTCGAAGAACGCGATGTGCAAGTGCGCGGCTACAAGATCCGCCTGCCGCTCGACGTGTTGCTGGTGGCCAGCGCCAACCCAGAGGACTACACCAATCGCGGCCGCATCATCACGCCGTTGAAAGACCGATTCGGCAGCCAGATCCGCACGCACTACCCCCTCGACATCGAGACCGAAGTGGCGATCATGCGCCAAGAGGCCCGGTCGGGGTCCGTGGGAAACATCACCGTTCATCTGCCCGACTACATGGAACAGGTGGTGGCCACATTCAGCCAGTTGGCCCGGGCCAGCACGCAGGTCAATCAGCGCAGCGGCGTCAGCGTTCGCCTGTCGGTCAGCAACGTCGAGGTACTTGGCGCCAATGCGCTGCGACGTGGCCTTCGGGCCGGCGAGCACGTGGTCGTGCCGCGGATCTGTGATCTCGAGGCACTTGCTGCCTCGAGCAGCGGCAAGATCGAGATCGAATCGCTGGAGGAAGGGCGCGACGGGCTGATCCTCGACAACCTCGTGAAGGCCGCAGTGCTCACGGTGTACAAGGAGCGCATCTCGCCCGATCAGGTTCGCGACGTCATTGCCGCGTTCGAGGATGGCATCGTGGCCCACGCCGGCGAAGACATCGCGTCTGTCGAGGAAGCTCGGCTGGTGGAGATGGTGCCGGCAATGCGTGCGCCGGTGCTCGCATTGACCGGCGGCGACGAATCACCTGCTGCCGTCGCCGCCGCGGTTGAGTTCGTGCTCGAAGGACTGCATCTGTCGAAGCGCCTGAACAAAGACTCGTCGGGCACCAGCGCGACCTACCGCAGCCGCAGTTAGCGGTTGTCTAGCGGGTGACGATCTGGGCTAGCGCGCCCGCGCCGAGTTCGTACTCGTTGGCGAACTCCATGAACGGCTTGCGCTCGATTGCGCCGGATCCTGGCGGCCACGGGTTGTAGATCGTCGCCTCGGTGTCGTCCCAGTTGCCGCCGCCATTGAGTCCGGCCAGGACGACGGCGTGGTACGGCGCGCCGACCTCGACGATCCACAACGGGCTGCGCTCGAGCATCGGCGCGAAGTAGTCGGGGCCACCGCAGGCCGGGCCAACTTCGGTCAGTCCGAGCATCGAGACAGCTTGCTGAATCGCCGGCCAGCCATAGCCGTCGGTCGTGTTCATGCCGGCCTCGGTGCACACTTCGTCGACCGTCTTGCCGGTGAGCATCGCAATGCTCGCGGCCCAGCAGGTGACGTCGGTGGGCTGGGGAACGAGCGTGAGGCTCTGGTTCACGGCGATCGGGTTCGTCGACATGCCCCCGGCTTCGGGCGTGCTACTGCTCGACGATTGGGCGCCGTCGACGGGTTGCCACTCCTGGGCGTCGACGTCCCACCACCAGTTCCCGTCGTCGGAGTATTGGACGTCGCTCATTCGGTTCTCCCTCGTTGGTTGTTCGAGGCCCTCATGATCACCCGTCCGGTCGATCGAGGCAGGCGCCCGGTAGGCAAGAAAAGGTGCAGCATCTGTTGCCCCGTCAACCGGTCACCACCAGTCCCGCTCTGTGTCAGCTCACTGAACGACAGTCGTTCTATGTGCTTACACAGACGGGGTTGGCGGGAGATGGAGAGCGCCAGTTGCGGTCTGCTAGCGGGCGCGCTCGATGTGGCGGGCGACCAGGTTCTCCAGCATCTCCTGATGGCCTGATGCCCTGGTCGGTTCGCCGGTCGACATCGCCCGGTCATGCAGATCAGCCAGGCTCGAGCCGCCCATGATCGACGTGCCCAACTCGCCAGACCACCCCCCATAG
>JANOCR010000098.1:0-24503 GCA_031412355.1 Ilumatobacteraceae bacterium | reverse complement strand
GAAGGGCGCGGTGCTGGCCATGACTCGCGAGATCGCCGTGATCTATGCGCGGCAGGGTGTGCGTGCCAACGCGCTGTGCCCCGGGCCGATCATGACCCCGCTGCTGGCCAAGTTCCTGTCCGACGATGCCAAGCGCAACCGTCGACTCGTGCACATTCCCATGGGTCGTTTCGGCGAACCGATCGAGATCGCAAACGGCGCGCTGTTCCTGGCAAGCAACGAGTCGAGTTGGATGACCGGACAATCACTGATCATCGACGGTGGCATCACGGCCGCCTACGTGACACCTGAGTGACCGGGTTGCTGCACGGCGACGCCAGCGATGTCGGTGATCTCGCCGACCGCGCCGTGGCGTGGATCAAGCAACGCCTGACCGAATCTCCCGTTGGGGTGATCGGCGACAAGGCGTCTCTCGACGCTGCGCTGGCAGGGTCGCTGAGCGACGCGGGGCTCGGCCTCGACCAGGCTTGGGAGCACTTCGAGCAGGTCGTTGCTCCCAACAACATCGGCCTCGACAGCCACCGGTTTCTGGCCTTCATCCCGCTGTCGCCATCGATCGCCTCGGTGTGGATGGACACGATCGTGTCGGCCGCCAACTTCTCCGCCGAGTCGTGGCTCGAGGGCGCCGGGGCAGTGGCGGCCGAGAACCAGGTGATCGAACTGCTGTGCCGCGCCGTCGGGATGCCGGTCGGTGCTGCGGGGTGTTTCATGAGTGGCGGGTCGATCGGAAACCTGTCGGCGCTGGCCGTTGGCCGCCAACGCGCCGGAGATCGCCGGGTCGTCGCCGTAGCGGATACGGCGCACGCGTCGGTCGACAACGCACTGCACCTGCTGGGCCTCGAGGCGCTGGTCGTACCGACCGGGCCGGACTGCCGGTTGGAGGGCGCCGCCCTTCGTGCTGCGATCGGCGATCGCCGAGACGTCGGACTGATCGTTGCCACCGGCGGGTCGACCAACGCGGGTGTGATCGACGACCTGACGGGGTGCGCCCAAGTGGCCGAAGAGATCAACGCCTGGTTCCACGTCGACGGTGCGTACGGACTTGCAGCCCTGCTGCTGCCCGAACTGCGCGATCGGTTCGTCGGGCTGGAGCGCGCCGACTCGTTCATCGTCGATCCTCACAAGTGGCTGTTCGCCACCGCCGGTTCTTGTGCGCTGGTGTACCGCGAACCGGGGCTCGCCCGACAGGTTCACACTCAACATGGGCCGTACATCGACGTGCTGCGCACCGACGACGACGCCTTCAACCCCTGCGATCTCGGCTATCAACTCACTCGCCGGGCCAGCGGGCTGCCCATCTGGTTCGCGCTGGCTCTGCACGGTGTCGAGGCACACCGCGTCGCCATCCGGCACGGGCTCGAGTTGGCAGCGGCGATGGCCGGTGCCCTCGACGCCCACCCTCTGACCGAGCTGATCATGCGCCCAGAGCTCGGTGTGGTGCTGTTCCGCCGCGACGGCTGGGGCGCACCCGAGTGGAAGGACTGGGCGACCAGCTTGTTGCACAGTGGTACGGCATTCGTCGCCCCGTCGACCTATAAGGGTGAACCGGTCGGGCGACTCGTATTCATGCACCCGCGCACCCCACGGTCGATCATCGACGAGTTGATGGTCAGCCTGACAGCGTGACCTGGCCGCGCTGCGTCGAGATCTTCGCTCGCAATGCTGGCTGCTCGCCCTTCTGGAGAACGACGCCGGCATCGAGCCCGATGATGTCGAAGGCGATCCGCAGCTGGCGCGCGTCGGGGTGAACGACCTCGAGCTCGACCAGGGTCGCGCCCGGCGGCAGCGACCCGGTCGGATGCGTTGACGCACCCCAATCGATCATGAACGGCAGCGCCAGGCCGAACGGCCCGCCGAGTTGCGGGAAAGTGAGCTGCCATTCCAGCAACACGCCGTCGGGTCGCCGGCGCGACATCGCGGTCACGTCGCCGAGTTCGATACCGGCCGAACGGGCCTCGGCAATGATCTCCGCGAGCGCCCGCACCGGCCGCACGCACCAGGCCACCAGCGCTGGCTCGCTGAGTCCGTCGATGCCGAATGGTCGCGGCCCCGCGACTTCGTGTTGCGTCGGGTCCGGACCGATCACTTCCAGGTAGGTCGCTCCGCCCAGTGACAGCAGTTCGTTGTGCGTGCCGTGCCCGACGTGCCGCCCGCCAGGAACCGGAACTACACCGAACAAGTCCGCGATAGAAGCCGAAGCGAGCGCCAGATCATTCGAGGCATACACGAGATGGTCGATCACCTGACCATCTTTGTCGCGATTCGACCAGAGGTGAACGCTCGTGATCTCGTGACCGGCAAGACTGCAGGCATGAGTTCTGTCGCCTTCATCGGGCTCGGCGTGATGGGCGCGCCGATGGCCCGCCATCTCGCTGCTGCCGGCCACCAGGTCACCGTCTACAACCGCACCCCCGAGAAGTCGTTGGCGTGGGTTGCGCTGTATGGCAACCGAGCTGCGCCGACGCCTCGCGAGGCCGCGGAGGGCGCCGAGTTCGTGCTGATGTGCGTCGGCAACGACAACGACGTGCGCGAGGTGGTCTACGGCCCTGAAGGTGTTCTGGCCGGTGCTGAAGCGGGTGCCGTGCTGGTCGACCACACCACTGCGTCGGCCGAGGTGGCCAAGGAGTTGGCGGAGGCCGCTGCCGAATTCGGCGTCGGTTTCGTCGATGCACCGGTCTCGGGTGGCCAAGCAGGCGCGGAGAACGGCCAGCTGACGATCATGTGCGGCAGCGACGACGAAGCGTTCTACGAACTAGCCAGTCCGGTGATGGCCGCCTACGCCAAGGCGTGTTCGTTGATGGGCAACGCCGGCTCCGGACAGTTGACGAAGATGGTCAACCAGATCTGCATAGCCGGTGTCGTGCAGGGGCTGGCCGAAGGGATCAACTTCGCCCAGAAGGCAGGGCTCGATCCCGACCAGGTCGTCGACGTCATCCGCTACGGCGCCGCGCAGAGTTGGCAGATGGAGAATCGCGGACGAACGATGGCTCGTGGCGAGTTCGAGTTCGGATTTGCGGTCGAGTGGATGCGCAAGGATCTGGCAATCGTGCTCGGCGAGGTCAATCGCAACGGAGCGCGTCTGCCGATGACGGCGCTCATCGATCAGTTCTACGCACAGGTGATCGCACGTGGTGGCAGGCGCTGGGACACGTCGAGCCTGATTCAGCTGTTGGCCAACGACTGAAATCTTGACAGACGTTAAACAATTTGGTCGTGCACGGCACGCCTCGCCTCGGGTAGAGTGATACACGGATGTCGTAGACGTCTCCGTCCAGACAAAGCGCGGTTCGTGCCGCTCAATGTGCATGGATGGTGGACATGGTCAATGAGCAAACCCTGTCGGCGGTTCTCAGCGAATTCGCTCGTACTCTCATCACAGACTTCCCGATCCAGGGAATCCTCGATCATCTCGTCGAGCGGATCGTCGAGGTGTTGCCGATCACCTCGGCCGGTGTCACCTTGATCTCAGCGGGAATGGTGCCGCGATACATCTCCGCCTCCGACGGCTCGGCACTTCGGTTCGAAAAGCTGCAGAGCGAGCTCGGCCAAGGGCCTTGCGTCTCGGCCTACGAGTCGGGTGCCGCAGTGGCGATCAGCGACCTGCGCAACGACGATCGCTTTCCTGAGTTCGCCGTGGCAGCCGTTGAGGCCGGGTTGGCAGCGGTGTTCACCTTTCCACTGCGAGAAGGCGACGGTCGCCTCGGTGCGCTGGATCTGTATCGCGATACACCGGGCGAACTCGATCAGCACGACATGGCCGCTGCCCAGACACTGGCCGATGTCGCCGCGGCCTATCTGATCAATGCGCAGTCCCGCGAGGCGGCGCGCGTGGCCTCGGATCTCTACCACCACAGCGCACTCCACGACCCGCTGACGAGGTTGCCCAATCGTCTGCTGCTACAGGAACGGCTGGAGCACGCCGTGCTGCGCGCCCGGCGCTCGCACACCAACACGGCCATCCTGTTCGCCGATCTTGACCAGTTCAAACAGGTCAACGACACGTATGGGCATCAGATCGGTGACGAATTGTTGCTAGCGGTCGCTCAACGGCTGTCGGGCTACGTGAGAGCTGGCGACACGCTGGCCCGGTTCTCGGGTGACGAGTTCGTGTTCCTGTGCGAAGACCTGCAGAGCTCCGCCGATGTCGAACTGCTCGCCGAACGAATCTGTGACGCGTTCTCGACGCCGTTCGTTCTCACAAATACTGCGCTCACGGTTTCGGCGAGTGTCGGAATCGCCTTCGCCGGACCCACCGAGGCGATCTCGAGTCAGCTGTTGGCCAGAGCCGACATGGCGATGTACGAGGTCAAGCGCAAGGGCGGCGCCGGCCGCGAGATCGTGGATCTTCGCTCGGCGCTGATCACCAACGCCGACGACGACAAGCTGGAAGACGATCTTCGCAAGGCGCTCGAGCACGACGCGCTCGAACTGGCTTACCAGCCGATCGTGGGCACCTCCGACGGTCGTGTCGTCGGCGTCGAAGCACTGCTGCGCTGGACCCACCCGCGACGCGGCGTGATCCTGCCACAGGCGGTCGTGGCGATCGCCGAGCAGAGTGAACTGATCGACGAGCTCGGCGCCTGGGTGCTGAGGCGTGCGTTCCGTGATCGCCAAGCTTGGGTCGATCAGTACCCGGGAGCATCGTTCTATCTCTCGGTAAACGTCTCGGCGCGGCAGTTGCTGAGCCCCCAGCTGTACACAACCGTGGCCAGCATGCTCGAGGCAGCGGACATGAGACCGAACGATCTCGTTCTGGAGCTGACCGAGACGATCTTCATCGAGGACACCAGTCGGACCATGCGGGTATTGAGCGACCTCAAGAAACTCGGCCTGCGACTGGCGCTGGACGACTTCGGATCGGGCTATTCCTCCCTGAGCTACCTGGCCCGGTTGTCGCTCGACATCGTCAAGATCGATCGGGGATTCATTGCCAACATCGGGCACGACCCCACCAACCGGGCCATCGTCGTGGCGATCATTAACTTGGCCAACATCCTTGGACTGTCCGTCATCGCCGAGGGTGTCGAGAGCCAGAGTCAGTGCGACGAAGTCATAGCCACAGGGTGCGAGTACTCACAGGGGTTCTATTTCGCCTATCCCATGCCTGCAAACGAGATCGGCGCGATGATCGGGACCCGATTGGGTGTGCGAGCACCGCTCGCGCCTGCGAGCTGACCGGCGTTAGCCTGGCCGAGGTCCGAAAGGAGACCCCATGAGCGAAGTCCAGGATTGGAACACCCAGATCATCGACGAGTTCCGCTCCAATGGCGGCAAGGTCGGCGGGCAGTTCGAAGGCGCGCCGCTGCTGCTGCTGCACTCGACCGGGGCGAAGTCGGGCAAGCAGCGTGTCAACCCGATGATGTATCTCGCCGATGGTGACGATTTCATCGTGTTCGCCACGAAGGCGGGGACCCCCACCAATCCGGACTGGTATCACAACATCGTTGCCTTTCCGCAGGCTTCGATCGAGGTCGGCGAAAGCACGGTCAATGTCGTGGCCCGCGTCGCCGAGGGCGACACTCGCGAGCGCCTGTGGTCGCGTCAGAAGGAGCTGTACCCCGGCTTTGCCGAGTACGAGGCCAAGACCGCACGGGAGATTCCTGTCATGGTTCTCGAACCCGTCAAGTAGTGGCCACGACGTCCGTCGAGGCGCCGACGATCGAAGCAATCCGCGCCAACCGGCTGCGACTTGGTGATCTCGTCGTCACCACCCCGATCCGGCTCCTGGTCGATGACGCCCTAGCTGCGGCGGTCGGCACATCGACTCGCGTCTGGCTGAAGGAAGAACTCTTCCAGCGAACCGGCAGCTTCAAGCCGCGAGGAGCACTGTCGGTCATGCTCGATCTTGACTCCGAGGCCCTGTCGCGCGGCGTTACCGGGGTGTCCGCGGGCAATCATGCGATCTCGTTGGGCTACTCGGCGCGAATGCTCGGCACGACGGCGACGGTCGTGATGCCGAAGAACGCCAATCCGTTCAGGGTTCAGGTCTGTCGTGAGCTCGGCGCGAATGTGGTTCTGGTCGACAACGTGCACGATGCGTTCGACCGCGTCAAAGAGATCGAGGCAGAGGAAGGTCGCACGTTCGTACACCCGTATGAAGGCCCGAAGACGGCGCTCGGCACGGCATCTATCGGCATGGAGTTCATCGATCAAGTGGACGCTGCCGGCGATGTGCTCGACGCCGTGATCGTCGCTGCAGGCGGCGGCGGGTTGACCGGGGGCGTGGCGTGTGCAGTGAAGCAGATGAGCCCGTCGACCGCTGTCTACGTGGTCGAGCCGGAGGGCGCCGACAGCTTGAGCCGCAGCCTCAGGGCGGGCTCCCCGCAGTCGATCGATGTCGTGCGCACGATCGCCGACTCGCTGGGTGCACCGCGCTGCGAGCCTTACTCGTTCTCGCTTAACCAGCAGTTCGTCGACGAGGTCGTCCTGGTCGACGACGACCAGATCCGCGACGGTATGCGGCTGTTGTTTCGGACGGCGAAGCTAGCCGTCGAGCCGGCCGGCGCAGCGGCACTGGCCGCGCTGATGTACCCGTTGCGCGACCGCCTCGAAGGTCAGAGGGTCGGCGTGGTCGTGTGTGGCGCCAACATCGATCCCGAGACGTTCGCCAAACAGATCGCTCTGTGATGGCGCGTCGCAGGCACCTACCGGATGGCTGGCAGCAGATCGCCCGGCAACGAGTTGCCTATTGGAGCATGCTCGATCAGCCAGAGCAGGAACATCTCGCCGACCTGGCGGAGAACATCGCCAGCAACAAGCGGTGGGAGGCAGCGAACGGTTTCGCGCTCACCGACGAAATGGTCGTGACCATCGCGGTGCAAGCTGGCGTTCTGATCCTCGGCCTCGACATCGGCTATTTCGGCAAGGTCACCTCAGTGATCGTTCACCCGACCACGTTCTCAATCCCGGGCCCGCGTCCGACGGTCATTCGGGGCATGGTCGACGAGGGTGCGCAACCGTTGCTCGGCGAGGCGCACCACGATCGCGGTCCGATGCTTCTGGCATGGGACCAGGTGCGTTCGGGCGCACGCCACCGGGGGCGGACCCGCAATGTCGTGCTCCACGAATTCGCCCACAAGATGGACATGCTCGACGGCGTCGTCGACGGAACGCCGATGATGCAGGATCAAGTTGCGCTCGACCGGTGGATCGCCGTGTGTGCCGCCGAACTGAAACTACTGCGGCGTGGGGAAGGTGATCCGTTGCTCGACGACTACGCGGCTACGGACCCCGGCGAGTTCTTCGCAGTCGCCACCGAGGTGTTCTTCGGCCGGCCGATCGACCTCCGCGAGGCCAAGCCCGAGCTGTACGAGGTGTTGGCCGCCTTCTACCGCCAGGATCCCGCCGCCCGCGAGGAGTTGCGAATCGGGTGAACTTTGTCGCTGTCAAGTCGTCCAGCCGCTTCGCAGCGACAAAGTTCGATGAGGTTGTCTAGGTTCACCGGCGACAGAGGGGGGTTCATGGTCGAACGCAACTGGGCGGGCAACATTGAATACGGCGCGGCCCAATTCCACGAGCCGACATCGGTCGCCGAGGTGCAGTCGGTTGTCGCCGCCAGCGCCAAGGTGCGCGCCGTCGGCAGCCGTCACTCGTTCAACACGATCGCGGACACCACCGGTGATCAGATCTCGCTCGCCGCGCTACCACGCATCGTCGACATCGACGCCGAGGCGCACACGGTCACCATCGATGGCGGAATCAGGTACGGCGAACTGGCGACGTACCTTCACGAGCATGGCTGGGCGCTGGCCAACCTGGCTTCGCTGCCGCACATATCAGTCGCCGGTGCGTGTGCCACGGGAACGCACGGTTCGGGTACCGGCAACGGCAACCTCGCCACTGCGGTGCGCTGGATGCAGCTCGTTGCGGCGTCCGGTGATCTGGTCGAGCTGGCGCCGCTGGATCAGGACCCTGAGCTGATGAACGCCATGGCCGTCGGCCTTGGAGCGTTCGGAATCGTGACCCTTCTCACGCTGGCCATCGAGCCCACATTCGCAGTCAGCCAGCGTGTGTACGAGCTCATCCCGATGCAAACGGCCATCGACCGTATCGACGAGATCATGGCTGATGGCTACAGCGTCAGCCTCTTCACGTCGTGGCGAACCGAGAGCATCGAGCAGCTGTGGCGCAAGCAGCGGGTGTCGGGCGATGACGAGGACGACGGTGCGAGTAGTCCTCGATTCGGTGGAATGCCGGCAATCCACGACATGCACCCCATCGCCGAACTCTCGGCCGAACCGTGCACCGAGCAGCTGGGCGTCGCCGGACCATGGCACGAACGGCTTCCGCATTTCCGGATGGGCTTTACGCCGAGCAGCGGCGACGAACTTCAATCGGAGCTGTTCGTGGCGAGAGCCGACGCACCCGGCGCGATGCAGACCTTGGTCGAGCTCGGCGACGAGCTGGCGCCCGTCTTGAAGGTCTCCGAGGTGCGTGCCGTCGCTGCGGATTCACTGTGGCTCAGCCCGTGCTATCAACGTGATTGCATCGCATTCCACTTCACCTGGATCCCGTCCTGGGTGCAGGTTGAGCCGGTGTTGGCGCGCGTCGAGTCCGCGCTCGAACCGTTTGCGCCCCGCCCGCATTGGGGCAAGCTCTCGACCCTCAGCGGCTCGATCATCCGCTCGCGATTCGAACGGATGGACGCGTTCGAGGAGCTGGTCACGGAATGGGACCCGGCTCAGAAGTTCCGCAACGCCTACCTCGCCAACGTGCTCGGCTGATCGGGCGAGTCAGCCGGTGATCCCGGCGCCGAGATCACGTTTGCCGGCGGCCCGGTCGTCGGCCCACTGCTGCAGCGTCTGTTCGAGCTCGGTCGAGCCGGTGGCCTTGGCCCACTGCACCGGCAGCGCCGGAAACGAATAATCGCCCAGGTCGACCGGCTGATAATCCTCTGCCCGTCGCCGCATGGCCGCCTCGATGGCCGGCGCCAAACGCTGCTGTTTCGCGGCAACCTGGGCCTCGTCGCGGTCGACGAACTCGGGCAGCACCTCGCGTCCGAAGATCTCGATCGACTCCATGATGTGCTCGTGTTGGTTGCGACCGGCCTGCAACACGAAGATCACCTGATCGACCCCGGCCTCTTCGAAGCGACGGAGGTATTCACGCACCTGGGCGGGAGTCCCGACGCTGCCGCGCAACCCGGTCGTGTCGCCGGCAGCCTGCTTTGCGCCGAGCACGTCGACGCGTGCGGCTGCCGCGATCGCCTCGGGGTCGTAGCCCTGCGCCGCACGCCGCTCGATGTACTGCGACCACACATCGGTCTTGCCCGGTTGATGCTCGCCGAACACATAGAAATGCCCCAGCGAGTAGCCGAAGAAGTTGGCGCCCTCGGTACCACGGCGGATCGCTTCGTCCTCGTCGTGGTGCATCATCATCGGGCTGACGCAGGCGACCTGCGGGTTGACGCTGAAGCCCACAGGCCGGCACTTCTCGGTGAAGGTGCGCTCGTACTCCGTGACCCAGTTGACGGCTTCCTCCGGGTCGATGAAGGCGAAGGTGAGCGCCCCCATGCCCTTCTCGGCAGCGAGCAGAATGGTTTCGCGGCGGCTGCACGCGACCCACAGGGGCGGGTGAGGCTTCTGCATCGGCTTGGGGATGACGTTGCGCGGCGGCATCTGCACGTACTTGCCGTCGATGCCCGTGAAAGGAGTCTCGGCCATGCAGCGCACCGCGACCTCGAGCCCCTCGAGCCACTGTTCGCGCTTCTCGAGCGGATTGACCCCGAAGCCGGCAAGTTCGGCCTCGCTGGATGACTCGCCACTGCCGAACTCGACGCGTCCACCGGAAACGAGATCGAGCATGCTGACCCGTTCGGCCGTGCGCGCCGGATGGTTGAATCTCGGGGCGGTGAGGATGATCCCGTGGCCGAGGCGCATGTTCTTGGTGCGCTGACTGCAGGCGGCCAGGAACACCTCGGGGGCGGAGGAGTGGCTGTACTCCTCGAGGAAGTGGTGCTCGACCTCCCACACGTACTGGATGCCCACCGAGTCGGCGAGCTCGACCTGATCGAGCGCATCCTGGATCAGTTGATGCTCGGTACCGTCGTCCCACGGCCGGCCGATCTGGTGCTCGTAGAAGATTCCGAACTTCATCGTCAGCCGGCCGCCGCGGCAACCGCGTCGACCAACCGATCGATGTGCTCGTCGCGGATCACCAGCGGCGGGCAGAACACCAACCCATCGGCGAGGGCGCGGACAATCACTCCACTGGTGTTGAGCATGTGGTCGCGCATGGCCTTGGCATCCTGGTCGGCGCGCACGGCGAGGGCCCACATGCCACCGATGCCACGGACGGAATCGACGACGCCATCAGCTGCGAGTGCGTGCAGCCCGCCGCCCAACCGGTCACCGATGTGCTTGGCACGCTCGACCAGGCCCTCACGGCGAATGATCTCCAGGTTCATCAGCCCGGCCGCACATGCGGTCGGATGCCCGGAGTAAGTGAAGCCGTGCATCAGGAAGAAATCGGGATCGGACTCGAGTGCAGCGGTCGGGGCCAGGCCAACGAACACGCCGCCGAGCGGGATGTAGCCGGAGGTGACCCCCTTGGCAAAGGTCGCGAAGTCGGGCGAGACACCGTAGTGATGGGCTGCAAACCAGCTGCCGGTGCGGCCGTAGCCCGTGATGACCTCGTCGAAGATCAGGTATGCACCGTGCTGGTCGCACAGCTTGCGCAGCGACTGCAAGTAGTCGTCGGGCGGGGGGAACACGCCGCCGGCTCCCTGCACAGGCTCGGTGATGATGGCCGCAATTTCGTTGCTGCGCTGGCTCATCAAGGTGGCGACGGCCTCGATGTCTTCGGCAGGTACCTGCACGACTTCGTCGACGAATGGGCCGAAGTTTTCCTTGTAAGCGGAAATACCGAGGGCGCTGGTGCCGCCGTAGCCGACGCCGTGATAGCCGCGGGTACGGCTGATGATCAGCTTGCGCTGCGGCTGGCCGGCCTGCACGTGGGCCATGCGGGCCAGCTTCATCACAGTCTCTATGGACTCGGAGCCCGACGACGTGAAGAACACGCGGGCGCTGGGGGTAGGCGCGATCTGGCGCAACTCTTCGGCCAACTGCTCGGCCGGCTCGTTGGTGAACGGGTCGAACGTGCTGTATGCACCGAGCTTGCGCACCTGAGCGGCGATCGCATCGGCCATCTCGCCCCGACCGTGGCCGATCGCGTTGTACCACAGGCTGGCCATGCCGTCGACCAGCTCGCGGCCATTCTGGTCCCAAACCAACGCACCTTCACCGCGCTCGATGCGAATGAAGCTTTCTCGGCTGAACGGGGCGAACGGGTGAATGAATGCTGAAGGCATGCCATAACGGTAACCAACCGGCTCGCATCGTCAAGAGTTGCGCGTACACTCCGTGACAAGACTTGGCGACGAAGAGGTGTGGTGCTCCCAACCGCGACAACAACGACGCAGCCGCAGTCATCTCCGCCCGTCACGCGACTGTTTGCGCGGCGTATCGCGACGACCTCGACCCCCGCCAAGCTGTCACTGTTGCGTGCCGTGTTCATCGTGCTGGCAGTGGTCCTGGCGGTCAGCGGCGCCTTCGGAGTCAACCGACGGGCCAACGCGATCGACGACGTGCGCACGGCTGCCGGGCAATTGCTCGCCTTGCAGGACATCCGTGTCAGGGTTGTCCGCGCCGATGCCATAGCCAGTTCGTCGTACCTGGTCGGCGGGCAGGAGGATCCGGCGCAGCGCACTGCGTACCTCGACGAGATCGCCGCGGCCGGCGATGGGTTGGTCGCAGTGTCGGGGGCGGCCACCGACGCGGACCTCGAACAGCTCAGTGAAGCCAGCAGACTGCTCGGCGGCTACGTCGGCCTGGTCGAGCAAGCCAGGGCCAACAACCGTCAGGGATTCCCGGTCGGGGCCACCTATCAACGCCAAGCCAACGGAATCGTCAGCAACAACGACCCTGATGCGCCCGACATCGTCTCGTCGCTGCGCGCGGTGGAGGCGTCGCAACGTGGCCAGATCAACGACAGCCTGGCCACTGCGCACCGGGCCGGCACGTGGCTGCATCTGTCGGGCTGGCTGTTGATGCTGGCGTTGGTGCTGGGCAGCTGGTGGATGTCGCGCACCTTCCGGCGAGTCGTCAACCTTCCCATCGCGGTTGCGATCGTGCTGTTGCTGCTGCTCCTGGTGATCGGGGGTACCAAACAGGCCGGGGCGGTCAGCGACACCGACGGCGCCGTCGGTACTCAACTGGCGAGTGCCGACGATGCCGCGCAGGCTCGTGCAGCGGCGTTCGAGGCCCGATCGCAGGAGGCGCTGACACTGATCAACCGTGGGAACGGCGCCGCGAACGAAGCCAACTGGCAGCGCGGCGACGACATCGTCACGCAACAGCTGGGCAAGGGTTTGGGCACCGAACCTGATCTGTCCGACGACGCCGCCGATGCGTACGACGACTACCGGGATGCACACACAGAGATCCGCGTTCTCGACGACGACGGTAACTGGGATGCGGCCGTCGCCGTCAGTCTCGGCAGGGAGCCCACGTCCGACGGCATCAACGCCGGCCTTGCGTTCGACCAGTTCGATCGGGCTGTCGGCCAGATCGTCACGGACGAAGCTTCCAACGCCTCACTTCGGCTCAGCGACGCCGCCGGGCCGCTCGGCTCGCTGCGCAACATCGTCTTCGTCGCCGGGTTGGTGATCGCAGCACTCGCCGCGTTCGGTTGTGGTCAGCGGCTGAAGGAGTACCGATGACCGTGCGCCACCGGCTGGTCGTAGCTCTGACCGTCAGCGGGCTGCTTGCGGGGTGTGGCGGCTCCGTTCGCCTGTCACCTGCTGTCGAGGGCGAAGTGCCGACCTCCAGCGACCCCGCTACTCCGGCATTCCCGACGTGCTCGACCGAGGAGCAGGCGCAGGATCCCACCCGCACCTACGAGCCGGAAGGGCCGTTGCCGACGCCGGGCGAGATGCCGGCTGGTTCGACCATGGAGGAGATCCACAATCGTGGGCAGTTGATCGTCGGTGTCTCCGGCGACACCTTGTTGTTCGGTGCCCGCAACCCGCTGGCGAACGAGATCGAGGGATTCGACATCGACATGTTGAAAGAGGTGGCCAAGGCGATCTTCGGACCTGACGGTGAGTCGAACATCACCTACAAGGTCATCACCTACGCCGACCGCCTGCCGAACATCGAGGCCGGCCCCGACAACGGTGGGGTCGACATCGTTGCCCATACGATGACGATCAACTGCAACCGCTGGCTGAGGATCGCTTTCTCGTCGACGTACTTCGATGCCGGCCAGCGCGTGCTGGTGAAGAAGGACTCCGGGTTCATCGGCATCGACGCCCTCAACGCTGCTGGGGCCACGGTGTGCGCTCCCGAGGGCAGCACCAACATCGACTTCCTGCGCAACGACCCTGAGCGCTTCGCCAACATGGTCGTACTGGCCAAGCCCGACATCACCGACTGCTTGGTGGCCATGCAGCAGGGTGAGGCCGATGCTGCAACTGGCGACGACACCGTGCTGGCCGGGCTGGCCGCGCAGGATCCCAACACCGAGGTCGTCGGCGAGAAGTTCACCGAAGAGCCATACGGGTTGGGCATGGCCAACGACAGGATCGACTTCGTGCGGTTCGTCAACAGCGTGATCGAGGACATGCGCACCGATGGTCGTTGGGCCGACATCTACTCGAGGTGGTTGGTCGGCGTTCTCAGCGACACCGTCATCGAACCGCCGGCCGCGATCTACGGCAGGGAGGGCTAGTGGCAACCAATCAGCCCACCCCCACCGCGGAGCACATGGCGGCGTTGCTGACCCAGTGGCACGACTGGTTGTCGGCCCACACCGACGTGATGCTGTCGCTGGAAGATCGTGTTCGCGCCGCTGGATCTGATCAGGACGCGGCCGATCTCGCCGCTGCCTTCGTCGCCCGAAAGGCCATCGGTGACCGACTGCGGGCGATCGCCGATCTCGTCGAGCGCGATCGCGCCGGGGCAGCGGCATTGGCCAGTCAACCCGTGGTCGACAATCTGGGTGGAGCCGTTGGTCGGGACCTGGCAGATTCGGCGGCTCTGGTCGACGCCATCGTGCAGCGAGTCGAATCGCATGTGTCGACCAGCGAGAATCAGTCCGTCAACGAAGTTGCTTTGGCCACGCGAGCTGACGCCGATCTGGCGGTTGCCGAGCGATTGGCGAACCTGCTGGGCAGCCACATCAACCGGGCCGCGCAGCTGCGCGGCGATCTTGTCGCCCGCCGCGATCTAGGTGGGGTCGCGGCACGCGCGGCCGAACTGCGCGGGGAACTCGAGCAGGTCGATGCCGAGCGTCGCCAATTGTTCGAGCGATGGTCATCGCTGCCTGATCGTCTGATCAAACTTGCCGATGTCGAAACAACGGTTCGCCAGTTGGCGGAGCGTTGTCGGGCGAAGATCCTGCAGGCACCGACCATTGCGGTCCCGTCGGTCGCGGCGATCGGCCCGCCTCGGCCCGCCGACGATCTGAAGACCATGCCGTGGTCGTCGGCTCGTGCCGTGATGGCACCGCTGGTCGACAAATCTCAGCGACTCGAGGCAGCGCTCGACGAGGCCCGTCGCCGGTACCAGCGACCTCTCGACGAACGCGACGAATTGCGCGGCCTGCTGCAGTCGTTCCGGGACAAAGCGGCAGCGCACGGGCTCGGCGAGCACAGCGACCTCGAACCCTTGTACCGTCGGGCCGAAGCCTTGCTGTGGGCGGCCCCGTGCGATTTGTCGGCGGCGCGCCCGTTGGTCGATCGATTCGTTGCCGCGGTCAACACGATGATCGCCTCACCGGTCTCACCTGGAGGGATGGGCTCATGAAGTGCGCCCAATCGGGCTGCGGCGGTACCGTTGTCGACGGCTACTGCGATGTCTGCGGACTCGCCCCGGTCGGCACAGCGGCATCGGTCTCTGCATCGCCTGCGACGGTCGATGAGCCCAGCGTGGTCACCGGGCGATCTGGCTCGACCCGCCTCGGCCTGGTGCCGTTGGGGTCGGCGAGGTCCAGCGGCGCCAGCCGTCCAACGCGACGGCTGCATGCGACGACGCAGACAACGCGGCTGGGTGCCGGCCTGACCCAGGTCCCTTCGGTTCCCGTGACGGATCCACGTCAGGCGTTGATGGATCCTCCAACTGTGGCCGAGGACAAGCGCTTCTGCTCGGTGTGCCAAGCGCCTGTCGGGCGATCCCGCAACGGAACACTCGGTCGATCGAAAGGCTTCTGCCCGAAGTGCCGGACACCATTCGACTTCGATCCGAAGTTGCAGCCCGGCGCGCTGGTCGGTGGCCAGTACGAGGTAGTCGGCGGCTTGGCCCACGGCGGCATGGGATGGATCTACCTTGCCAACGATCGCAACGTCAACGATCGGTGGGTCGTGCTGAAGGGCCTGCTGAACAGCGGCGACCCGGATGCGGCCCGTGCGGCAGTCGCCGAGAAGCAGTACCTGGCGGAGGTCGAACATCCACTGATCGTCGAGATCTACAACTTCGTCACGGCCGCCGACGGGGCGTCGTACATCGTGATGGAGTACGTCGGTGGACGGTCGCTGAATGTCTTGTTGAAGGATCGCATGAAGGCCACGGGCAGATTCTCGCCCATCCCGGTCGACCAGGCGATCGCCTACATCGTCGAAATCCTTCCGGCGTTCTCGTATCTGCACCTGTTGGGGCTGTTGTACTGCGACTTCAAGCCGGCCAACGTCATCCAGGTCGGCGATGGGCTGAAGCTGATCGACCTCGGCGGGGTTCGGCGGGCCGACGATGACCAGTCACCGATCTACGGCACCGTCGGTTTTCAAGCCCCCGAGGTCGCCAAGGAAGGCACATCGATTTCCAGCGATCTGTACACCGTGGCTCGAACCCTGGCGGTGCTGATCTTCGAGTTCAAGGGATATCAGAGCGCGTACGAGACCTCGCTGCCGCCGCCCGGCGACGTGCCGATCCTGGCCCAGCACGACTCCCTGTATCGATGGTTGTTGAAGGGCACGGCGCCGCAGCCGGAGGATCGATTCCAGAGCGCGGAGGAGATGCGCGATCAACTCCTCGGTGTGCTGCGCGAGGTCACCGCTGCAGCGGCTGGCGGAGCAGTCACACGCAGCACCCCGTCGCGCCTGTTCGACACGCCTGCCGTTGCCAACGATCGACTCGACTGGTCGGACCTGCCCGTTGTGGCCGTCGATCCTGCCGACCCCATGGCGTCGTGGTTGGCGTCGGTCACCGCGGAGAATCCAGCCGATCGTCTGCAGGCTCTGGAATCGGCGCCGGAACAGACGGTCGGTGTGGCGATGGCCAGCGGATACGCGGCGATGGCTGCGGGGCAGCTGCAGCAGGCGTCAACGACCTCCGACGCGATCCTCGGAAACGACCCGTGGGAATGGCGCGGGGTGTGGTTGCACGGGCTGGTCGCACTCGACGCCGGCGACCATGTGGCGGCGATCTCCGCGTTCAACAGTGTGTACGGTCAGTTGCCGGGGGAGTTGGCGCCGAAGTTGGCGCTGGCCCGGGCGTGCGAACTGGGTGGCGAGCCGGCAGTGGCCGCGCAGATGTACACACAGTGCGCCAAGACCGATGCTGCCTATGTGGCGCCGGCGCAATTCGGATTGGCCCGCCTTGCTGCGGCAGCGGGTCGTCGAGACGAGGCACTCGCCGCCTTCGATCGCATTCCCGCAACCAGTCGCGCCTACAGCGACGCACGTCGCCAGCGCGCGCTCCTGCTGTCGTCGAGCGATGGTTCACCACCACCCCTCGAGGACCTCGCTGCCGCTGCCAACGAGCTGGATCAAGCCGAGCCCGACCCTGCCGGCCGGGCCGCGCTGCGCATTCAGATCCTGTCTGCGGCACTCGAACGAGTACGCAGCCAGGGCGCCTCGCCGCACTTGATGATCGCGGGTGCCCGGGCAACGGAGCCTGCGTTGCGCTCCGGCCTCGAACGGGCCTACCGCGACGCGGCGCGCCTGTCCGACGATCCCGACGCTCGCACCCACCTGGTCGATCAAGCAAACTCTGTGCGGATGCGCTCGTTGACATGACCGACCCAGAACTGACCTGCCCGGCATGCGACGCGACGATCGCGGCTGGCGACAGCTTCTGCGAAGCATGCGGGACCCAGCTGCTGGGGTCGCCGACAGGCCCCGCCTCGCCGCCTACCGTGACGGGGGCCGCGACAGCACCCGTGTCGACAGCTCCGACCGCCCCACCGGGCCCGAAGTCGATCGACGACACGGCACCGATCCCGCGAACGCTGATCACGTCGCCGGCGTGCGCACAGTGCGGCGGCCGCGTGCTCGACGACGGGTATTGCGGCACCTGTGGGCATAAGGCCCGTTCGCCGCGGGACCACTGGAGTGAGCAACCAGCGCCGTGGGTCGCCGGAGTATGTGACAAGGGGATCGCCCACGCCGCGAACGAAGATGCGATGGCCCTGTCAGCAACGGCCGACCAGTCGTTCGCCGTTCTGGTTGTGTGCGACGGCGTGACCAGCGCTCCTCAAAGTGATCGTGCCGCGTTGGCTGCATCGCGAATCGCCTGCAGCCAACTCACGTCGATGGTGTCGTCGGCGCCGACTGCAATGGCCGCCGCCGTGACCTATTGGAGCGACGCGTTGCGCGCTGCCCAGGTCGAGGCCAACTCTGCCGCCGTCGGCGTGGCCCACACGTTGGGCGACCCGCCGGAACCGCCGTCGTGCACCTTCGTGGCGGCGGTCGTCGCCGGCTCGCTGATCACTGTGGCGTGGTGCGGTGACTCCCGTGCCTATTGGTTCCCCGACGAAGGCGAACCGCGCGCACTCACGATCGACCATTCGCTGGGCACCGAGATGTTGGCTGCGGGCATGTCGCCAACCGACGCCGAGTCCGACCCGGCGTTTCACACCATCACCCGATGGCTCGGGGCGGACTCGGTTGATCACACCCCTGAGTTCGCGTCGCAGCAGGTCGACGGCGTCGGATGGCTGCTGGTGTGCAGTGACGGTCTGTGGAACTACGCGTCTGCGCTCGACGAGATGGCGACCCGCCTGTCGACCGTCGGCGCTGAGGTGGGGCCCGACCCGCTGCCTATGGCCGCGGCCCTGGTCGACTGGGCCAACGCAGCCGGCGGTCACGACAACATCACGGCTGCTCTTGCCCGATGTGACCCATCGCTACGCTTGGAACCAGAGAGGACATCACGTGGCTGAGTTCGAAGCAGAGGTCTTTCAGAACGAGTTCCTGGCGGACGGGGCCACCGACGTGCACGCCGTCGTCTCGGTGACCTGCACAGCCGCAGGGACTGCGGGACATTCGGGCCACGGTGAGGCTGCCGAGATCATCATCGTCGACACGTCGGGCTCGATGGACATGCCGGCGTCGAAGATCGTCGCCGCCCGGCGGGCCGCCAAGGTCGCGTTGGGCGAGATCCTCGATGGCACCTGGTTTGCCGTGGTCAGTGGTCACAGCGTCGCCCAGATGGTGTATCCGACGCACCCTGGTCTCGCCAAGATGACCGACGTCACCCGTCGCGAAGCACTGCACACGATCGACGACCTGCGCGCCGGCGGGGCCACCGCGATCGGCGCCTGGATCGCGGCGGCGACGGAACTGTTCTCGCAAGTGCAAACTGCGCAACGTCATGCGATCCTGCTGACCGATGGCAAGATCGAAGGCGAACCGGCATATGCGTTGCCGCAGGCGCTGACCGCCGCGCAGGGTCAGTTCCAGTGCGACTGTCGCGGCATCGGCTCCGACTGGGTGGTCGAGGAACTGCGCACGATCGCCAACACCTTGCTCGGCACCGTCGACATCATCGCCGACCCAGAGGACCTGGAAGCCGACTTCGAGGCGATGATCCGCACCTCGATGAGCCGAGGTGTCGCCGATGCTCGGTTGCGAGTGTGGGCACCGCAGGGCAGCGAGGTGCTGTTCGTGCGCCAGGTCGCGCCGACCGTTGAGGACCTGACCAGCAAAGCCACGCAGGTCGGACCATTGATCCGAGAAGTGCCCACTGGGGCGTGGAGCGATGAAAGCCGCGACTACCACGTGGCTGTGCGGGTGCCGGTCGCGCCACTGGGAAACGAACGGTTGGCGGCCCGGGTCGAAGTCGTCATCAACGACGAGATCGTCGCCAAAGCCCTGGTGAAGGCGACCTGGAGTGCAGATACGAATCTGACGACGCGGATCGACCCTGCAGTAGCCCACTACACGGGACAGGCCCAACTGGCCGACGTCATCCAGAAGGGCTTGGCGGCGAAGGCGGCCGGCGACGATCGCACCGCAACGGTGCTGTTGGGGCAAGCAGCCAAGATCGCTCACGAGAGCGGCAACGAGGACACGACCCGACTGTTGTCCAAGGTGGTCGACGTCGTCGACGTCGAGGCGGGCACGGTTCGGCTGAAGGGCAATGTCGAGCGCACCGACGAGATGGCACTCGATACGCGCAGCACCAAGACCACCAGGATCCGGAAGGAACCGTGACAACCGTCGTCTGCCCGAATGGTCACCACAGCGCCGACCGGGAGTGGTGCGACACGTGCGGCGCGCCGATCGGCGGCTCGCCCGGAACTGGGCCTACGCCCGCGGCAGACCCGACACCGGCCGCCACCTCATCGTCGGCGTCGCAGCCGCAGACAACGTGTCCTAACTGCGGGCTGTCGAACGACGCCGCCAACCTGTTCTGCGAGCAGTGCGGCTACGACTTCACCACCGGCCAGGCACCTCCGCAGCCGCAGGCTCCGCCCCCGCCTCCGGAGCCCCCGTCGACGCTCGACTCCAGCGTCAAGTGGGTCGTTGTCGTCGAGGTCGATCCCGTCTGGTATTCGTTGAAGGGTTCGCTGGCCGACCAGCCGTGCCCATCCGCATCATCGTCGACGGTGGCCCTGACCCAGCACACCGCTTTGATCGGCCGATCCAGCCAATCGCGCGACATCCACCCCGAGATCGCCCTCGACGGCGACACGGGCGTGTCGCGACGGCATGCCCAGTTGGTCCGCGACGGTGACGGTCTTGTGGTCATCGACCTGTCGTCGACCAATGGCACGTATGTCGTTGCGTCGGGCAGCGAACCCACCGACGACACGGCGTCGATCGAGCCCGGCCTGTCGACGCCACTGCACGATGGCGACCGGGTCTACGTCGGCGCCTGGAGCCGGCTGACGCTGCGTCTCGGATAAACGCGTATCACGGCCTGCGTCTCGCGGCTCTTGATGTGGTGCGTAGTCCGCGAACTGTGCACCCGGCGACCCTGACTCGCCGCGAAACCCCCCAAGCACATGGTGGCTGGGCGCCGGCGACTAGCGGTACTCGACCCCCGGCAGCACGCAGAGCATCTCGTACAGCAGATTGGCTGCGACCAGCGACGTCGTGCCGGAGACGTCGTAGATCGGGGCGACCTCGACCACATCGCAGCCAACGATCTGCAGGTTGCGGCAACCGCGGATGATCTCGACGCCTTGCCAGATGGTCAGGCCACCGATCTCCGGTGTACCTGTGCCCGGAGCGAACGACGGGTCGAGCCCGTCGATGTCGAAGCTGAGGTAGACCGGACCCTCGCCAAGCTGGGCGCGAACCTCCGCCATCAACGGGTCGAGGCTGCGATGCCAGCACTCCTCGACCTGCACGACGCGAAAGCCTTGCTGGCGTGACCAGTCGAAGTCGTCGGCCTGGTACCCGGTGCCGCGGACGCCGATCTGGACGACCCTGGTGCAATCGAGCAACCCTTCTTCGACCGCACGCCGAAACGGGGTCCCGTGGGCGATGCGCTCGCCGAACATCGAATCGTTGATGTCGGTGTGGGCATCGACATGGACCAGC
This sequence comes from Ilumatobacteraceae bacterium, assembly GCA_031412355.1. Lineage (GTDB taxonomy): Bacteria > Actinomycetota > Acidimicrobiia > Acidimicrobiales > Ilumatobacteraceae > JAENVT01. The sequence goes on along the minus strand of JANOCR010000098.1, from coordinate 3,739 downwards.
CCGACAGGACCGTGGCGCTTGGCCATCGCCCGCAGGATCGGCAGCACGATCGTGTGATCGCCACCCATGGTCGCGGTTACCAGGCCGTGCTGCAGCAGGTCGTCGAAGTGCGCCTGTATCCGCTCGATCGAGTCGGTGAGGTTGTACGGATTGGTGGCGACATCGCCGAGATCGTCGATCCGCAGGCTGTCGAACGGCGCGGCGCGAGTCGCCATGTTGTACGGACGCAGCAGCACCGACTCGTTGCGGATTCCCCGCGGCCCGAATCGTGCCCCTGGGCGGTTCGAGGTACCGATGTCGAACGGCACGCCGACCACGGCGGCATCGAGTTGATCGGGTGCACTGGTGCCCGGCAGCCGCATGAACGTGGTGATCCCTGCGAAACGCGGCATGTCGTTTCCACCGAGCGGTTGCGGGAACTCAGGCGAGGTCATGGCCGAACGGTATCGCATGGGTCGTTTGGCTCATTGAACCGCCGGCGAGTATCAGGATGTGCGGTCAGATGATCTACTGAGTGCCCAGGCCAACGGGACGGGCGGCCGGGTATCTGGAAGCAGAGTTGCTTCCCGGATCCTTCCACCTGGGGAACGGAACAGCGGAACCGTTCCCCAGGCCGAGGAGACGGATCGTGGGGTACTCTGTCGCCGGTGACGGACCTGCTGCTGACTCATGGCTACTTCCTGTGGGAAGACGAGAAAGAGCGCGCCATCATGAAGCCGTACGCGCCCTTGGGGCTGCTGTACATCAGCGCCTACCTGAAGCGTGCGGGATTCGACGTAGAAACCTTCGATACCACCTTCAGTGACCGTGACGGCTTGGTTGCCAGGTTGGCCGACACACCCGGCGGAGTGCTGGGTGTGTACACCAACCTGATGACCCGCGCGAACGCAATTTGGATCGCTGAGCAGGCTCATCTGCACGGTTGGACGGTGGTTTTCGGCGGGCCGGAGAGCGCCAACTATCCCGACGACTACATCGAACGTGGCGCCGATGTCGTCGTACTGGGCGAGGGTGAGAACACGCTCGAAGAACTGCTACCGGTCATGCGCGACCGCGGCGCACATCGCTTGCACGGCGTCGCGGGAACCGTGTTTCGCGACGAGGACGGCGTGATTGTGCACAACGAGCCGCGTGACAAGATCAGCGACATCGATTCGCTGCCGTGGCCCGATCGCGAGGCGATCGACATGGCCCAGTACGTCGACACATGGCGCACGCATCACGGCATGGGCTCGGTCAATCTCATCACCGCACGCGGGTGCCCGTACAAGTGCAACTGGTGCAGTCACGCTGTGTTCGGCTACTCGCATCGTCGTCGCAACCCGATCGATTGCGTCGACGAGGTGCAGCACATCGTCGAGAGGTACAAGCCCGAACAGGTCTGGTATGCCGACGACGTCTTCACGATCAGCCACAAGTGGCTTTTCGAGTACGCCGCCGAGATGAAACGTCGCAACATGAAGATCCCGTTCGAGACCATCTCACGCGCCGACCGCATGAAGAAAGAAGAAGTGTTGGCGGCGTTGGCCGAACTCGGCTGCTATCGCATCTGGATCGGCTCCGAGAGCGGCAGCCAACGCATCCTCGACGCGATGCAACGTGGCGTGAAGGTCGAAGAGGTGCAGTTTGCGACAAAGATGGCCAAGAAGTACGGGATCGAGGTCGGCATGTTCTTGATGTGGGGCTACGAAGGCGAGGAACTGTCCGATATCGAGGCCACCATCGAACATGTCAAGGAGTCGAATCCCGACATCTTCTTCACGACCGTGGCCTATCCGATCAAGAACACCGGCTACTACGAGAAGGTCCGCAAGAAGCTGATCTTCTCGTCCGACTGGAACAACGCATCCGATCGCGAACTGCGCGTCGCCGGCCGCCACAGTCGCAAGTACTACAAGCACGCCGATTCATGGCTGGTCAATGCGGTCGACGCACATCGCCTGGTTGAATCGGACCCCACCGCGTCCGCAGCGAAGGCGGAAGCGGCCGAGCAAGCCAGGCTCAGCTTGCTGGCGTGCGCCGACGAGGTGGATGTCTGAGCCCGGCTGAGACTCCGTCGCCGTTCGATGACCTGGCGGCCGACTACGACGACACGTTCACCGACAGCACAATCGGCTCGACCATGCGCAACGCCGTGTGGCGGCGCATGGGGATGTTGTGGCCACCGGGTAGCCGGGTCGTGGAGCTCAACTGTGGCACCGGGGTCGATGCGGCCTGGCTGCGCGGGCGCGGTGTCGCTGTCGTGGCCACCGATGCCGCCGCCGAGATGGTTGCTGTTGCTCGCCGGCGCGGTGTCGACGCACGGCAGCTACAGGCTGAGTCCATCGGTGAGCTGGCTGTTGCCGGGCCCTTCGATGGTGCACTGTCGAACTTCGGCGGATTGAACTGTGTCGCCGATCTCGACGCGGTTGTCGACGGGTTGGCCGCGTGTGTACGTCCCGGGGGCTCTGTGCTGTTGTGCGTGATGGGCCCGGTCGTGCCGTGGGAATGGGTGTGGTATGTCGCCCACGGCCGGCCGCGCACAGCCTTGCGCCGGTTTGCCCGCCTCACCATGTGGCGTGGCATGCAGATCCGTTACCCGTCGGTGCTAGCCATGCGCCGACGACTAGCACCCTCGTTCGAGGTTCGCAGGGTCTGGGCGCTCGGCGCGTTGATCCCACCCTCCTACGCCGAATCGTGGATGCGACGTCATCCGCAGGTGCTGGCTTGGTTGTCTTCGGCCGAGCGGCGAATCGAGCGGTGGCCCGGCGTTGCCCTCCTCGCCGATCACTATGTTGTCGAGGCAACCCGTCGATGATCCAACTGGCCTGCCCGAACTGTCGCGGACTGCTCGCCGGCTCCGAAGGTGGTGGCACGACCTGCGATGTATGTGGCGAGCGCTATCCGGTGGTCGATGGCATCCAGCAGTTCCTGCCAGCGGCGCGGCTCGAGTTCTATCGGCCGTTCCTGCGCGACTACACGACAGTGAGGCTGGCCGAAGGCCGAGGCACCGGCGACGTCGAGTACTTCCGGCGGCTGCCCGAGCCGACTGTGGGTGGACCGATCGAATGGCAATGGAAGCTTCGGCGACGCACCTGGGCCACTGTTCGGGATCGGGTGCTGCCGAAGCTCGGCGACGATCTGGTCGTGGTCGACGTGGGCGCCGGAGTCGGATGGCTGTCGAATCGCCTGCACGACCTCGGCCACGTCCCGCACGCCGTCGACCTGACGATTGACGACGATGACGGTCTCGGCGCGGCCCGCCACTACGGGCCGCCTTGGCCGCGCTACCAGGCCGAGATGGATGCGCTTCCGTTCGCTGACGCGCAGGCCGACCTCGTGGTGTTCAACGCAAGCCTGCACTACTCCACGGACTACGTGCGCACCATCGGCGAGGCCCTGCGGGTGCTGCGGCAGGGGGGCAGCGTGGTGATCATGGACTCGCCCATCTACCGACGTGCCGAATCGGGCCGGCAGATGGTTGCCGAGCGTCACGCCGATTTCGAACGCCGATTCGGCACCCGGTCCGACAGCGTCGCGTCGATCGAGTACCTCACCGACGCGATGCTCGACGACATCGGGCGACAACTGGATGTGCGGTGGGCCCGCCATCGCACCTGGTACGGATGGACCTGGGCCATGCGGCCGTGGAAGGCACGATTGCGACGGCGGCGCGAACCCAGTCGCTTCGTCGTGCTCGTCGGCACCCGCAAGGTTCTACGATGAGTACATGACGAGCAGCACCGTGCAATTCACTCGG
>JANOCR010000097.1:0-23244 GCA_031412355.1 Ilumatobacteraceae bacterium | reverse complement strand
GTCATCGCACGCTCTCCAGCTGCAACGCGTTGCCGGGTGCCACTTTCAAATTGCAGTGTTCACCAACCTCGGCCGCGACCACCTGGATCTGCATGGCACCCAGGAGCGCTACTTCGCGGCCAAGGCGCGACTGTTCCAGCCGGACCTGGCAGACGCGGCCGTCGTCAACATCGACGACCCGCATGGGCGCCTGCTGATGGACGTCGGTTCGATTCCGACTGAAGGCTTCGGACTGGCCGACGCATCGGACATCACTGTCTCGGCAACTCACCACAGCTACTCGTGGCGGGGCCAGTCGATCTCGGTGCCCATCGGTGGCGAGTTCAACGTGATGAACAGCCTCGCCGCGGCCACTGCGTGCGCTGGGCTGGGCATCGATCCGGCGACGATCAGGCGCGGCCTCGAAGCAGCGGCCCCCGTGCCGGGTCGGTTCGAAGCGATCGTGGTCGGCCAGCCGTTCGCCGTCATCGTCGACTACGCTCACACGCCGGACGGATTGGAGAAGGCGATCGGCGCGGCGCGTCTCGTTGCCGGCGACGCAAGCGTGCACGTGGTCTTCGGTTGCGGTGGTGACCGTGATCGCGACAAGCGCCCGATGATGGGAGCAGTCGCTTCGCAGCTTGCTGATCACGTCGTGGTCACGTCCGACAACCCGCGCTCGGAGGACCCACTGGAGATCATCAATGCCACGATGCAGGGGGTCCCCCCGGGCTACCGTGGCCGCGTTGTGATGGAACCAGATCGCCGACGGGCCATAGACATAGCCATGCGCGAGGCGCGTTCCGGAGACGTCGTTCTGATCGCCGGCAAAGGTCACGAGCGAACGCAAACCGTCGGTGACCGGGTCATCGATTTCGATGATCGCACCGTCGCCCGCGAGCTGTTGGAAGCCCTCCGATGATTGCCGTCATGATCGCAGGTACCTGCGCGATGTTCGTGTCGCTGGTCGGAACGCGCTACCTCATCACCTTCTTCCGCGACCGCGGCAAAGGGCAGCCGATCCTCGGCAAGGAGGACCGCGGTCCGGACCATCACATGCACAAGCAGGGCACCCCGACCATGGGCGGCTTGGCCATTGTGGTCTCCGCACTCTTCGGTTGGGTCGTAGCACACTTCCGCGGTGGTCTGGCCTTCTCCAATCAGGCCATCATTGCCTGGGTCGGCATTCTCGTACTGTCGGGCATCGGTTTTCTCGACGACTACATCAAGGTGAACAAGGCCCACAACCGCGGCATCTTCTGGAAGAAGAAGAGCTACGTCACGCTGGCCATTTCGATGGGCATCGCGTGGTGGCTGGTCGCAGCAACCGGGATCAGCGAGACGATCTCGTTCACTCGCTACAACTGGCCTGGGTGGCATGTGCCATGGCCGGTCTGGGTGGTCTTGGCCGGGGTCACCATCTGGAGCACGTCGAATGCCGTCAACGTGACCGACGGGCTCGACGGCCTCGCCGCCGGTTCGGCTCTGTTGGCATTCCTGGCGTTCACGATCATCGCCTACTGGGCGTTCCGTAACCCGGAGATCTACGGCGTGGCCGGCAAAGGGGTGGTGAACCCGCTCGACCTCGCGGTTCTGGCGGCGGCGTTCGCGGGCGCGTGTGGGGGTTTTTTGTGGTTCAACGCTGCGCCGGCGCGCATCATCATGGGTGACGTGGGTGCCTTGGCGATCGGTACCGCGCTGGCGCTCTTGGCGCTGACCACCAACACGCAGTTCCTGCTGGTGTTGATCTGCGGCATCAACGTTTTCGAGGCGGGCTCCGTGGCGCTGCAGATGGGTGTGTTCAAGGCATCGGGCCGCAAGCGCCGCCTGTTCCGCATGTCGCCGATTCATCATCACTTCGAACTGCTCGGCTGGCCCGAGACGACCGTCATCATCAGGTTCTGGTTGATCGCCGGCATCTGCGTGGCAACGGCGTTGGCCATCTACATCGGTGACTTCACGCGGCTGGAGCTACGGCGATGACCACGACAGCACTGGTCTACGGTGTGGCAATCTCCGGTGTGGCCGTGGCAAGGGCTCTCCACGATCGTGGTGTGAAGGTGTTGGTCGCCGACGACGCCCCGACCGACGACAAGATCGCTGCAGCCGATGCCGTGGGGTCCGAGCTGATCGTGCGACCTGACCCCGCAATACTCGATCAGTTGATGGCCACCTGCGACATCGTCTGCCCCGCACCGGGCGTTGCCGAGACACACGCGGTGATCCTTGCCGCCAACCGCCACGGCAGGCCCATCCGCACCGAGATCGACCTGGCGTACGAATGGGAACAGCAGCGCATCGGAGGACCGCGGCCGATGCTCGCGGTCACCGGCACCGATGGCAAGACCACCACGACGATGATGGCGGCGGCGATGCTGCGATGCGCCGGACTGAAAGTGGCTGCCGTCGGCAACACCGAGGTGCCATTGATCGCCGCGCTCGACACCGACGTCGACGCGTTCGTCGTCGAGTGCAGCAGCTTTCGGCTGAACTGGATCGACCACTTCCGCAGCGAGGCCTCGGTGTGGTTGAACCTTGCGGAGGATCACCAGAACTGGCACGTGTCGATGCGTGCCTACGAGCAGGCAAAGTCACGGATGTGGCGTCACAACCGACCCACCGATGTCGCAGTCGGCTTTGCGCCCGACCCGGTGGTCATGCGAAATCTCGAGGCGGTCGTCGGCCGGCGGTGCACGTTCGGCACGGACACGGCCGACTATCGACTGGTGGGCTCGACGTTGACCGGTCCCGAAGGAGAGATTGCCGAGCGGTCGGCGATGACGCGTGATCTTCCACACGACGTCAGCAACGCCTTGGCCGCCGCGGCCATCGCAATGGAGTCCGGCCTGGCCAGTGCTGCAGCCGTCGCCGAGGCGTTGACCACCTTCGAGCATCCGCCGCACCGGATCGAACCGCTCGGCGAGTTCGGCGGCGCCCAGTGGTACAACGACTCGAAAGCCACCACCCCTCACGCGGCCATCACGGCCATCCGCGGGTTCAGCAACGTGGTGTTGCTCGCCGGCGGACGCAACAAGGGTCTCGACCTGGCCAGCATGGCCGCGGAGCATGATCGGGTGAAGGCCGTCGTGGCCCTCGGCGAAGCCGCCGCCGTCATCCGCCAGGTGTTCGCGCCCTGGTGCCCGGTGGTCGAGGTCGATTCTATGCAGGCCGCAGTCGAGGCCGCCGCGGACTTTGCCGGCGCAGGCGACACCGTACTGCTGTCGCCGGCGTGCGCCAGCTTCGACTGGTACCCCGAGGGTGGCTACCCCGCGCGCGGCGACGACTTCAAGCGACTTGTTCGCGATCACTTCGGGAAGGTCGAGCGATGAGCTCGTCGACCACCATCATCGGCGACCGGCGACGGCAGGCGCTCGAGCGTGCCGCGGCACTACGCCGACATCCGACGCGGCGGATGGCCTCGAGGCCGGCTTCGCCGCCGACTGTTGCGTTCTACGCGATCGCCGTCGTCGTCGCAGTGTTCGTGATGCTGGGTCTGGTGATGGTCCTGTCGGCGTCGTCCATCGACCAATTCCATCAGGGCCAGTCGCCGTATCGCATCTTCAACAAGCAACTGATGTGGGCCGCGCTCGGCGTGGTGGGCCTGTGGATCGGTATGCGCGTGCCGTACCACTTCTGGCGTCGCCTAGTGCTGCCCGCCCTGATCTTGTCGTGCGGAATGATGCTGCTTCCCTTCGTCCCCGGCATCGGTGACCGCGTCAACGATGCCAATGCCTGGGTGGCCATCGGTCCGCTGTCGCTGCAGCCATCCGAGTTCTTGAAGCTGTCGGTGCTGCTGTATTGCGCCAACCTGCTGGCCAAGCGACGAGACGAGATGGCCGATCCATCGCGCACGCTCGTGCCGGTCATGCTCGTCGCAGTCCTTGGCAGCGGGCTCTGTCTGGTGCAGAGCGACCTCGGCTCGGCAATCGTGCTGGCGTCCATCGTCTTCGTGGTCGCCTTCATCGCCGGTGCCCCGTTGCGGCCGATGGCCGCGGCCGCCGGCATCGGGGCAATCGGTGCGCTCGCCTTTGTGGTCTCCAGCCCACGCCGCCAAGCGCGGTTCACCGCATTCCTCGACATCGCCGCCCACAAGGACCATCTCAGCTACCAGACGTATCAGGCGATGATCGCCCTCGCCCAGGGCGGACTTGCCGGCGAGGGTGTCGGCCAGGGCAAGAACAAGCTCGGCGACTTCTTGCCGTTGGCCCACAGCGACTTCATCTTTGCCGTGGTGGCGGAGGAAATGGGGATGATCGGTGTTGTCGCCGTGCTGGGCGGATTCCTGATCCTGGCCTACGCCGGCGTGCAGGTGGCCCTGGCGACGCAGGACCGGTTTGCCAGCCTGTTGGCCGGCGGGATCGTGATCTGGTTCGTGGTCCAGACGATCATCAACGTCGGCGGGGTCACCGGGATGATGCCGGTCACCGGCTTGACACTGCCGTTCTTCTCTGCGGGCGGCAGTTCCCTGTTCGTCACGATGACCGCGGCCGGGCTGCTGCTGAACGTGGCTCGCAACGTGAGGTGACGGTGTCATGACCACTCCCGACGCCACCTTCGCTGTGGTGACGGGCGGCGGTACGTCGGGGCATGTGCTCGCGGCGCTCGCCGTCGCCGACGCGCTGGTCGCCCGCGGGCACGAGTCGCGCTCTATTCACTACGTCGGCGCAGAGCGCGGTGTGGAGAGCCGCCTGCTGCCACCGACCGGCTACGACCACACGCTGTTCGATGTCGTCGGGCTGCAGCGATCCATGTCGGTCCGGAACCTGGCGTTCCTGCCGAAGCTGATCGGCTCGACGTGGCGGGCGGTCAAGTTGTTGGGCAAGCTGTCGCCGAAGGTGGTCGTCAACGTCGGCGGATATGCCAGCTTTCCGGCAACGGCCGCTGCCGTCGTGCGCCGGGTACCGATCGTGGTGGTCAGTTACGACCGACGTCCCGGGCTGGTGTCGAAGCTCGTGGCCCGACGCGCCGCAGCGTGTGCTGTGGCGTTCGAGGGCTCGACTCTGCCGAGGGCGCATCTGACCGGAGCCCCGGTCCGCCAAGCCGTATTGGCCGTCGACCGCCGAGCAGATCGGGCTGCGGCGCGAGCACAGCTCGGCCTGCCCGAGGACCGGTTCGTTCTCGCCGTGTTCGGCGGGTCACTGGGCGCCAAGCGCCTCAACGAGATCACGACAGAAGTCGTCGAACGTCTGGCCGACCGGCAGGATCTGGCGGTCTATCACGTGGTCGGCGACCGCAATCTGGCCGTCGCCGCGCCCGGTCGCGACGGCAGCCAAGGCATCATGTATCGAGTGCTTGGATACGAGGATCGAATGCCGCTTGTCTACGCCGCAGCTGATCTGATGATGACCAGGGCCGGTGCGGCGACGATCGCCGAACTGGCGACGGTCGGAATGCCTGCGCTGGTCGTTCCGTGGCCGGACGCAGCGGAGAACCATCAGGTCGACAACGCACGCGAGCTCAGCGATGTGCATGCGGCGGTGTTGATCGAGGAGCACGATCTCACTGTGGATCGCCTCGTCAGCGAACTCACCGCGCTCATGGCGAACCCGGCCGCCTTGTCGGAGATGTCGGCGGCCGCTGCGGAGATCGGTGCCCGCCACCGCAGCGGCGCTCTGGTCGATCTGATCGATCGGGTGGCTGGATCGTGACCGTAACTCCGCACGTTCCGCTCGACCTCTCGACGCCGCAGCGCCTACACGTCGTCGGTGTCGGTGGCCCCGGCATGAGTGCAATCGCCATCGTCCTGGCCGAGATGGGTCACAAGGTCAGCGGCAGTGACCTGCGCGAGCGCCCGGTCCTGGAACGTGTCCGCGCTGCCGGCGTCGACGTGCATGTGGGACACGATCGTTCGCATGTGCGTGGTTGTGTCGCTGTGACGGCGTCGACCGCTGTGCCTGCCAAGAACATCGAACTCGACGAGGCCGCCAAGACCGGTGTCGCCGTGCTGACACGCGCCGGCATGCTGTCATCGATCTGTGCGCAGGCGAAGTCGTTGGGCGTCGCCGGCACGCACGGCAAGACGTCGACGACGTCGATGCTGATGCTGATCATGTCCGCTGCCGGGTTGCGGCCATCGTTCGTCATCGGCGGGGACGTGACCGACATGGGCACCGGCGCACAGTGGACCGATGGCGAGTGGCTGGTGGTCGAGGCGGACGAGAGCGATGGTACTCATCTCGAGCTTCCCCTGTTCGCGACGATCCTGACCAACGTCGAGGTCGACCATCTGGATTTCTACGGCACCGAGCAGGCGATTGTCGCCGGCTTCGATCGATACCTGTCGCAGATCACCGGACCGAAGGTGCTGTGCATCGACGACCCGGCATGTGCCGAGCTGGCAACTCGCCATGACGCCATCACGTACGGGACGGACCCGTCCGCCGACTACCGGGCCATCGACGTACGTGCCGACAACGGTTCGCACATCTTCACCGTCGTGCACTCCGGCGAACCACTGGGAACCGTCCACCTGCCGCTGCGAGGTGTCCACAACGTGCGCAACGCCCTCGGCGCGTTGGCCATGGCGTGCTCGATCGGCGTCGAGTTCGACGTCGCCGCGCGCGCCTTGGCCATGTTCGGCGGTGTCGCCAGGCGGTTCGACATTCGCGGCGTCGACGATGGTGCTGCGCTGGTCGACGACTACGCCCATCTTCCCAGTGAGATCAGTGCAGTCCTAGCGGCAGCACGCGGCAGCGGCGACGGTTGGCGGCGCGTTGTCGCCGTGTTCCAACCAAACCGGTTCAACCGCATGGCGATCATGTCGCCCGTGTATCGAGACGCGTTCGTCGACGCCGACTTGGTGGTGCTGACCGACATCTATGCCTCGGGCACTACCCCGATTCCGGGCATCACTGGCAAGCTTGTCGTCAACGCTGTGCTCGATGCGCATCCGGCGACGCGCTTGGCGTGGATGCCACGTCGCGGCGACCTCGTCGACTATCTCGCCAAGGAGCTGCGCGCCGGCGATGTGTGCATTTCGATGGGTTGTGGCGACATCGCTTCGCTACCCGACGAGGTGCAACAGCGCCGGGCCGAGTTGCGGGCGGCCTCACGTTGAGTCTCGATGACCGGCTGCACCGGGCGGTCGCCGAGCTCGGATCACTGGCCCGCACCGGCGAACCATTGGGACCGTTGACGACGTATCGAGTTGGCGGCGCCGCGGCCATCTTTGCGTGTCCGACCTCCCTCGATGACCTCCACACAGTCGCGGGGGTCATCGCCAAGTACCAGCTTCCGGTTCTGGTCGTGGGTCGCGGTTCCAACCTGCTGGTCGCCGACGAGGGCTATGCCGGCGTCGCCCTCAGCCTTGCCTCGTGGGCCGACGGGATCGAGGTGATTGGTACCGATGTGCAATCCGGGTCCGCCGTTGCGTTGCCTGTGCTGGCTCGCCGCACCGCTGCTTGCGGTCTGACCGGATTCGAATGGGCGGTCGGCGTGCCCGGTTCGATCGGCGGCGCCGTGCGAATGAACGCCGGCGGCCACGGTTCTGACATCGCCGCCAACCTGGTGCGGGCCGAGGTCTTCGACCTGAGCGCGCAGCGGTGCGAGTGGAGGTCCGCCGCATCTCTGGGCCTGCGCTTTCGTGGTTCGAACCTCGCGGACCATGAGATCGTCCTCACCGCCCATCTGGCACTGGCCACCGGCGACATCGAACACTCCGAACGCGAGATCGCCGAGATCGTGCGTTGGCGGCGTGAGAATCAGCCGGGCGGACAGAACGCCGGTTCGGTGTTCGTCAACCCGATCCCTGGAGAGCTCTCCGCCGGCGAGTTGATCGATCGGGTTGGCCTGCGCGGCTACCGCGTCGGCGGCGCGTTCGTCTCCGAGAAGCACGCCAACTTCATCCAAGCTGGTGACGGAGCGAGCGCCGCCGATGTGAAAGCCGTTATCGACGAAGTGCGTGCACGAGTGGCCCGCGAGACTGGATTCGAGTTGCGCAGTGAGGTTCGACTGGTCGGCTTCGACGATGCCGATGTGGCGCGCCCAGAAGGATCGGCGCATGGCTGACAAGTCGAAGAAGTCGGCCCGGCGCAACCCGGAGCCCACCGATCCGGAGCCGCGTCCAACCCCCGACATCGGGCCGGAAGACGTGCCCGACGTGGTACTCGAAGAGTTGCTCGCTGCATTCTCCGCACAGGATGCCGAGGCCATCGACTTCGACGATCCGTCGATCGATCGGATGTTGGGACTCGGTGACAGTGCCGACAGCACCGAAGGCAACATCGACCCGAGCATCGCTGATGTCAACAGCGAAGACGGCGTCTCTGACAACACCGCACCGTCGGATCCGACGGATTCTTTGACATCGCCCAACACGGTCGCGCTCGACGTAGCGGGCGCACTCGAAGTCGCCAGTCCGCCGTCCGACGCGCCCGCTCGCAAGGTGATCGTGATCGGCGACGACGATCGCCCCGACGCGCTGTACCTCGACGAGGAGTCCGGTTCGCGATTGCGCGAGGTGCACGCCGGAGATGAGGACAACACAGGCGGCCGGTCGACGATCGTCATCAAGGACCTCGACGAGTCGGGCAGCATCGAAACCCTGCCGGCGCGGTCGTCGGGATCGATGGACCCCAGGGTGCGCGCCAGGCGAATTGCGGTGCGCCGGGCCAAGGGCCGAAAGCGACTGATCTGGGTCGCGATCGGCGCAGCAATCCTGCTGGTAATGGTCGGCGCAGTGGCCGTGCTGGCGTCGTCGCTGTTCGACGTGCGAACGATCGACGTGCAGGGCGCGGTGTACACAGACCCGCAACAGTTGTCGGCGATCATCGACGAACTGCAAGGCGATGCGATCCTGTTGGTGGATACGCGCCAGATCGAGCGAAGACTGGAGAGCATCGCCTGGGTCGAGTCGGCCCGGGTCTCGACCCAGTTTCCCCACGACGTCTTCATCGATATTCGGGAACGCCGGCCGGTTGCCACCTTTTCGGGGTCCGATGGCAAGTTCCGGGTCATCGACCGTGACGGCAGGGTGCTTGATGTCGTCGAGGGTGTCCCGATCGACTACATGCTGATCACGGGGGCCAACCCGGATGTCGAGCGAGGCCAGTTCGCCGGCCGGCCGTTTGCCTCCGCGGCACAGTTGGCCACTGCGTTGCCCAATGAGATCAGGGCGCTGACCAGGTCAATTGGCGTCGACGCAACCGTCGGAGACCTGACGCTGCAGCTGGGCGAAGACATCGAGGTGCAGCTAGGCCCGCCAGCCGACCTGTCGTCGAAGCTCGTGCGCCTGCTTTCCGAGGTCCGCGGTGGCCTCGAAGGGATTTGCGCACTCGATGTCTCGAGCGCTGAGATCTCGCGGACGGCCTGCGGATGATCGCGATGTCCACCGCTTCTGGCCTCGGACGTGCGAGACTTGGCGAAACAGGCGTTGACATGCCTCAATCCATTCGCCAATCAGCACTACGGAGGCTTCCCTGATGGCAGGCGCACCTCAAAATTATCTCGCGGTCATCAAGGTGATCGGCGTCGGCGGTGGTGGCGTGAATGCCGTCAACCGGATGATCGACGCGGGCCTCAAAGGGGTCGAGTTCGTTGCCGTGAACACAGACGCGCAGGCGCTTCTCATGAGCGATGCCGACGTCAAGCTCGACATCGGCCGCGATCTCACGCGTGGGCTCGGCGCGGGCAGCGATCCCGAGGTCGGCCGCAACGCCGCCGAGTCGCACCGCGAAGAGATCGAAGAAGTCATCAAGGGTGCCGACATGGTGTTCATCACCGCTGGCGAGGGTGGCGGCACCGGCACCGGCGCAGCGCCGATCATCGCCGAACTGGCACGCAGCATCGGCGCGCTGGCCATTGGTGTGGTCACTCGGCCCTTCAGTTTCGAGGGCCGACGCCGATCGGTGCAGGCCGACGCCGGGGTGCAGCGCCTGAAAGAGAAAGTCGACACGCTCATCGTCATCCCGAACGATCGATTGCTGACGGTGGCCAACGAAAAAACCAGCGTGCTCAATGCGTTCAAGATGGCCGACGAGGTCTTGCTGCAGGGTGTTTCAGGCATCACCAACCTCATCACGACACCCGGCCTAATCAACACCGACTTTGCCGACGTCAAGATGATCCTGTCAAGCGCAGGTTCTGCGCTGATGGGTATCGGGCAAGCCAGCGGCGAGAATCGCGCCGTCACCGCAGCGAAGGCGGCAATCTCCAGCCCGTTGCTCGAGGCGGCCATCGATGGCGCCCGGGGCATCCTGCTCAACATCACCGGCCCGTCGGGAATGTCGCTGTTCGAGATGAACGCTGCGGCCGAGATCATTCACGGCGTGGCTCACCAAGACGCCAACATCATCTTCGGTACGGTCATCGACGACGAGCTCGGCGACGAGGTGAAAGTCACGGTCATTGCCGCAGGATTCGATCGGTGGGACAGCGGCGCCACCACGGCTCGACCGGGCGCCAAGTCGACCGACAAGCCAACAGCGTCGCTGAAGGATCTCTTCGCCGAGCAACCCGCCGACCCGCTCGACGATGGCGACGACGACTTCGACGTGCCCTCGTTCCTGAAATGATCGAGCTCGGCGCCCTCGCCGAGCGACTACAGCGAGTGCGCCAGCAGATCGGCGACGCCGGCGGTGCGGATGTCGAGATCCTCGGCGTAACGAAAGGTCATCCGGTCGAGGTTGTTCGTGCCGCTTGCGAGGTGGGGCTGCGTGCGGTCGGCGAGAACTATGCCCAAGAGTTGGTGGCCAAGTTCGCTGACGCGTCGTTCGACGTGGCCGTGCACTTCATCGGTCAGTTGCAGACCAACAAGGTCCGCCACATCGTCGATCTGGTCGACGTGTACGAGACGTTGGATCGGCCGGCACTTGTGACCGAGTTGGCCAAGCGCGCACCTGGCGCTCACGTGTTGGTTCAGGTCAACACGACCGGCCAGGCAACCAAGGGTGGCTGCCGGCCGGGAGATGTCGCCTCGCTGGTCACCCAGGCGGCCTCGGCTGGCCTGGCGGTCGACGGGCTGATGACGGTGGGCCCGACAACTGGTGGTCCCGAAGCGGCGCGGCCTGGGTTTCGACTGGTACGCGGGTTGTGCGACGAACTGGGGCTGGCGACATGTTCGATGGGAATGAGTGACGATTTCGTCGTTGCAGTTCAGGAAGGGGCCACGCGCGTGCGACTCGGGAGTGTTCTGTTTGGCATGCGTCCTGCTCCCACCCCGCGAGTACGGTAATCTCAGGCGGAGGAGGACCAAGGATGCCGATCTGGAGAAACGCAATGGATTGGTTGGGACTCGGGCCCGACGATGCGTACGACGACTACGACACGGCGCAGGAGCCCGAACGCCCCTCGCGGGCGCCCCGACACCAACGCGAAGAACCGGCACCGCGCGGCGCACAACGCGGCTACCAGGGCGAGTACGAGTCCGATGGAACCGTGCGAACCATGCCGGCGCGCCCCAGCTATCCCACCCGCGACGCAGATCTCACCGGCCGCCGTCCTGTGCCGGCGTCCGACGATTCGAACGTGCAGCCCCGCCCGATCAACACGCAGCGGCAAGCGCCGGCCAATCCGGCGGATCCGTACACGGTGCGGCCGCGACGGTTCGACTCCGCCCAGGAACTGGCCGACAAGTTCAAAGAGGGTCAGCCCGTGATCATGAATCTCGAGGCCAGTGACCGCGAGGTGTCGCGACGTCTGATCGACTTCGCCAGCGGGTTGTGCTACGGGCTCAATGGCACGATGGAGAAGGTCGCCACCGGTGTGTATCTGCTGAAGCCGATACCACCCCGCAAGGGCGGCTACGACGGCGGCGAATTCGACCGCTGAGTGTCCACTGTCGCGGCTTCACCGTGCCTAACATCTGAGAATGGACTTCAGCCCGCAGACCGTTCGTAGTGCCGGTTTCAAGACAGTGAAGAAGGGTTACGACCCGGTCGAGGTCGACGACTTCAAAGAGAAGGTCGCCGCGGCCATCGAGACCGCCCAGAACCAGGCAACTGCCATGGAGGCCCGCGCCCGCGCTGCTGTCGCCAAGTTGCAGGAAGTGTCGCAGCAGGTCACCGGCGGCACCAGCAGCGCCTCGCCCTCCGCCAGCGAGGAAGACGCCGAAACGATCAGCCGCACCCTGCTGCTGGCCCAGCGCACCGCCGACAACACCGTCGCCCAGGCCAACGCCGACGCCGAGACGATCACCGTCCGGGCCCGCGTCGATGCCACGACGGTGATCGACAACGCTCGATCGATGGCCGACAAACTCCTCGACGAGGCCCGCCTCGAGGCGCGTCGTTCGGCCGAGTCCGAGCGGATCAAGGCCGAGAACGAGGTGCAGGCGTTGCTTGCCCGTCGCGACTTCCTGCTGTCGGATGTCGACCACCTCGAGCACCATCTCGGCGCGCAACGCGAGCGGCTCCGCGATGCGGCGGTGTCGTTGCAGGACCTCATCGAGCGCGTGCCGGGTGGTCTCGGCGAGATGCGTCGACCGCTGCTGTCTGCATCGGCCGAGACGTTGACGTCGGCTTCGGCGCGCCCCGGCGATTCTTCAGTCGCGTTCGCCACCGAGGAAACAAGCGCAAGCGTCGAGCGGCCGGCCGACCACGTCGAGTCGTCGATGTTGGGTGAACTCGATTCCACCGAGCAATACGACTTCGCATCCGTCAACGATGCGACCCCGGCGCAGATCGCCGCAGGTGATTCCGCCGGCGACCACGACGATGACGAGAATGGCGCGATCATGCACCTCGACCTCGGCTCGCTCGATGTCGAGGCCGCGACCACTCCGAGTTGGTCTGCGGCCGGCGACGATCCCTTGATCATCGGCGACGAACTGCAGTAATCATCACCTTGGCGTGCATCGACAGGTAGGATTTCAACGGCGCCGACGAGGCAATCACCTCCGAGCCTTCGGAAGAACGGCCGTCTGGCTCACAACCAGCCGGCTCACTAGAACCGAACGGGTCCAGCCCGATACAGCTGGCGTAACCGAGGGGTTGCCGTCTGCGGGCGGCAGCAAACAGGGTGGGATCGCGAGCTGACCGCTCGTCCCTGTGCAACCGAACTCACAGGAGCCCGCAGATGTACCCCGAAGTCGACCCGCAACCGTCATTTCCGGCAATCGAGGCCGACGTCTTGGCCTCATGGGCCGAGAACCAAACGTTCGCAGAGTCGATTAGGCGCCGTGCCGACGCGCCGGAGTACGTGTTCTACGACGGGCCACCGTTCGCCAACGGGCTGCCGCACTACGGCCATCTCCTCACAGGCTTCGTCAAGGACACAGTTCCGCGCTACCAGACCATGCGCGGCCGGCGCGTCGAGCGCCGCTTCGGTTGGGACTGCCACGGCTTGCCTGCCGAGGTCGTCGTCGAGAAAGAACTCGGCATCAGCGGCCATCCTGAGATCACCAAGTTCGGCATCGACAAGTTCAACGACGCCTGCCGGACGAGCGTGCTGCGATTCACCGACGAATGGCAGCGATATGTCACCCGCCAAGCCCGTTGGGTCGACTTCGACAACGACTACAAAACCCTCGACCTCCCCTACATGGAGAGCGTCATGTGGGCCTTCAAGACCCTGTGGGACAAGGGCTTGATCTACGAAGGGTTCAAGGTGTTGGCGTACTGCTGGCGTTGCGAAACGCCGCTGAGCAACACCGAGACGCGCATGGACGACGTGTATCGCGACCGGCAGGATCCGGCGCTGACAGTACAATTCCAACTCGAGACCGGCGAACGGATCCTGGCGTGGACGACGACGCCTTGGACCCTGCCCAGCAACCTGGCGCTGGCCGTCGGAGCCGACATCGACTACGCCGTGATGGAGGAGAACGGAGTCCGCTACATACTCGCCGAGTCGCGCCTCGCCGCCTACGAACGCGAACTAGCCAACGCCACGCACCTCGCGACCATCAAGGGTGCCGAACTCGTCGGCCGTCGCTACACGCCCCTCTTCGCGTTCTTCGCCGATACGCCCAATGCGTTTCAGGTGCTCGCCGGCGACTTCGTGTCGACCGAGGACGGGACCGGCATCGTGCACATGGCGCCCGGCTTCGGCGAGGAGGACCAGATCGCCAGCAACGCGGTCGGAATTCCGACGGTGTGCCCGATGGACGAGCACGGACGCTTCACCGCCGAGGTACCGCCTTGGGCCGGCATGCACGTGTTCGATGCCAACACCGAGATCGTCAAGGAGTTGAAGGGCCGCGGGCTGGTTGTTCGCCACGACAGCTATCAACACTCGTACCCGCACTGCTGGCGATGTGCCGAGCCCTTGGTCTATCGGGCGATCAGCAGTTGGTTCGTGCAGGTCACCGCATTCAAGGATCGTATGGTCGAGCTGAACCAGCAGATCCACTGGGTGCCCGAGCATGTCAAGGACGGCAGCTTCGGCAAGTGGCTTGCCAATGCGCGCGACTGGAGCATCAGCCGAAACCGCTTCTGGGGTTCGCCGATTCCTGTGTGGCGCAGCGACGACCCGAACTATCCGCGGATCGACGTCTACGGATCGATCGCCGATCTGCAGCGCGATTTCGGGGTGGAGGTCGACGACCTGCATCGCCCCTTCGTCGACAACCTGGTGAGACCCAATCCCGATGACCCGACCGGGCGTTCGACAATGCGTCGTGTCACCGAGGTGCTCGACTGCTGGTTCGAGTCAGGATCCATGCCGTTCGCGCAGGTGCATTACCCATTCGAGAATGCCGAGTGGTTCGAAAGCCATTATCCGGGGGATTTCATCGTCGAGTACATGGCCCAGACACGAGGCTGGTTCTACACCTTGCACGTCCTGGCGACGGCGCTGTTCGACCGTCCGGCATTTCGTACCTGTGTCAGTCACGGCATCGTCCTCGGCGACGACGGCCAGAAGATGTCGAAGAGCCTCAACAACTATCCGGACCCGATGATGGTCTTCGACACTTATGGGGCCGACGCCATGCGGTGGCACCTGCTGTCGTCGACGATCCTGCGCGGTGGCGACCTGGCCGTGACGGAGAACGGGATCCGCGAAAGCGTGCGACACGTCGTGCTGCCGATGTGGAACACGTACTCCTTCTTCACGATGTACGCCAACGCTTCCGGCTACACAGCACAACGGCGCACCGAGTCGAACGATCCGCTCGACCAGTACATCCTCGGCAAGTTGCACGCCTTGATCATCGATGTCACCAAGTCGATGGACGCCTACGACCTGTTCGCCGCGTGCGCAGCGGTTCGAACCTTTCTCGATGTTCTGACCAACTGGTACGTGCGCCGTTCACGCGAGCGATTCTGGGCCGGCGACCACGACGCACTCGACGTGCTCTGGACCGTGCTGACGACCCTGAGCCAGGTTGCCGCGCCGTTGCTACCGCTGACCACCGAAGCGGTGTATCGCGGCTTGGTCGGTGCCGACAGCAGCGTGCACCTCACCGACTGGCCGACCAGTACGGACCTCGTCGAATCGCCGTCGCTGGTCATCGCGATGGATCGCGTTCGCGACGTGTGCAGTGCGTCGTCCGCCGTCCGCAAGTCGACCGGCCGGCGCGTCCGACAGCCGCTGGCCAACCTCACCATCGCTGCCCGGGACGCAGCGTCGCTCGAGCCTTTCCGCGGCATCATCGCCGACGAGATCAACGTCAAAGAGGTGGTGCTGTCGACAGATCTCGACGCTGTCGGCGCATTCGAGCTGACCGTGGTTCCCGGCGTGCTCGGGCCGCGTATCGGCAAAGACGTGCAGCAGGTGATCGCCGCCGTGAAACAGGGCAAGTGGACGCAGGACGACGTCACGGGGGTCGTCACGGCAGGCGGCGTCGCTCTGCAGGAAGGCGAGTATTCGCTGCGGCTCGTCGCCGCCGATCCGTCACGTGCGACGACGCTCCCGGCTAACAGCGGTGTTGTAGTGCTCGACATCGACCTGACACCGGACCTCGAGGCCGAGGGCATCGCCCGCGATCTGGTGCGGTTGGTTCAGCAAGCCCGCCGCGACGCGGGCCTTCACGTCAGCGACCGCATCGACCTTCGCCTCGGCGTATCCGAAGCGGTCCGTAAGCAGCTCGAGCCCTTCATCACGCTGATCACGGAACCCACGCTGGCAGTGTCATTGACGTTCGCGCCGGGGGAGTCGAACGCCGAGCTCGACGGCGAACCCGTGTCGATCGGTGTCAGCAAGGTCTAGGTGCGATTCGCTCGACCGGTTGGTCCACATCGGCCCACCACGGCGGTAGCATCGCAGGCTCACCTGGGTCGACGGAGGTTCACCACAGATGGCAACAGCCAAGAAGGCTCCTGCTAAGGCTCCGGCCAAAAAGGCCGCAGCACCGACCAAGTCGAGCGCATCGAAGAAGGCGGCAACGGCAAAGCCTGCCGCCGCCAAGAAGTCCGCCCCGGCGAAGAAAGCCGCGCCCGCAAAGAAGGCCGCGCCCGCAAAGAAGGCAGCCGCGCCTGTGAAGGCGGCGGTGAAGAAGAAGACAGCTGCGCCTCCGAAGAAGGTTGCGCCCGCAAAGAAGGCCGCGGCGGCGAAGCAGCCGGCCCCCGCCCCGGCGAAGAAGGCGACGGCTGCTCCGTCGAAGAAGGTCGCACCGCCTGCCCCCGCCAAATCAGCGGCCCCGGCACCGGCGAAGAAAGCTGCAGCGACCAAGAAATCGAGCTCGGGTCCGGTGGTGTTCGAAATCCCACCGGCGAAGGGCGTGACCAAAGACGGCGTTGCATACACGAAGGACTTCGACGTCAAGTTCCTCACGGCTCAACGGGCGCTGCTGCTGGAGGAGAAGGCCGCGTTGACCGGCCAGGCCACCCGGCTGGAAGACGAAGCCAATTCGTTGATCGAGGAGCAGGAGATGGGCGACGTTCAGTTCGATGACGAGGGTGGTGAGGGCGACACGATGGTTGTCGAGCGCGAGCGTGATCTGACCCTTTCGGCGCAAGCCAGGCAGACCATCGCCGACATCGACACCGCTCTCGGGCGCCTAACGACCGGCGCGTACGGCTACTCGACCGAATCCGGCCGGCCGATTCCACGCGAACGCCTCGAAGCCATCCCGTGGGCGACGATGTTGGTCGAGGAGAAGGTCGGCGGGATCGGCCGTCGATGACCGACGATGCGGCGGCCGAGGTTCTCTCGACCCCGCAGCTCGAACCCACCGAGACCCAGCCGCGTCGCCGGCTGCCGAGCTCGGCGCTGACCGCACTGATCGCCGCGATCATGGTCGCGGCCGATCAACTGACCAAGCACTGGGCTCTGAACGAGCTCACCGGCCGCGAACCAATTCACGTGATCTGGACACTGCAATGGAACCTGGCGCGCAATAGCGGCATGGCCTTCTCGCAGGCCCAGGGGATCGGGCCCCTGATCGGTGTCGCGGCACTGTTCGTGATCGTTTGGCTGGCATGGACCAGTCGGGTGCTGACCAGTCGTGTAGCCAGCGTCGCCGCAGGGTTGATCGCCGGTGGAGCAATCGGCAACCTGGCTGATCGGGTGTTCCGCGGCGACCGCATCCTGCATGGTGCCGTCGTCGACTTCATCGATTTCCAGTGGTTCCCGATCTTCAACGTCGCCGACATGGCCATCGACATCGGCGGCGCGATATTCGTGCTGTGGACCCTGTTCGGCCACCGTCGAGCTCGAACCGCATGATTCACGAAGAGATTCCGCCTGCGCTTGCAGGAGAGCGACTCGACCGGATCGTTGCCTTGGTCACCGATGCCAGCCGCTCGGATGCCGCGTCACTTGTGGCTGCCGGTGGAGTGCATGTCGATGGCGTCGTCGCGACTGTCGGCAAGGTGCGCCTGCAACTCGGGCAACGCATCGACGTCGACGA
Source organism: Ilumatobacteraceae bacterium (assembly GCA_031412355.1). Lineage (GTDB taxonomy): Bacteria > Actinomycetota > Acidimicrobiia > Acidimicrobiales > Ilumatobacteraceae > JAENVT01. Next base: position 5,537 of record JANOCR010000097.1, on the reverse strand, counting down.
GACGAAGTTGCCGACCACGGCGTTACCCACGGCCGACCCCGACGTGCAGTACACCGTGGTGTTCGAGGACGAGCACGTCATCGTCGTCGACAAGCCGGCGGGCCTTGTTGTGCATCCCGGCTCGGGCAACCCCAGCGGAACTCTGGTCAATGGCTTGCTCGCCGCCTACCCCGAGATCGCCGGGATCGGCGAGCCGCACCGGCCAGGGATCGTCCACCGGCTCGACGTCGGCACGTCGGGACTCATGGTGGTCGCCCGCTCGGTTCGGGCCTATCACTCGCTGGTCTACGCGCTCGCGCAGCGCGACGTCAACAGGGTGTACCGCACGATGGTGTGGGGTCATCTGGCGAATCTCAATGGTGTGATCGACGCGCCGATCGGCCGTGACCATCGTGACCCCATGCGCATGGCTGTGGTCGTCGACGGCAAGTCGGCTCGCACTCGCTACGAGGTCCTGGTCGCCTACCGCTCACCGGCTGAGGCAAGTGCGCTCCAATGTCATCTCGAGTCAGGGCGAACGCACCAGATCCGGGTGCATCTCGCGGCGATCGGTCATCCTGTCGTCGGTGACGGAACGTACGGTGGTATTCGCCACGGCATCGCGTCACCACGCCCGTTTCTGCACGCCGCTGAGCTCTCGTTCGTGCACCCCACCACCAGCGAGGCGCTGTCGTTCACATCGCCGCTGCCCGACGATCTGGCCGCGGTGGAGGCTCAGCTCACAACGTAGCGAGACCGTCGGAAAGGCGTGCCTCGGGCCACGGCGACACGCCACGCGCCGCGTCGGCGACGGATTGCAACGTGAATCCCTCGAGCAGCCGTTTCATCTGCTCGCCGGCGGACTTCCAAATCGCCAGCAACACGCATTGGCCCTCGTGGTCGCACGAGCCGTCCTGATGCGGTTCGCCAAAGTCACCGAGGCTGATCGGGCCGTCGACGGCCGACAGGATCTCGCCGATACGGATCTCTGCCGGGCTCTTGGCCAGCACGTATCCGCCTCCCACACCACGCTTCGACTTCACCAGGCCGGCGCCTTTCAACGCCAGCAGGATCTGCTCGAGATATGGCTGCGGGATGGCCGTGCGCTCGGCGATATCGCGCACCGAAGTGGGGCCGGTTTCGTCCATGTGCAGCGCCAACGAGAGGAGGGCCCGACAGGCGTAGTCACCTTTGCTGGAAACGCGCACGTCATCATCGTACGGCCTCCAGCCCGGCACCGAGGCAATCCCGGCTGGCGCACACCGGCTGCGAGGTGCTGGACTGGCGTTCCCCGTGAATGACCAGCCGACATTTCCCGATTACTCCGGCGCCAACGTCCGAGCAATCATGCCGACACTGTTGGCACCAAATCGCAGCGCCGGGCGTGACTGGATGCCAGGCCCCGTGCGCGAGGCCCGACAGGTCGTCGTTCTCGTCCTCGACGGCCTGGGGTGGGAGCAATTCGTCGAGCATCGGCACCACATGCCGACACTTGCGACCTTCGACGGCGGTCCTATCACCACCGTCGCGCCATCGACGACCGCGACGGCGCTGACATCGATCACGACAGGACTCACCCCGGGGGAACACGGCCTCGTCGGCTATCGCATGGATGTCGGTGGCGAGGTGCTCAACGTGCTGCGGTGGTCGACCGAGGCAGGCGACGCGCGGCGAAAGTACGAACCAAGACGCATTCAGCCGTTCGCTCCCTTCATGGGCGAGCCCGTGCCCGTCGTGACGAAGACCGATTTCGAACGCACCGCGTTCACCGAAGCGCATCTGCGCGGTGGCCGCCTGGTTGGTTGGCGGGCCGCCTCCAGTCTGGCGGTCACGGTCGGAGAGTTGCTGCGAGCCGGTGAACCACTGATCTACGCGTACTACGACGGCATCGACAAGATTGCCCACGAACGCGGCTTCGGCCCGTACTACGAGGCAGAGCTCCGGTCTGCCGACGACGTCGTCGACCAAGTTCGTAGCCAGCTCACCGACGACGCCGCGTTGCTGATCACCGCCGACCACGGCCAGGTCGACGTCGGCACCAACACGCGGGCGATGTCGGACGACGTCTTGAAGCTGACCCGACATCTCTCGGGGGAGGGTCGGTTCCGCTGGCTGCACGCTCGTCCGGGTACTGCCGACGAGCTCCTGGATGCTGCCCGAGCGTCACACAAGGACGTGGCATGGGTCATGAGCCGCCAGGAGCTGATCGAGGGGGGTTGGTTCGGCCCAGTGGTCAGCCCGCCGATTGCGGCACGATTCGGCGACGTGGCCCTCATCACGAAGTCGCCGATCAGCTTTGTCGACCCTGCCGACAGTGGGCCGTATCCGTTGGTGTGTCGACACGGGTCGCTCACATCTGCTGAGATGCTGGTGCCATTGTTGGCCAGTACCCAGCAAGCCAGTACCCAGTAAGAGGAGCAGGCGATGTCGATCGAAGAACCCAGGGGCGAGGTATCCGAGGTGGTTGTGGCGCACCAGGAGTCGCTGGAGCCGCTCGAGACTGTGACCGCGCCTGCCAAGGTCATGCGCATCGGCTCGATGGTCAAGCAGCTGCTCGAAGAAGTGCGCACCGGCGCGCTCGACGAGGCCAGCCGCGAGCGTTTGGGAGAGATCTACGAGCGCTCGATTGTGGAGCTGTCCGAGGCGTTGTCGCCCGATCTGCAAGACGAGCTCCGCAATCTCGCGTTGCCGTTCAGAGACGGCGAGATCCCCTCCGACGGCGAACTGCGCGTGGCCAAGGCGCAGCTGGTCGGCTGGTTGGAGGGCCTTTTCCATGGCATCCAGGCCACCCTGTTCGCCCAGCAGATCGCCGCTCGCCAGCAACTGGAAGGCATGCGCCAGCTCCCGCCAGGCGCGATGCCCGGTGGCCCGGGTGGGGGACAGATGCCGCCGGGTGCAGCCATCGACGTCAGCGATCGGCCTGGCACTTACCTCTAGAAAAGCGACTAGGGTCGCGAATCACATCCATGTAAGTCGTTGGCCCGGGAGTGGCCAGAAAGAAGTAGTGCGCCATTGGGGGATTCATTCACCCACCTCCACGTCCACACGGAGTTCTCGATGTTGGATGGTGCGGCGCGCCTCGATGATCTCGTTGCCAAAGCGGTATCCGACGGCCAGCCGGCGCTCGGCATCACCGATCACGGCAACATGTACGGAGTGCTCGAGTTCTTCAAGGAATGCCGGGCTCAAGGGGTCAAGCCGGTCATCGGTACCGAGGCCTACATGGCCTACGAGACTCGCAGCGAGCGCCCACCACGGCGGGGCCGGGTCGATGACTCGGGTGGCGACACCGAGGGCGGCAAGAAGCTGTACTACCACCTCACCTTGCTTGCCGAGAACGATCAGGGGTACCGCAACCTGATCCAGTTGGCCAGCCTGGCGTTCATGGAGGGCTACTACTACAAGCCCCGAATGGATTGGGAACTGCTGGGCCGCTATCACGAGGGCCTCATCGCCACCACTGGCTGCCTGGGTGGGCACGTGCTGCAATCGCTGCTGCAGGGCGACGAGAAGGGCGCGCTCGACAAGGCCGGTCGGCTGCAGGAGATCTTCGGCAAGGACAACCTGTTCGTCGAGTTGCAGGACCACGGCTTGCAGTCGCAGCGCGACACCAACCCGAAGCTGGTCGAGATCGCACGCAAGATCGGTGCACCCCTGATCGCCACCAACGACTCGCACTACGTGCACCGCGAAGATCACGAGGCCCACGACGCCTTGCTGTGCGTGCAGACCGGCGCCACGCTCAGCGACCCGAAGCGCTTCAAGTTCGAGGGTCAAGAGCACTACCTGAAGACGTCTGCCGAGATGCGTTACCTGTTTCGCGACCTTCCCGAGGCGTGCGACAACACGTTGTGGATCGCCGAGCGGGCCGACGTCAACATCGAGTTCGGCAAACCGCAGCTCCCCGATTTCCCGATCGCCGACGGTTTCGTCGACGACGCCGGCTACCTCGACCATCTCACGTGGGAGGGTGCCAGGCAGCGGTGGGGCCAGGAGAGCCCGTCTACGGCCGTCGAGCGGGTGGCTTACGAATTGCAGGTCATCAAGAACATGGGCTTCGCCTCGTACTTCTTGATCGTCTGGGACCTCATCAAGCACGCACGCGACAAGGGCATCCGCGTCGGTCCGGGCCGAGGTTCAGCTGCCGGGTGCGCCGTGGCGTATTGCCTGCGCATCACCGACCTCGACCCGATCAAGTACGACCTGCTGTTCGAGCGTTTCTTGAACCCCAGCCGCATCTCGATGCCCGACATCGACATGGACTTCGACTCTCGATACCGCGACGAGATGATCCGCTACGCCGCCGAGAAGTACGGCCGCGATCATGTGGCCCAGATCATCACATTCGGCACCATCAAAGCCCGCAACGCGGTGCGCGACGCGGCTCGCGTGCTGGGCTACCCGTACGGGGTTGGAGACAAGATCGCCAAGGCAATGCCGCCGCTGGTGATGGGTCGCGACACGCCGCTTAAGTACTGCTTCGAACAGAGTCCGAAGTACCTCGACGGTTACAAGGCGGCCAGCGAGTTGCGCGCGATGTGCGACGCCGACCCCGACGTCAAGCGCGTCGTCGATGTCGCCAAAGGCCTCGAGGGCCTGAAGCGCAGCGACGGCATCCATGCTGCCGCCGTGGTGATCACGAAGGAACCACTCACCGCGTACCTGCCGATCCAGCGCAAACCCGAGGCCGGCGGCAAGCCGGAGGATGCTCCTGTCGTCACGCAGTACGAGATGCACGGCGTCGAGGACCTCGGTCTGTTGAAGATGGACTTCCTCGGCCTGCGCAACCTCGACGTGATCAGCGACACCGTCGAGATGGTCCGTGTGGTCAAGGACCCCGATTTCGACATCGATTCGGTGGCGCTCGACGATCAGAAGGTCTTCGACCTGATGGCGCGGGGCGAGACCATGGGTGTGTTCCAACTCGAGTCGCCACCCATGCGAGCCCTGCTGCGCTCGCTGGCGCCGACCAGCTTCGGCGATGTCTCCGCCGTGCTCGCGCTGTATCGACCCGGGCCGATGAGCGTCAACATGCACTACGACTACGCCGACCGCAAGAACGGCCGCCAAGCAGTCAGCTACTTCCATGCCGACGCGGAGGAAGTGCTGGGCGACACCTATGGGCTGATGATCTACCAGGAAAGCGTCATGCGCGTCGCCCAGAAGTTCGCCGGATACTCGCTGGCCGAGGCCGACAACTTGCGCAAGGCAATGGGCAAGAAGTCTCGCGAGGTCATGGCCGACGCCCGAGCCGCGTTCGAGGCCGGCGCCGAGCGCTGCGGATACGGCCAGGTGCTGGGTAAGCAACTGTTCGACGTGATCGAACGCTTCGCCGACTACGCCTTCAACAAGAGCCACACGTTCGGCTACGGCCTGATCACCTATCAGACCGCCTACCTGAAAGCGCACTATCCCGTTGAGTACTTCGCGTGCCTGTTGTCGAGCGTCAAGAGCAACCTCGACAAAGCCGCGGTGTACCTCAGCGACGCCCGGGCGGCAGGCATCAAGGTGCTGACGCCCGACATCAATCGATCCGTGATGGACTTTGCCACGGTCAG
>JANOCR010000096.1:0-3267 GCA_031412355.1 Ilumatobacteraceae bacterium | reverse complement strand
CCTCGAACTGCACAGCCAATTCCTGGCTGTTTCCGATGAACAACACCTGCTGCACCATCTCGAAGGGAATCGTTGGGGCGATGTCGCGCAGTTCGTCGGCGTCGAGGTCGTGAATGATCACGTCGATGAACCCGCGCGAGTAGTACAGGCCGCCTAGCGCCCGACGCGCGTCGTCGCTGTCGTGGTCTCGCACCGACGCTTCAGCTCGCTCGAGTGCGACTTCATAGGCATCGTGCGCACGCGGTCAGTCACTCAAATTCACACCGCGAATCGTGGATGCCGGCGTCTATCGTCGGGCTCGTGCCCTCCATCTCAGCGTTTCCGGTGTACATCGCGGCGTCCTTGGTTCTGCTGGTCATCCCTGGCCCGGCGGTGCTGTTCATCGTCGCCCGCAGCGGGGCTCAGGGCACGCGTGCCGGCCTCGTATCGGTCCTCGGGGTCCATGCAGCGTCCGTCGTGCACGTGCTCGCTGCGGTGGCGGGGCTCTCCGCACTGGTCGTGGCGTCGTCGATCGCCTTCACGGCTGTCAAGGTCGTCGGTGTCTTCTACCTGATCTATCTCGGGATCAAGTCGATCCGGTCAGCGCGCACCGCCGCCATGGTGGCAGAACCGACCATTCGTCCGGAGAAGCAACTCTTCGCCGAGGCGTTTCTGGTCAGCCTGTTCAATCCGAAGGTGGCGCTGTTCTTCCTCGCCTTCCTGCCACAGTTCGTCGAACGCGGACACGCCCCGATCTGGTCGCAGACCCTGGTGCTCGGCGCTGTGTACATCGTGCTCGGACTGTGCTCGGACAGCGTCTACGCAGTGTTGGGCGCTCACATTGGCACCCGGCTCAGCGGCCGCACCGCGCGGCTGCGTGCGACTCGCTACGCAGAGGGCAGCATCCTGGTCGGTCTCGGTCTGCTCACTCTCGCTCTCCCCCACCGAAAGGCGAGCAAGTAAGCGCCCGACCGATATGGTCGCCGTTCGTGCCCACTGACGACGCCGTCCACACGTTTCGAATCGACGTGCCCGACGACGTGCTCGCCGATCTGCGTCAACGCCTCAGTCGAACTCGGTGGCCCGAGACCGAGCCAGTCGACGACTGGAGTCAAGGCGCTCCCCTGGCCTGGATCCAAGACATGTGCCGCTATTGGGGGGAGGAGTACGACTGGCGGTCACGAGAAGCTCGCCTGAACCGCTTCGATCAGTTCGTCACCAACATCGGCGGACTCGACATTCATTTCGTGCACCAACGCTCGCCACACGCCGAGGCGAAGCCGATCGTGATCACGCATGGCTGGCCGGGATCGATCGTCGAGTTCCACAAGGTCATCGAACCCTTCACCCACCCAACTCAACATGGCGGGCAGGCCAGTGATGCGTTCCACGTGATCTGTCCGGCGCTGCCCGGCTTCGGGTTCTCTGGCAAACCCACCACCACAGGCTGGGGCGTCGAGCGCGTTGCGCAGGCGTGGGCTGTGTTGATGGCCCGGCTCGGTTACGACAGCTACTTCGCACAGGGAGGCGACTGGGGCTCGGCCGTCACCCGCTCGCTGGGCGCACAGGACCCCGGCCGCTGCGCGGCCATCCACATCACTTTGGCGATGGGCACACGGCCGCGCATCGACGGCGAGCCAAACGCTGACGAGCTGCGAGCCATCAAGGGCGCCGAGTACTACAAAGCATGGGATTCGGGCTACAGCAAGCAGCAGGCCACTCGCCCGCAAACGGTGGGATACGCGCTGGCCGACTCGCCCGCGGGGCAGGCCGCGTGGATCCTGGAGAAGTTCTGGGCGTGGACCGATTGCGACGGACACCCCGAGAACGTGCTCGATCGCGACGAGCTACTCGACAACCTGATGTTCTACTGGGCGACCAACAGCGCGACCAGCAGCGCCCGCATCTATTGGGAGAGTTTCGGCAAGGCGCGCCCGGTGCAGCTGACGGTGCCGGTCGGCGTCACGGTGTATCCGAAGGAGATCGTCACACCGGTGCGCAGCTGGATGGAAGCCGACTATCCCAACATCGTCCACTGGGCCGAGCAACCCAAAGGTGGCCACTTCGCCGCGTTCGAGCAGCCCGAACTGTTCGTCGACGACATCCGGGCCTGCTTCCGACAATTCCGCTGACGGTCCGGTTGGGCAGGACGTCGAGTGCGCAACAGGACTCACGATCGCGAGCATTGCGTGCCAACGGACTGTGAGTCCTATCACGCCTTCACTGACGACGCCGGACTCACACCGGTTCGAGCGACGTCCCACTGTGAGTCCGTTGTCGCGCGTTCGACCCGCATCTGACTCACAGCGTGCTGTGCCGCAGAATTTTCCGCTCACGGCCGATCGCCGTGGCTTCTCTGTAGCGATGACGAAGAAGCCCGACCCGCCCGATGTTCACCTCCTGATGGCCGGCCAGCACGGAGCGGCAGCAACCACTCAGGTGCGCAAGACTCTGCGGTGGAGCCAGCAGCGCGCGCTGGTCGATGCCCGGATATGGCAGCGCGACAACCAACGAGTTGTGACGAGCCGGTCGACCCCAGTGACTTGGCATCAAAGGATGATGGTCGCCACCTTGACCACGCGGGGTGTGGCATCACATGCATCGGCTGCGAGGCTGCACGGCCTCGACGGATTCAGCCGATCCGAGGAGGTGCATGTCACCCTCAGATATCACCAACGTCGACATCAACATCCGAACGCCTCAGTCCATGTCAGCCGTGTGCTCGACCCCCGCGACCAGTTGGCCATCCAAGGAATCCCGACCGTCATCGCGCCGGTGTGCCTCATCCAGATCGCCGAGCAATCCGACGAGGTGATGATCAAGGCGCTCGAGGGCGCGATGCGCGACGGAATCAGTCCGACGTGGATCCGCCAGGTCGTGTCTCGATACGACCGCCCCGGTTGTTCAGCACCAAGACGGCTACTGCGGGCTCTAGATCAACGCGTCGACGGGACCCTGCCCCGAAGTTGGTTCCAGCGACTCGCCGGTCGTCTGCTCACCGAGGCCGGAATCGAGACGGTCGACGAGCACCCGATCCACGACGGTCGACGCCTGCTTGCCGAACTAGATCTGGCGATTCCCCAACTCCGAATCGGAGTCGAGTGTCAGAGCTGGCAATGGCACGCAACCCCAGAAGCCCAGCGGCGTGACGCCGCCCGCAAGCGAAACGTTCGCCGGCTCGGGTGGGAGATCGTCGATCTCTGGTGGAGTGATCTCGAGCGGATCGACGATGTGCTGGCGACGCTGATGATCATTATCGGCGAACGTCAACCCGACCTGGTGTGAGTC
>JANOCR010000095.1:0-4667 GCA_031412355.1 Ilumatobacteraceae bacterium | reverse complement strand
GCCATGACCAGGCAGAGCGCTCGGGAACCGATGTCGGTGGTTCCGCACCACGTCTGACCAGGGGCGATTGCGCTTCCGGTGAGCGACGCTCAAGGTCACTTGTTTCGTACTGCGACTGACTTCGGATCAGACGGTTGGGGGTTCGAGTCCCTCCGGACGCACAAGGTCGCGATGACCTGTAAACCGTCCGGGCGCCCTATGACTCGGGTTGTCACACGCTGACCGTCTCAGTGACGGTGGCGTCGCGACACCTTCGTATGGGAAGGTGCTCTGGGTCGAGGCGTTCGAGGTCGATGATCACCGACGTGTCGAGTAGCCCTGGCGGGGTCGAGGATCAGCAACGTGATTCGGGGTCCTGCGTCGCGATGTCGTTGAGGTCGGCGCGGAACTTGTCGCCGTCGGTCGGCGCGTCGCGGTGGAAACGAAGCGGTGGCGTCGCATCGGCGTCGGTTCTCCTACTGGGGTGCCGTTGCGCGTGACGATGAACGTCTCTCCACGATCGAGGCGACCCATGTTTTCCGCTGTCGTTGCGCAGCTCCCGTTGGGTGATCGCCTGTGCCACAAACAATCGGTTCAAACTGGCACATGCGCGCTCAAACGCCCGGAGCGAACACGGACAGGTTCCCCGATCCGGCGAGCGAATGGCAAGGTGAGGGCTATGTCCGCCGACGATATTCGGCACGGCTCAACTCCTCGGTCAGGCCGGCGGGTATGGGGTCGGTGTTACGAGATCCATGTTTGCGGCGTACTTCTGGTCGATTGCCGCTCGTATCTCTCGAAGGCTCTTTCCTTCGTCCAGCATTTTGATCACGTCACGCGTGACTCCGAGGCATACGCCTCAAGTGGGCGCCATCGAGTCGAGAACGACACTCCCGTCGGCATCGACGGTCTGCACGTAGCAGTCACGATTGTTGTGGTGCCCGGCGTCTTGCCCGCAGCCGCAGAAGCACGGCATGAACCGCATGATCTCGCCGTGGGTTATCTGGAATTCATACAAGGCCTTGATATCTGCGCCACCGTCGGTCACAAACGCCGGCCAATCCACTTTGGAGAGATCGCCGTTTGGCTCGTCGGCAGCCGTGAATCCGCTGAAACGCGAAGAGAAGTCCACGCCCGCAGTCGCAGTATTCCCCGTCACCTTTGCGGTCGGGGACGAGCAAGCACTGCCCACGGCGGCGACGGTTGCCGAACCGAATCCCCACACGACAAATTGCCTGCGACTCAGCACCTCGTCATCGTACCTGGAGGCTGATGTCGACGCCGGTCAGCGCCTTGCTGACCGGGCATCCCACCTTCGCCGCCTGGGCCGCGGCTTCGAACCCGGCGGCGTCGAGCCCATCGACGTCGCCTGACACGGTGAGCCTGATCCCCGTGAGCCGGAAGCCACCGGCCGGATCGGGGCCAAGGTCGACGTCGGCCTGCACATCGAGGGTTCTCGGTGTGCCGCCCGCTTGGGCGACCTCATTGGACAGCGACATCGCGTAGCACGCCGAGTGTGCGGCGGCGATCAACTCCTCCGGGCTCGTCGTCCCTCCGGCGTCATCGGCGGCTCGTTTGGGAAACGTCACGTCGTACGTTCCCGCGCGGGAACTGGTCAACTCCACCTGTCCCGACCCTTGCTGAAGTGTGCCGGTCCAGGCGGTCCTCGCGGTTCGTGTTGGCATCGTGTCCTCCGTTCGCGTGCGCGTTTGCAATCGCAACAACGCTACGCCGCGCCACCACCCCGTGCGACGAGTTGGGTCAAGTGCGGACCGCAGAACTGCTCGCCCTTCTGGGGGGCGTTGTTGCACGGCTTGCCCTTGTTGGTCGTCGCCCGGCACTTCCCCGGCTTCGCGTCGACGCGGATGTCGGTCGTGTCGCGCGCAAGAAGCGCCGTCGCGGGATACCGACACGCTTGGTGGTGATACGTCGTCTTCTTGTCGACCAGAACTGGCGCGATCGGGTCACCGACTGCGAACCGCTTTCCGCACGTGGCACACGTGCCGGCGTACTTCGCAGGCATCGTCGGCTCATCCCCGACAGCCCCGAAGTCGTCGTCGCCGCCTCGCGCCCGGTTGACGTTCATCTTTGCCATTGGGTCAATCGTTGCAGCCCCTGCTGAGCCACCCGTGTGTCACGACGTGATCGCGGGCTGATGCGCAGGCACTGCCTCACGCTGCGAGGGCCGCCAGCAGGGCTTCGCTGGCAATCCCATTGGCGGGGAGGCCTTGCTTCTCCTGGTACTTCACGACTGCGCCCTCCGTGTCGGGGCCGAAGTATCCGTCGTAAGGGGGATCGAGCAGGCCGTTGAGCCCCAGCGCTCGCTGCAGCGCGGCGACGCGCTGGCCCATGTCGCCGATGCGCAAACTTCCCGTACGAGGCTCTGCGATGTACTTCCCGCCCCACACGGCCGACGGCAGCGGGCCGTCCGACGAACTGCCGCCCGGCGCAGCACTTATCGGCGTCGCAGTTGTCGGCGGGGCTCCGACAATCACCTCTCCGGCCGGACCGAGCACGAGCAGCAGTGCATCAACCAACGCCTGCCCGGCGACGCCACGATTGGACGGGCCCCAGAACGCCAAGCTGATTGCCTCAGTGCCGTTGTCGAGCCGGATCAGACTATGCAACCCGTCGGGGTTGGCCGCGCTGCAGTTGGAAGCCGATGGCCAGCCGACGATGTCGACGGGGCTCGGATCACAGATGTAGCCGACTTGCTGGAGCTCAGCGAGCATCGTCGCCTTCGTCGACACGAGGAGGCTGGCTGTCATCGACGACGAGTCGGCCTCGGTCCAGTTCATCGTGCACGAGCCGTCATCGCCGGCTCCAGGTGAACTCTGACCCTGCGCGGATGGGCTGATCAATGCGGCAGCCTCACTCAAGCGGGCGCACGCAGCGTCGGGCTCGGGGAGCTTGGCACGCTGGTTGGTCGGTGGTGTGGTCGTCGCGGGGTTGAAGAGCGTCGAGGTCGTCTCGGCGACCGTGGTCGCGTCGACCGTGACTGCCGCAGTGGATGCTGATGTCGTCGAGGATTGGACAATCGTCGCATCGGTCGGGTCCGCGCTCTGGGGCGATGACGAACCGCAGCTTGCAACCAAGCCGAGACCCAGTACCGAAACGGCGAGCCGCATGGCAGCGATGGTATCGAGGTAGCTCGTGCAGCTGCACCCACGGTCAAGCGGGTCGCCCAGGAACTGGGTGGCAAGTCCGCCAACATCATCCTCGACGATGCCGATTTCGCCACGGCGATCGCTCGTGATCTGGCCACGATGTGCAACAACTCGGGCCAGTCGTGCAGCGCGCCGTCGCGCATGCTCGTGCCTGCGTCCCGCATGGTCGAGGCCGCGGCGATTGCGGCCGCGGCAGCGAAGAACATCGTGGTCGGTGATCCGAAGGACGACAGCAGCAAGATCGGGCCGGTGGTGTCGGGCACGCAGTACGACCGCATCCAGCAGTTGATCGAGAAGGGGATCTCCGAGGGCGCCAAGCTAGAGGTCGGCGGCCCCGGCAAGCCGGAAGGCCTCGACACCGGCTACTTCGTCAAGCCCACCGTGTTCTCGCATGTCACCAACGACATGACGATTGCCCGCGAAGAAGTGTTCGGCCCGGTCCTGGTGATGATCGGCTACGACGACGATGACGATGCCGTGCGCATCGCCAACGACAGCGCCTACGGGCTGTCGGGCTACATCTCCGGCGACAGCGATCGTGCCAAGGCCATGGCCCGTCGTATCCGCACCGGCAACGTGCACCTCAACGGTGCCCGCGGTGATCTCAATGCTCCGTTCGGTGGCTACAAGCAGTCCGGCAACGGTCGGGAGTGGGGCGAGTTCGGCATGGAGGAGTTCCTCGAGACAAAGGCGATCATGGGATATCACGCCGCCTCGTAGACGCACCACATTCCACCAGGGCCCCGAAGCTGGCTGACGGCGAACTGAGCGGTGGTGAGTACACGTGCACACTCGTGGCCACGGCGGACCCGCGGTTCGCGATCGCATGCACACGCGACGAACCGAATGCCGCAGTCTCGCCAGGTTCGATGGTGCGCACGACCGTGGCGTTACCGACGATGGTCGCCTCGTCGAGCTCGCCGGACACCACGCTGAACGCCCCGGCCGAGCCACCGTGATCATGCAGATCCAGCGACTCGCCGATGGGACAGCAGATCACCCACGCCTCATATGCCGGCGTGGCCAGCACACGGTGGTAGCGGCGTTCTGCCGGCGCCTCACCGTGGGCGAGCTCCCACGGCACGGTGACCGCGGCGAGACCAGCTGCGATAGCCGCCAGCACGTCGGCGCCGACCAGCGCCGGGGATCCGCCAGCGGCCGGATGCAGCGCACGCTGGGCGGCGCGCTTCCAACCGTCGGTCTCGGCTGGGGGCGTCTCGACGTCGGACATGGTTTGTATTGGCATGGTGATCTCGATTCCTGACTAGATTGGTCAGGTTTATCAGCAAGGAGACCGTGTGACAACCTCCGGCGACGGAAAATCCGATCAACCTGATCGGGATTTGCAAGCCTGCTCACAGGCCCTCTGCGCCGGGACTCTCCAGTGCCCAGGCCACTGACGTGTGCTCTACGCTGAAGCCCATGCCGGTGTACAGGTTCAGTGCCCCGGTGGCATTGCCCGTGTCGACGTCGAGACCGGCGCTGTCGATTCCGGACGCCGCATAGGCGCGCATCGCCGCG
>JANOCR010000094.1:0-24282 GCA_031412355.1 Ilumatobacteraceae bacterium | reverse complement strand
TGGGGCTCAGCGATGTGGCCAGCTCCAGCGAGCTCGAGGATCATCTCGAACGCATCAGCCGAGCCATCGAGCGCCTGGCAGATGGGCTCGCCGCACTCGAGGCGCGCATCGACAAGGCCGACGTCGAGGTCGAGTAACCGTCTAGCTCCGCAGTGCAGCGTTCGATGTTGCCGACAGGGTCGCCGACTTGGCCGCCGCCAGCGTGATGACTTCGAGGGTGACCGCAGCGAACTCGTTGGGATGCACCCACGCGCTGAGATGATCGCCGTCCAGTTCGCGCACGTCGGCGCCCAATGCCTCGGCCAATGCACGCTGCTTGCGAGGTCGCACCAGCCGATCGCGCGTCGTGATCAGCGAGACCGCCGGTTTACCGAGGTCGCGGGCCCATGGCCTGGCGTCGAACCGGCTCAGCGCCTGGCCGGCCTGCACGACGCTTTGCGGATCGTTGCGGCGCATCTCACCGCTGAGCCACGGCACGTAAGCGAGAAGCGGATGGTCGATGCCGAGCAGCCGCCGGATGCCATGCCGGAGCCAGCGCTGGTAGGCGACTGATCGCAGCATGGGGCCGACGATCCTGATGGTCTTCCAGCGAATGCGGTCGAGTCTCGACGAGCACCACTCCAGCGCCGTCGCCTCGACGACGATCGCCCTCACCAGGTGCGGGTGACGACGGGCGAGCAACATGGCGACGGGTCCGCCCATCGAGTACCCGACGACGATCACCGGCGGCACGTCGAGCCGTTCGATCAGGATCGCAGCGTCGTCGGCGACATCTTCCAACTCGAAACGCTGCTCGGACCGCAGTCCGCGACCATGACCGCGGTGATCAATGGTGATGAACGAGCAATGCTTGGCCAGCGACTCGTAGGCGGTGAAGAACTGCAGATCTCCACTTGCGGTCCAACCGTGCAGGAGCAGCGCGACGGGCGCATCGGGGTCCGGGTGCCGATGAAATCGATAGAAGAGCTCCCCGCGATCGGGCGCAACCAGCGTGTGCCCCTCGGGCAGCCACGGGGTCGGGGAAGTGGTCGGTGTGTCGGTCACGGCAGGAACGGTATCGGGGTGTCCGGCTACCAGGCCGACGATCGGGCTACTCCGGTGAACTCCTGCAGTTGGACACCCAGGGCCACGGCCCGGCGAAGCAATGCCGGCGGATCGAGTGTGGGGCCACCAACCAGGTGCACTCCGGGCTGCACCGTGCCGGCGAGGCACGCCTCGACACATGCTGTGGTCACGGCCGCGGCCAAGTCACCGGTGGGGCCGGATGCGCCCGCGATCACGGTCACCCGAGCCCCGTCCGCAGCGGCACCGCGCACCTCGACGCGGACCGCGCCGAGGTCGCCGGCCGGGTGAGGGGGAGTCAACATCGGCAACCGCGCGGTCAGGCGGTCGCGGCGGGTACCCGACACACGCGCGCTGATCCGCGAAGCAGCCGGGAAGATTCGGTGCAGCACGAACGGGTCCGGCAATGCGGCTCGATAGCAATCGCGTGCGCCGATCGGCTCGGGGAACCAGTTCAACTCGCGTCCGCTTCCACCGGGCCGCTCGATCCACGCACCATCGTGCCATCCGATCGCCGTGTCACCGAGGACGTCGTGGTGATGCGCCGCGCACGCCGGGCCGGCGGTGCCGTGCGTGGCGACGTGGATCTCCTCGGCGACGTGCAATTGGCGCCACAGGTGATCCGCCAGCAGTCCTGACAAGCCCGGGCTCATCGCTGCGCCAACGACCAGCGACACACCAGCGAGCCGGGCACGTTCGTCGAGATCGACGAGGTCGCGGACGTCGGCGACGTCGGCAGACATCGACACGACCGAGACCCCGGCTTCGAGGAACTCAGCAGCGAGGACAGCGTGCGGAGATGGCTGGCACAGCGCGACGACATCGGTCACGGCCAGATCGACTGCGAGACCTACCCTGACTGCGCCGCGCGGTACGCCCGACACCGCAGGATCGAAGGTGGCCACGTTGGTTCCGTGGCGCAGCAGGTACGTTCCGAGCCGGCGGCCCGTGACGCCGCATCCGACGATCCCCACAATCGGCGTCGACGAAATGCCGTTGGTCATGACGGGGGCAGCTTGAGCTCGCGCCAACCGCCCTCCTGCGGAGGAATGCCACCTTTGCCGCGAACACGCAGCAAGGCAGCTACCGCACCGGCAAGAGAGAGGGCCACAAAGGCTCGACGCAGTGCTTTCACCGTGGGGCTAGCTGGAATCGAACCAGCGACCTTCACATTATCAGTGTGACGCTCTAACCAACTGAGCTATAGCCCCGTCAACGACGGAGTCGTCAGGCTATCGGGCGGCTTCCGGTGGACTCAACCGGCAATTGCTTCATCGGCTCCGTCGACGGTCGACACCTCTACAACGGGCTCCTCAGAGGCAAGGTCGTCCGTCACGAACACCGGCGCCGGATCCTGGGGCACCTGCTCGGTACCTCGTTCGGCGCGGCTGACGACCTCCTCCTCGAGCACACTGAGACGGATGCCGCCGACCAGATCGGTGATGAGGTTGAAGAGCGTGGCCAGCAAGACCGCGAGACCAGTGAGTCCAACTGCCACGAACACGCCAGCGATCCACGCGTTGTGGAAGATCTGGCCACCGTTGAACTTGAACGTCTCCCAACCGAAGCCCTCGAAGAACTTCTCGACGTTGTCGACGGTGCCGGTCGCATAGGCAACCTGCCACAGCAACACGCCGGAGACCATCGCGACCGCGTAGAAGAACACGTTGAACACCAACGCGACCTTGAACACGCTCCAGGTATCGACGTGGCGAAGGATCCTGGTGACTCTCCGAACACGGGGCTTCGGCGCGCGGCGAAAGTGCACCGGGCGCAGCAAGCGACGTTGCTCGAGAACCGGGCCGATCTTGGTGACATCGTCGACGGTTGCGGCTTCGTCGTAGAGGATCGGTGCCGAGATGATCTCGGTCGGCTCCTCACGAGGGATCGGCCGCGTCGGCACGAACGCCGTCGGCACCAGTTCCGTCGGCACGAACTCCGCCGGTGATACCGCTGGCGTGGGAGCGGTCGGTGCGAGCGCAAGCGACTCCGCGTCAACGGGTGCGTCGTCTGTCGACTCGACGGGTGCGGGCGCTAACGGCAGCGAGACGGAGAACTCGATCGGCATGTCGATGCTGCCGGATTCGCGGTGCTTGGCGCTCCTTGGAGTCAGTGCGCCAGGTCGACGCCACACGGTTTTGCCGGAGCGGGCGACGCCACTGGGTGCGCTGGGATCCTCCGTACGTGGATCGACCGGTCCAGGCCGAGCCGACCCGTTTGCCTTCGCCCCAGTGCCTTTGTTGGTC
Source organism: Ilumatobacteraceae bacterium (assembly GCA_031412355.1). Lineage (GTDB taxonomy): Bacteria > Actinomycetota > Acidimicrobiia > Acidimicrobiales > Ilumatobacteraceae > JAENVT01. The sequence goes on along the minus strand of JANOCR010000094.1, from coordinate 20,974 downwards.
GGCGGCTTCACACCGCCACCACCCGAGCGCGAACCCGCACGGTTCGACGCCTGGGGCACACCTTTATCCACCTGCAGCAGTGTAGGCGCCGAGAGCCGACAAGGGCAGCGCACCCCCCGTATCCCTGCAACCATCGGGCGCGACAACACGCCACCCACGGCACACCCCGCGCCCACAACAACCATCGGGCGCGACAACACGCCACCCACGGCACACCCCGCGCCCACACTTCACTTCCAGCGGCGACTACGGGCCGTCGGTCGCTTGTGCGGTGGCCTGCTCGCCGTCGACTTCGACGACCACCGTCACCGTGTCGCCGACCTGCGTGAAACTGACCAACCGGGCGCCGTTACTGGCCGCCAGTCGCCCGGCGGCGGGGCGGCCACCGATCGTCGCGGCCAAGGCAGCAGCATCGGCTGCTGTTTGGGCCTGGCCCCGATCGACAATGCGCGCCCCGAAAGTGCCGATCGCAACGACGCCGAGCGCTGCCATAACCACGACGACGAGCAACAGCACGACAGCCTGACCACGATCATTCCTCGGCGAACGCATTGTCGATGGGTTCTATCGGCGGCAACCTCTATTTATTCGTCGTCGTCGTTGGCGATGATCAGCGCAACCGATGCGACCGACTGGCCATCGTCGAGATTCATCACTCGCACACCTGTCGCGTCGCGACCCTGCGACGAGATCTCGCGGACACCCATTCGGATGGCGACACCACCGCTGGACACCGCCACGATCTCGTCGTCGAGACCGACCATGAACGCCGCCACCACTTGGCCCTTCTTGCCGGTGAGGCGGATCCCGATCACGCCTTGGCCACCGCGGCCCTGCACGTTGAACTTGTCGAGCTGAGTGCGCTTGCCGTAGCCGGCCGACGTGATGATCAAGATGGCGGTGTCGTCGCGAGCAACATCGACCGAGACGACTTCGTCGCCTGGCTTCATCTTCATGCCACGTACACCTGACGCAGCACGACCCATGGGCCGCACTTCGTCTTCGCTGAAGCGGATGGTCGCGCCCTTGCGGCTGACCATGAGGATGTCGTCGTTGCCGGTGGTCTCGATGACACGAACCAGCTCGTCGCCGTCGCGCAGGTTCAGCGCGATCAAGCCGTCGCGGCGACCGTTGTCGTACTCGTTGAACGAGGTCTTCTTGACCACGCCGAGGCGCGTGGCAAAGAACAGGTTCCGCTCTCCAGCGAAATCGCGCGTGTCGATGATGGCCTGGATGGTCTCCCCCGCTTGCAATGGCAGCAGGTTGACGATCGGCATGCCCTTTGCCGTGCGTTCGCGTTCGGGAATGTCCATTGCTCGCAAGCGATAGACCCGGCCGCGATTGCTGAAGAACAGCAGGAACGCATGCGCTGTCGTGAAGATGACGTGGTGGACGATGTCGTCCGTCTTCAGCTTGGCGCCACTGACGCCGCGGCCCCCGCGGCCTTGTGTCTTGAAGCTGTCGGCGGAGACTGACTTCACGTACTGCGCCTCGGTCATGACGATGACGAGCTCTTTGTCCTCGACGAGGTCGAGGTCGGTCATCTCACCGTCGTCGAGGCCGATCTGGCACACACGCGGTGTGGCGAACTCCTCTTTGATCGCTGTCATCTCGCTGCGGATGACCTCGTTGCGCACGACAGGGTCAGCGAGGATTCCTTCGAGCTCGACGATGCTGGCCCGCACGTCGATGATCTCGCGTTCGAGATCGATGCGACTGAGCCGAGTCAGCTGTGACAGGCGCATCTCGAGGATGTCTTGGGCTTGCAACTCGCTGAACTCGAATGGCGCAGCCATCAGGCCGGCCTTGGCTTCAGCCGGGTTCTCGCTGCCCCTTATCAGGGCGATGATCTGGTCAATGACGTCGAGGGCCTTGAGGCGCCCTTCGAGCAGGTGCTCGCGCTTGCGGGCTTTGTCGAGCCGGAACTGCGAACGGCGGGTGATGACGTCGACCTGGTGACGCAGGTAGCCCTGCAGCGCGGTGACCAGGTTGAGTGTGCGCGGCACGCCATCGACCAGCGCCACCATGTTGACCCCGAAGCTGGTCTGCAACTGCGTCAACTTGTACAGGTTGTTGAGCACGACGTTGGCGTTGGCGTCGCGCTTCAACGTGACCACAAGGCTGGTCTTGCCACCGGCGGAGCCGTCGTTGACGTCGGCGATGCCATCGAGGTCGCCGGCGTCGACCAGCTCCTGGATGCGCCCGGCAATAGCCGAACAGCTGGTCTGGTACGGCAACTCGGTGACCACGATCTGCATCTGGCCGCGCTTGCCTTCTTCGATCGCTGCCTTGGCACGCATCTTGATGCTGCCCCGGCCCGTGCGGTAGGCGTCCATGATGCCGGCACGGCCGAGGATGCTGCCGCCAGTGGGGAAGTCAGGGCCCTTGACGAACTGCATGAGGTCGTCGGCGCCGGCGTCGGGGTTGGCCAGCAGATGCAGCGCAGCGTCGATCACCTCACCCAGGTTGTGAGGCGGGATGTTGGTTGCCATGCCCACTGCGATGCCCTGGCTGCCGTTGACCAGCAGGTTGGGAAACCGAGACGGCAGGACCTTGGGCTCCTCGCGGGTGCCGTCGTACGTCGGCTGCATGTCGACGGTCTCTTCATCGATATCGGCCAACAACTGCATTGCCAGCGGGTGCAACCGGCACTCGGTGTAGCGCGCCGCGGCCGGTCCGAAATCTGGGCTCCCGTAGTTACCGTGGAAGTCGATCAACGGATGGCGCAACGAGAAAGGCTGAGCCATGCGAACCAACGAGTCGTAGATCGCCGAATCGCCGTGCGGGTGATACTTGGCCATGGTGTCGCCGGTGACTCTGGCGGACTTCACGTGCGAACGATCGGGCCGGAAGCCTTGCTCGTCCATGTCCCAGATGATGCGGCGGTGCACCGGCTTGAGGCCGTCGCGCACGTCGGGCAAAGCGCGCGACATGATGACGGACATGGCGTAGTCGAGGAAGCTTCGCTCCATCTCGTCTTGCAACGCGACCGGCTGAACCGACAGCGATGGGTCGTCGTTGATGTCGCCGGCGTCGTCGCCGTTGTCGGGAGGATTCGGTGTGTCGCTCATTTAGAAGTCCAGGTTTCGTACGTCGCGGGCGTTGGTGACGATGAAGTTCTTGCGCGACTCGACGTCGTCGCCCATCAACACGCTCATCATCTCGTCGGCCAGGGCGGCCTCTTCCACCTCGACCTGCAACAGCGTGCGAGTCGAGGCATCCATGGTGGTCGGCTTGAGCTCTTCCCAGTCCATCTCGCCCAGGCCCTTCAGCCGGGAGAAGTCTTTCTTGTGGTTCGGATGCGCTTCGATCCACACGGCCTTGGCCTGATCGTCTTTCAGGTAGATCTTCTCCTTGCCGACGACGGTCGAGTACAACGGCGGCTGAGCGATGTACACGTAACCGGCCTCTACCAGTGGCCGCATCTGCCGGTAGAAGAACGTGAGCAACAGCGTGCGGATGTGGCTGCCGTCGACGTCGGCGTCGGCCAGCAGGATCACCTTGTGGTAGCGGGCCTTCGCGGAATCGAACTCCTCGCCCACGCCACCACCTATCGCAGTGATGAGGCTCTGCACCTCGTTGTTCTTCAGCATCTTGTCGAGGCGTGCCCGCTCGACGTTGAGGATCTTGCCTCGGATCGGCAGCAATGCCTGGGTACGCGGATCGCGAGCATTGAGAGCCGAGCCGCCGGCAGAGTCACCCTCGACGATGAACAGTTCACTCTCGTCGGGATTGCCGCTGCTGCAATCCTTCAACTTGTCGGGCATTCCGGCTCCGGTGAGCGCTGTCTTGCGACGAATGGCATTGCGCGCGTTTTTCGCTGCAAGCCGCGCCTGAGCAGCGGCCTGCGCCTTCTTAACCAGACGGTTTGCTTCGGGCGGGTTCTCCTCGAGCCATTCTGCCAGTCGCTCGTTGGTCGCTTTCTGCACGAACGAACGCATGGGCACGTTGCCCAACTTTGCCTTCGTCTGCCCCTCGAACTGCGGATCACGCAACTTGACCGAGACGATGGCGGTGATGCCCTCGCGGATGTCTTCACCGAGCAGGTTCTCGTCTTTCTCCTTGATCAGGTTCTTGGCCCTGGCGTACTTGTTGACCACGCTGGTGAGTGCGGTCTTGAAGCCCTCGACATGCATGCCGCCCTCGATGGTCGAGATGCCATTGGCGTAGCCGTGGATGCCTTCGTAGTAACCGGTGTTCCACTGGATGGCGATGTCGAGCGTCTGGTTGTCGGTGTCGTCCTCGTCCTCGAAATGGGCGACCTTGGAGAACAGTGCCTCTTTCGACGCGTTGAGGTGCTTGACGAAGTCGACGATGCCGCCCTTGTACTGGAAGGTCTGATCGAACTGCCGCTCCGGCCGATCGTCGCGGAAGATGATCTCCAACCCTTTGTTCAGGAACGCCATGGTCTGCAATCGCTCGAGGACGGTGCGCGCCACGAACTCGGTGCCCTCTGCAAGGAACACGGTCGGGTCCGGCCAGAACGAGACCGATGTACCGGTCTTGCGAGCCAGTGGACCGCGCGCCGGTGTGTCGCCGACGGCAGCGAGTTTGCCCTGCGGCTTGCCGCCCTTCGCGTATTCCTGCTGGTATCGCTTGCCGCCTTTGTCGATCTCGATGATCAGTCGTTCGCTGAGTGCGTTGACCACACTGACGCCCACGCCGTGCAGACCTCCGGAGACCTTGTACCCGGCCCCACCGAACTTGCCGCCGGCGTGCAACACGGTGAGTACGACCTCTGCCGCGCTCTTGCCTTTGTGTGGACCGGACGGGTACGGATCGACCGGCACACCGCGGCCGTTGTCGTCGACGCGGCAGCCGCCATCGGCCATCAAGGTGACCGCGATCTTCGTGCAGAAGCCGGCCATCGCTTCGTCGACGGCGTTGTCGACGACCTCCCAAATCAGGTGGTGGAGCCCAGCCAAACCGGTGGACCCGATGTACATTCCCGGCCGTTTTCTGACGGGGTCGAGACCTTCCAAAACCTGGATGTCTTTGGCCCCGTAGTCGGCTGTTGGCTTGTTGGTGTCGAACGACACGCGCACCTCAATCTATCGGCAAGAAAAGCATGCTTGACCTGCGGTTCTATTGGCGACCTGGGAGCCGGCTTCCTGCGCCTCAGCTGCTGTCGCGATCACTATTCATCCTACCGGAAGGGTGTGCCACAGAGGCGGCAATCCGAGCACGTGTGGCGCCCAAAAACTCGCTCCATCAGAAACGTCGGACTCGCGCCTCGATCGTGTCGATCGTCGCCCCGGCAACCTCGAGCAAGCGTTGCTTCACGGTGGTCTCGAGGAATCGCAACTGTGTCGCCCACGCGGGGTCGTCGACTTCGACGATCAGCTTGGTGCCGTCGAGCTTCACCGGCTTCACATGGGCCGCTACTGCGTCTCCGACCGCCTCGGCCCACCGTCCGAAGACGCCTCCCATTTGGCTCGACGAAGTCGAGTCGGTGGTGTCGTTGCGCAGCGAACGTACAACGCTGTTGAGACTGTCGCCGATCGGCACAGGGTCGCGACTCACGACATCACCATGCCAGCTTCGATGCGAACAATCGCATCGGGATGCGCTGCTTCCGGCAAGACGCCCGCCGTCGTCAACACGACCTGGCCGGGCGGAAGGTGCCGCAACAAGGCCTCGCATCGACCCGGGTCGAGCTCGCTGAGCACGTCGTCAAGCACCAGCACCGGCGCACTGCCGACCTTATCGGTCACCAGGCGATGGGCGCCCAGCCGCAGTGCCAACGCCAGGGTGCGTTGCTCACCCTGCGATGCGTGAGTGCGCGCCGGCATGCCGTTGATCAGCAGCTCGACATCGTCACGATGTGGGCCGACACTCGAGACGCCTCGGCGCACATCGTCGACACGCGCCACAGCCAGGGCGTCTGCGAGGCCGCGTTGACGCCACGGCGGCTCGTAGCGAAGCTCGACGCTGGTCGGACGATCAGCGAGCTGTTCGTATGCCTCGCCGACCAACGGTGTCAGGCGTGCGATCAGCACTGCCCTGGCGTGACCGAACTGGTCGCCGATATCGGCCATCTTCGAATCCCACACGTCGAGTGTCGTCGCGTCGTCGCCGAGACGACCGCCGAGTTGCTTCAGCAGCGTGTTGCGCTGCTTCACAATGCGATCCAGCTCGAGTCGCAGCGCGTCGTACTTCAGCGCCAGCGCCACCAACACATCGTCGAGAAAACGGCGACGGCCGCCCGGACCCTCCTTGACGACAGCGAGATCGTCGGGCGAAAACACCGTGACCCGCATGACACCGAGAAGATCGCGCGATCGGCCCAATTTTTGCCGGTTGACCAGCACTCGATTGGGTCCATTCCGGCTGAGCTCCAACTCGACGAGCACTTCGCGGCCGTCGTCGTGAATCACCGTTGCTCGCACGACGGCGGCGTCGGCACCGACACGAATGAGGGCGTCAAGTGGTGCCCCACGAAAGCTGTCGAGCGTGGCCAGGTACGCCATCGCCTCGGCCAGGTTCGTCTTGCCCTGACCGTTGAGTCCGACGACCGCTGTGGTTCCCGGATCAAAGTCGAACCCCGCGTTGGCGTAGTTGCGGAAGTCGACCAGCTCGAGTCGAGAAACGATCACGTCTCGAGTTACGGCACCCGCACCGGCATGAGCAAGTACAAGTAGTCGTCGTTGCCGACGCCGCGGACCACAGCCGGCTTCAACGAATCCAGGGTCGAAAGCGTGACCGAATCAGACGAGCATGCTTCGACACCGGAGGCGAAGTACTCGGGGTTGAACGCAACCGTCAGTTCTGTGCCCTCGTATGTGGCGTCGAGTTCTTCCGATGCGTTGCCGACGTCTTGGGTGATGGCAGTCAGTCGCAGCGTGTCGCCACCCATCTGCAGGCGAACGGGCGTCGCATCCTTGGCCAGGATCTTGACGCGTCGAATGGCCTCGAGTAGAGGTTCGCGCTCGACCGTGAGAGTGTTGGGATGACTGGCGGGAATGAGTTGGCGATAGTTGGGGAACTCGCCCTCGATCAAACGCGTCGACAGACGCGTGCCGCCGACTTCAAACGTCGCGTCGCGATCGCCGAGTCGCATGGTCAGTTCCTCGCCGCCGCCCACCAGTCGCTGCAACTCGTTGAGGGCTCGACCGGGCACGAGCACCTTCTGATCCGCGCCGAGCACCTGATGATCCGCGAGGTCGCGCACGGCGAGTCGGTACGAGTCGGTTGCAACCATTCGAAGGCCGCCGTTCTCGGCCGTCAACAGCACCCCGGTCAGGATCGGCCGAGCCTCGTCGGTGCTGGCGGCGCGCACGACCTGACGCAGCGCCTCACCGAATGCGGCGGCGGGGAGTGTGACCGACGATGTCGTCGGGGTGGCGAGCTTGGGATAGTCGTCGAACGACAAGGGGCGAACACTGAACTGCGACCTTCCACCGGTGATGTTGACCTCGTCGCCATCGACGGCAATTTCGACCTTTCCGGCACCCATCGAGCGGACGATGTCAGCCGCCAGGCGCGCCGGCAGTACCACGCCACCGTCGTCGTCACCTCCCACTCCGAGGGTCAATTGAATGGTCAGATCGAGGTCGGTACCGGTGATGCTCAACTGATCGCCGACGAGCTCGAGGCGCAAGCCCGACAACACGGGGAGCGCCCCTGTGCGACCGGTGGCGGCGCGTCCTGCGGTGGAGAGCGCTTCGGCAAGTGCTTCGCGTTCGCAACGGAACTTCACAGGGAGGCCTTTCTTACAATGAGATGATGTATAAAGGTAATAGCAGTAATAAGGGCTGTGGACTGTGTATAAGTCACTGATCGCCCAGCGTAGGGGGCGGAACTGGCTCCCCAGGAGTATCCCCCGCCGTACACAGGGCTGAAATGACACAATTGTGGTTCGGTGGACAGTGTTGGTGTTGTCCCCGATTTGTAGCCAGTCGTCCACACGACGCCCACAGCTACGCCTTCTTCAATCTCTGGACGAGATCCGTGACCTGATCGTAAACCTGCTTGCGCTCTTTCATCAGCCGTTGGATCTTGTCGACGGCGTGAATCACCGTGGTGTGATCGCGGCCGCCGAACAGCCGGGCGATTGCCGGGTAGCTGAGATCGGTGAGCTCACGGAACACATACATCGCCATCTGGCGTGCCGTGACGAGCGGTCGCTGCCGGCTCTTGCCACGCAGCGCCTCGACGCTGTGCCCAAGGATGACAGCCATCTCGCTGAGCAGCTCGTCGTCGGTACGCGGCTTCACGTACGTGTCGCTCATGAGATCGGTCAACAGTTGCTCGGCAAGATGGGTGCTGATGGGAACGTGGTTGAGGCTGGCGTAGGCGGTGACACGGATGAGCGCGCCTTCGAGCTCGCGGATGTTGGTGGTGATGCGCGAGGCGATCAGCTCGAGGGTCTCGGACGGAACCGGGCTGTGATCGCGCTCGGCTTTGTTGCGCAGAATGGCAAGGCGGGTCTCGAGGTCGGGCGGCTGGATGTCGGTGATCAAGCCCCACTTGAATCGACCGCGCAGGCGCTCCTCGAGGGTCGGGATGGCGTCGGGCATGCGGTCGCTGGAGATCACGATCTGCTTGTTGGCACCGTGCAGCGAGTTGAACGTGTGGAAGAACTCTTCCTGCAGACCTTCTTTGCCCTCCATGAACTGAATGTCGTCGATCAGCAGCACATCGATGTCGCGATAACGGCGCTTGAAGTTGGCGATGGTGTTGGTGCGGATGCCGTCGACGTACTCGTTGAGGAAGGTCTCGGTGCTGACGTATCGCACGATGTCGTGTTGATAGTGACTGTGCACGTAGTGCCCGATCGCATGCAGCAGGTGGGTCTTGCCGAGGCCGGCGGAGCCATAGATGAACAGCGGGTTGTACGAGCGACCCGGGGTCTCTGCGACACGCAGCGCAGCGGCGAGTGCGAACTGGTTGGATGCGCCCTTGACGAACGCCTCGAACGTGTAGCGCGGATTCATGCCGCCGGTTGAACTGGGAGTGGCCGACGCGCTTCGGCCACTGCTGTTGATCTGTTCGACGGCGGCGTCGGGTACCTGTTCGACGAACTCCTGCTCGGCCGCATCGGCAACTTGTACCTCGACGACGAACTGTCGGTTGGCCGCGCCGATCTCTTCCAGCGCGTCGCGCACCAGTGGGAGATAGCGCGACAGGATGCGGTCGCGAGTGTGACCGTTGGGCGCACCGACGCGCAACATCGAAGGGTCACTCTCGAGCGCAGTCACATCTTGGAAGGTCGAGAACCAGACCGCTTCGGAGACTTGGGCCCGGAGCAGCTGGGCCACCGCTGTCCACAACTGATCATGGTCGCTCACCTGCACCTCCATTCGTGATATCGCTCGTTGTCCACACAATTGTCCACATCATGTGGACAATTCAAATCTAATGGGAAGAAGGCACGCTAGCAGGCGCAGGCAAGCTCTCCGTCCGGCCCTGCGTGCCCGGCCTGGCAGACTCGGCGGGCTACCAGTTGCTATGCGACCATGCGTAGCCCTAGCCTTGTCGGTTGGCCGGGTTAGCCGAGAAGTTGCGGCGTTCCCTTCCATATTCTCACTTGCCATCGAAAGTGCTGCTCACCATGGGTGCGTGGCCGAGGAGGGTTGCGTGAAGCGCACCTACCAACCGAACAATCGTCGCCGCGCCAAGAAGCACGGCTTCCGCCACCGGATGAGCACCCGCGCCGGGCGAGCCGTGCTGAGGGCACGCCGCGCCAAGGGCCGGCACAAGCTGTCGGCTTGATCTGGCGCATCCGGGAACGCAGCGCGTTCACGCGTTTGGCCCACGAGGGCCGGCGAACCCGGGCCGGAGTCCTGTGGTGCACGTACATTCCCGATCCTGCCGCAATGCCGCCGAGGGTGGCCTACGCACTCGGTCGCGCCATTGGCCCGGCCGTCGTTCGCAATCGACTGCGTCGTCGGCTGCGAGCATTGATGGCCAGCGAGTCGTTGCCAGCCGGTCTGTATCTGATCGGCGCCCAGCCCATCGCCGCACAACGGTCCAGCGTCGAACTGGCGTTCGATCTGAATCGCCTACTTGGATCCGTCGTCGCTTGATTGCCCTGGTCATCGGCTATCAGCGCGCCTTAGAGGGTCGCCCGTCACCGTGCCGATTCACGCCGTCGTGTTCCTCATATGCGCTCGAGGCCCTCAACGTTCACGGCACCGCCCGCGGCTTGTGGTTGACCGTGCGCCGCTTCGTCCGCTGCCGCCCATTCGGCCCATCCGGGTACGACCCTGTACCCGAACGAAAGAGATGATTCCATGATCGCCGGTCTTTTCGAGCCGCCCGCAGCACTGCTGGCCTGGTTCTACAGCTTCACTCACAACTACATCATCGCCATTTCGATGATCGCCCTCGTGGTGATGATCATCACCGCTCCCCTGGTGCTGAAGAGCACCAAGGGCATGCTGGAGATGCAGAAGCTGCAGCCAGAGATGCGCAAGCTGCAGCAGGAGCACCGAGGCGATCGCCAGAAGCTCAACGAAGAGATGATGAAGCTGTACCAGCAGCACAAGGTCAACCCGATGGCTTCGTGTTTCCCATTGCTGCTGCAGATGCCCGTGTTCATCATCATGTACCAGGTGCTCGCCGGCTTGACCCGGGGACCGGATACCGGGTTTGTGCCGCAGTATGTCTCGAAGAGCTCGGAGTTGTACGTGTCGCTCTTTGGCGAGACCGAGATGCTGACGTGGGGCCTAGACCTTGCCAAGCGGCCATCGGAAGTGATCGGTGAGTCGTTCGGCAAGGGCTTGATCTACGCAATGCTCGTCGTCGCCCTCGGCGTGCTGTACTACGTGCAACAGAAGATGGTTGCCGCCCGTGCCCAGGTAGCACCGAACATGTCGGAAGCCCAGGCCAAGCTGATGCAGTACCTGCCGGTGGTGTTCGCCGTCTTCCTGGTGTTCTACCTCACCGGTCTGGTGATCTACTACATGGCACAGGCGATCTTCCGCATCGGCTTGCAGTACTACATCACCCACCGCTTCTACAAAGGCGAGCACTCGCTCGGTCGCCAGGCTCAAGAGGCCGGCGAACGTGCTCGCGAGATCGCCAAGAAAGATGGTGGCGGAGGCGGGCTGTTCGCGCAGGCCAGGCGCCAGATGGGAGAGGCCAAGCAGGCTCCCACCAAGAGCACATCAAGCAAGCCGACCACCACCAGCAAGCGGGTCACCCCCCCGAAGAATCGCCCGACAGCGTCAGGAAACAGCAGCCGGCCGGCTTCGACCGGCAAATCGGTGCGGCCCAACAGCGCTCGTCCCAAGAAGAAGTAGGACCACCATGGAATGGGTCGAATTTACCGCACGTACGTTGGATGAGGCGAAAGACCTCGCCCTGGACAGGCTGGGGGTTGCCGCTGACGACGCCGAGTTCGAGGTGTTGGCCGAGCCGAAGCCCGGTCTGTTCGGGCGCCTGCGGGGTGAAGCCCGGGTCCGAGCCCGGGTCCGCCCAGCTCAGGCCCGACAGAAGGTCGAACGGCGCGACCGCCGGCCGCGCAAGGAGGCCGGCTCCCGATCGGAGGCTTCGCGGTCGGAAGGCGCCGCGGCCGAGAGCGGCGAGGCCCCAGTGAAAGCTTCAAAGCCACGTACGCCGCGGCCGGCCAAGGCGGCCGCTAAGGCTGCTGCGGCGCCCAGAACCGATGCCGAGGACATCGTCGGTGCAGCCCCGACATTGACAAAGGAGCAGCAGGAAGTGAACGCACGACAGGTCGGCGACGAGGCTCGCAAGTTCATTGACGAGTTGGTAACCGCCTTCGCGTTCACTGGTAGAACCGAGTTGATCGAGGACGGCGATGATCTCGAGATCCGCGTCCATGGTGAGAACCTGGGCCTGCTGGTCGGTCCTCGCGGCACCACATTGCAGGCGGTGCAGGATCTCGCCCGGGTTGCATCGCAACGCCGGCTCGGCGATCATGACACGCGCCTGCGGGTTGACATCGGTGGCTATCGGCAACGGCGCAAGGAAGCCCTCGACCGCTTCGCGCTTCAGATGGCCGACGAGGTCAAGCAGTCAGGTGTCGCTCGCGTCCTGGAGCCGATGTCGTCGGCTGATCGCAAGATCGTTCACGATGCCTTAAGCGAAGTCGAAGGCATTTCCACCCGTTCCGAGGGTGACGATCCATACCGGCGTGTGGTAATCACGCCGGCGAATGACTGACGATTCACACCTTCTTGCCGCGCTGGCGGTGATCCAGGCTCGGGGCGCGATCGGCGAACGATCGTTGGCCGATGCCGTTGCCCACGCCGACCGCTTCGTGGAGCTGATCCCGTTCAGCGCCCGATCGGTCATCGACCTTGGCTCAGGTGGGGGGTTGCCGGCGCTGGTGATCGCCTGGCGGCGCGACGACCTGATAGTCACGATGGTCGAGCGGCGGGCGACTCGAGCGGACCTGCTGCGGCGGGCGATCATGTCGCTCGGTCTAGGCCACCACGCCGCTGTGCTCGAGGTCGACGTGGCCCAACTCCGTGCCGGCCCAATCGGCTACGACGTGGTAACGGCGCGAAGCTTTGCCGACCCGGCGACGACCACTCGATTCATCGACGACCTGCTGGCAGACGGGGGAGTTGCCCTCGTCAGCGAGCCTCCGATGGATCGGTCCGCGCAATGGTCGGCCGCGCTCGATCGCTATCCGCGGCTCGCCGACGGGGGCGTTGAGCAGGGAATTCGCTGCTTGCGTCGGGCGTAAAGGCCAGCGGCACGTTTCACGTGAAACATTCAGCGTGACTGCCGAGTATCACGAACGTTCCACGTGAAACATCTGACACACCCGGTATCCCACTCCAAACCGACACCCTCCGCTACCATTCAACCGCATCCACTCAGCCACACAGGCAGCACGTCGACTCGACGTAGACCCGCGTGAACAGGAGTTTTTCCTCGATGACCGCAACCGAATCCACCGAGGGCCGCCCGTTGCCTCGAGTGATCGCCGTCGCCAATCAGAAGGGCGGTGTCGGCAAGACCACCACCACGATCAACCTCGGAGCATGCTTGGCCGAGATCGGCTTTCGAACGTTGATAATCGATCTCGACCCACAAGGCAACGCCTCGACCGGCCTCGGAATCGAGAACCGGGGGATCGAGACGTCGATGTACCACGTGATCATGCACGAGGTTCCGCTGGAGAACTGCATCGAACCGTCGTCGGTGAAGAACCTGTTCGTGGCTCCCGCGAGCCTCGACTTGGCCGGCGCGGAGATCGAGCTGGTGCCGGCCTTCAGCCGCGAGAATCGGCTTCGCAAGGCAATTCGCGCCGTGCTCGACGACTACGACTTCGTCCTGATCGACTGTCCCCCGTCCCTCGGACTGTTGACAGTGAACGGCTTGAACGCAGCCGACGAAGTGTTGGTGCCGATTCAATGCGAGTACTACGCACTGGAAGGATTGGGTCAGTTGCTCCGCAACGTCGACCTCGTCAAGCGCAACCTCAACCCAACGCTGGAAGTCACGACGATCGTGTGCGTGATGTACGACGCCCGTACCAAGCTCTCCGATCAGGTGGTCAAAGAAGTTCGTGAGCACTTCGGCGACAAGGTCTGTCGAACTGTCGTGCCTCGCACGGTGCGTCTCTCGGAGGCTCCGTCTTTCGGCCAACCAATCATCACCTTCGACTCAACATCACGTGGCGCTGCCGCGTACCGCAGTGTGGCAAAGGAGGTCAGTCATGGCTCGACTCGGCGGTCTGGGTAAGGGCCTCGGCGCTCTGATTCCGTCAGAGGCCGGGATGGTCGAGGGCGATTCGCCTCGACTCGTCGATCTGCCGATCGACAGCGTGATCCCTAATCAGCATCAACCTCGGGTGCATTTCGACGAGGAGTCGTTGGCCGAACTGGCGGCGTCGATCCGCGAGATCGGCGTGCTGCAGCCGGTACTGGTCAGACCCATCGGTGACAGTGCGTACGAGTTGGTCGCCGGCGAACGCCGCTGGCGCGCCGCGCGCCGCGCGGGTCTGGCGGTGATCCCGGCAATCGTGCGCAACACCGACGATCTCGGTCTAGTCGAGCGGGCCCTGGTGGAGAACCTGCATCGCCAGGATCTGACGCCGCTGGAAGAGGCCGCTGCCTATCAGCAACTGATCGAGGACTTCGACCTGACTCACGAGCAGGTGGCAAATCGCGTCGGCAAAAGCCGATCCGCGGTCACCAACACGTTGCGCCTGATGTCGCTTCCGCCCGGAATCCAGCACCTGTTGGCCGACGGTCGTCTGACCGCAGGTCATGCCAGGGCGCTGCTCGGAACCCCTGACCGCACGCTTCAAGAGCAACTGGCCCGCCAGGCCGCTGCCGAGAACTGGTCGGTCAGGATGCTCGAAGAAATGGTGCGCGAGCGCGGCGAACCGAGCTCGACGGTGACGCGGCTGCCGATTCGTGTGCCCGACGGTGCCGGATTGACGCCGGCGACCAGACTGCGAGCCCCGGGACTCCTCGAACTGGAAGAGTTGCTGGCAGAGCATCTGCAGACTCGCGTCGGCGTCACTATGGGCGCCAAGCGGGGGCGGGTGGTGATCGATTTCGCCGATCTCGAAGACCTCGAGCGGATCTATCACGTGATGACAAACCCGCCCGACGCCATCGCCTGAGGCGAACACTTTACGTTGATACAATCTCACGAAGAGTGGGATTATCATCGGAATGTCAAGCTGAGGGTTGCACACATCTAGTGGACAAGGCTGTGGATAAATGCTCAGGTAGACCGTGAGACCCATTGCTCGAGAGCCTCAATGACGGCCGTGGCAATGTCAGGACCTGCGTCGATGGCCGTGCGCACAGGGCCGAAGATGCACTGGACCGCCGGCATACGCGTCTCGCGCAGCATTGGCAGGCGCATGCCGCGCACTTCAGGGATCACGTCGTCAATTTTGCCCAGGCGGTCGACGATCAGTTCGGCCAACGAGCGCCCGCCGGCCGATTCGTACGTCGGGACCCTGTAGAACTGCACGGTTGCGGTGGGCTCGATGTGGCTCTCGAAGCCGAGATAGACGTCGGCAGCGAAATGGTTGGCCGCATTGGCCTGGGCCACGGCATCGGGCTCGTCGAGCGACATCACCGTTGCCCCCCGAAGTCGCAGCTCGCGAGACAACGTTCTGGTCAGAGCACTTAGACCGCCGTATTGTCCGAGCACGATGCGGCATTCGGCGACAGAGCCGAGGCCGGCTCGCAACCGCTCGCGCTCGCGCACGGCGGCAATGCCCGGACCCGCGCCAGATTGTGAGCTCATGATCGTGAGAGTGCGCACGGTTTCACTTCCGCAGACACCGTCGGCCGCAGTACCGCAGTTCGATTGAAACTCCTCCAGCGCCCTTGCGGTTCTGGGCCCGAGAATTCCGTCGACACGCCCACAATCGAAGCCGAGACGAGCGAGCCGCGACTGCAAGTCGGCGACATCGTCGCCGCGCACGTTCGGAGATGTCAAGAACAGCAAACGATCGCCGAGGTTCCAGCTTGCTTCGACGAGCGCCGTCCAGGTCTGCTCGTCGCAGAGCCCGTCGCAGCGCAGGCCACGACCGGTTTGAAAGGAACGGACGGCTTGCTCTGTGGCGCTACAAAACACCGCCGCCTCGGCAGCGACGGGTGGGAACCCGGCGGCACCGAGGCGGCGCTGCAGATCGCGTATGGCCTCGCCGCGCTGACCGGGTGTCAGCGGGAAGTAGGCAGAAATTCGTCGAGCTCCTGCAGCAGACTACCTTTGCCCTTGGCGCCGACGAGACGCTTACGCACCTCACCGCCGTTGAAGATCAACAGGGTGGGGATGCTCATGACGCTGTACCGCATGGCGATCTCGGGATTCTCGTCAACGTTGAGTTTGGCGATGGTGAGATGATCTCCGTGCTCAGCCGCAATCTCGGCGAGGATGGGTGCGATCATCTTGCAGGGGCCGCACCATTCGGCCCAGAAGTCAACAATGACGGGCTTGTCGGCCGCGGCCACGGTCTCGTCGAACGTGGAGGTGGTGAGGGTGACGATGCCAGCGGTCATGGCGGGTCCTTTCGATTGGAATCGTGATGCTACCCGTCCTGAACGGAACCGAAACGACATGCATTCCCCGGGCAGCGGTGACGGTCGGCACGGTCGCGAGCGTGCTGTCAGCCGACCGATTCGAGCCATCGCTCGCAGTCGATGGCGGCCATGCAGCCGGATCCAGCCGCCGTGATTGCTTGTCTGTAGGTGTGGTCCTGCACATCCCCGCAGGCAAAGACACCCGCAACGTTGGTGTACGACGAGCCGGGTTGGGTGATCAGGTAGCCGTGGTCGTCCATGTCGAGGAGGCCTTTGAACAGGTCGGTGTTGGGTCGGTGCCCGATGGCAACGAACAAGCCTGTGACCGGCAATGTGGTGACCTCGTCGGTCAGCACGTTGCGCACAACGGCGCCCTCGAGCTTCGAGTCACCCACGAGGTCTTCGACCACGGTGTTCCACATCATCTCGATCTTCGGGTTGTTGAACGCCCGCTCCTGCATGATCTTCGAAGCCCGCAAGGTGTCGCGACGGTGGATCAGGGTGACCTTCGAAGCGAACTTGGTGAGGAAGGTTGCTTCCTCAACTGCGCTGTCGCCGCCACCGGCAACAGCGATCTCTTGCCCGCGGAAGAAGAACCCGTCGCACGTCGCGCACGTCGACAGGCCGTAGCCGAGTAACCGTGACTCGGCTTCCAGGCCGAGCATCAGGCTCTGCGCGCCGGTCGACACGATCGCGGCGTCAGCGGTGAACTGGCGATCACGAACACTGAGTTTGAACGGGCGCTCGCTGAAGTCGACAGAGGTGACCTTCTCAGTCAGGAACTCGGCACCGAACCGTTGCGCCTGCTCGCGAAGCTTGGTCATCAACTCGGGTCCCATGATGCCGTCAGGGAACCCCGGAAAGTTTTCGACGTCGGTGGTCAGCATCAGTTGACCACCGGGCTGGTCGGACGTGCTCGATGGTTCCCCTTCGATGACCAGGGGATGCAGGTTGGCTCGGGCGGCGTAGATCGCTGCGGTCAGACCAGCGGGCCCCGAACCCACGATGACGACGTGGTGGTGGCTCATGACGATTCGCTCTCGTAACGGTTGCGCATCATCAACGAACCGCCCAGCACCATCAATCCGCCCAGCACCACATACGAGATCCACACCGACGAATCGTGATCGGTGCCGATGTCGATGAGACGCTGCAGGAACTTGGTGCTGAGGATCAGCAACAGTGCCAAGGTTACGGGTGCTGCGATGGCGATGACCAGGCCGAACACCACAGCACGGACGGCAAACACGGCGCGTTCGGTAACGGTGGTGCGTACCTTGCCGACGACTCGTTCGACGGTGTCGGCGACATCTTTCGCCCAGTCTGGATCGGTGAGAGGATTACCCGGCATGGCGTTCAGCCTACTGCCGGGCAGCGGCGCCTCGAACGGTCGCAGCTACGGCGCGGGCACCGCGGCCAGCACCCGACAATCGTCTAAAGCGATGGCCTGAAGTTCCCCACTCGACGAATCGCGCACGGCGTACGCCGACGTTCCCTGGAAGACGATCGGACCCAGCACGATCTGCTCGGAGGTGACGCACGTTGGCAGTCGGTCGGCGCTGCCGCCGGCCGCATCGGCGGCAGCGATACTGGGTGCGTCGGTCGTTGCCATGTCCGCTGCAGGCGCAGCGGCGGCCTCGAAACCCGTGGCGTATTGCGCGAGCGCTTCTTCACTTTCGATGACGGGAACACCCAAGGCGGTTGGCGCTGCTTCCGCGGCCGCAATTGCAAACGTTTCGCCTGCTGCTGACTCGACGTCTGTCGACTTGGCGGTGGGTGAATCCGGGGCCGCTGCCCCAGCCGCGGGGGCCTCGGTGGCGGCCGTCGACGAAAGGTCGTTGCCTCGGTTGCCGCCGGAGTTCAGTGCGGCAACGGCGATGACACCGACCAGCGCGGCGGCGGCGACGCCCGTGAGTATCCGGTACGAACGTATGCGCCGCGATTGAAGTGACGTGACGATCGCTGCCGGAGCGATGACCGGCGACCCGTCGTCGGCCGCGTGCCTGGCGTCGAACTCGGCGAGTGCAGCGGCGATTGCCGCCGTGCGTGTGCTGTAGACGACGGGCTCCACATCGCTGATGGCCGCACGCACTCGGGCAAACGAGTCGACCAAGGCCATCACGTCCGGATTGGCTGCCGCAGCGGCTCGTTCGGCTTCGTCGAGTGCGCCGTCGACGTAGGCGCTGGCCAATTCGGCGTTGGCCAATTCGCGGCTGAGGGGCAGTTCGTCGTCGTTCATGGTGCTCTACTTGGACGTTCGGGATCGGTGGGTTGGTTCCCGGTACTCGGCGACAGGCTCTCGGCCAGCGCAGCTCGACCCCTGGCGATGCGACTCTTCACAGTACCGATGGGTATCTCCAGCACTGCAGCTATCTCGGCATAGTCGAGGTCGGCCACGTCGCGCAACACGACCGGCAAACGGTAGTCATCGCTGAGCTGACGCAACGCGGCGTCGAGCGCCATGTGGTCGCCGATCGCATCGATGCGTTGACCACTGTCGGGATCGGCGACCTCGTGGTGACGGTGATGATCGTCATCGTCGGCCGAGACCGGCATGGCGCGTCGCTTTCGGCGACGAAGCTCGTCGAGACTGGCGTTTGTGGCGATGCGATACGCCCAAGTTCCGAACGACGATCGACCGTCGAACCGGTCGAGATTGCGGACCATCGCGATCATCGCCTCTTGCGCGGCGTCGGCTGCGTCGGCCTCGTGACCGGTGATGCGCCGGCACACCGCGTGCACGCGGTCGTAGTGACGGCGGAGCAGCTGGTCGAGTGCCCCACGGTCTCCCCCCTGGGCTGCAGTCACCAGCTCGTGGTCGGCGAGCTGTGTTGCGATGGCGGCGAGACTAACAAGCAGCGGACGGAGTCAGGTGGCGACGAAGTTCATTTCCGAGATGTCGCCGCGATAGGGGTTCCGGGTGCACTGGTCGGTCTGGGCCAGCTGCTTGAACATCACCAGCACATAGCGCGTCGGCTTGCTGAGCGACACGGTGACGGACTCGGGATCGGCGCCAACTGCCTTCTTCAGCGGTGAGCCCCAGTCGGCGATCTGTGCGGGGATTGATCCGTCGCCGGCGGTCAGGATCTGGATCTGATACGGAGCACTGGCGATCGTGGCCGTGAACGTGCCGATTGCAGCCGTGCCGAGATCGGCGACGATGCCGACCCCTTGCTTGCCACCGAGCGACATCGATCCGTAGCACAGCGTGGACCACACCGTGGCCGGATCACCGTCGATCGTGAGAGCCACCAGATCGTCGTTCTCCTGGCCGTCGTCACCCTCCGGGTCGTACGTGGTGACTTGAACGATCTTCGATGTCGGTGCGTCCGGCGCGATGGTGGTTGTGATGGGAACGACGGTCGGCGGCGCGGCGAAGCCGCTGTCAGGCGTGTCGTCGCGGAGCGTGGTCCACAGCAGACCGCCAAGTACCACTGCAGCGGCCAACAACCCGCCGACGAGGATCAGCGACGGGCCGCGGCTGTGCTCGAAAGTTCGGTTCGGTCGCTGGCGCGGTCGGGTCGTGCTGGTGGGCGTTCGATCGGCGCGATGTGCGGGCCCCACTGGCCGGCCGCTTCGAGGCACGGGTCGGTAGCCGCCGATGGCATCGGGCTCGAGACCAGCTACGGGATAGCGGGTGACGGCCGGGTTCTGTCCGGTCGGAGGGCGCTCGATGGCGCCCGCGGGTGGCGTCGCCGACCCCGTCGGGTCGTCGACGTGCGTGGCAATCCGGGTCAGCGCGACGCGGAGCTCGGAGCCGGTGGCAAAGCGGTCCATAGGGCGGCGGGCAAGCAGGCGGTGGATCAGTTCGGCGAGACCATACGGCAAGGTCGGTCGCAGCCGAGCGAGATCGGTGGGGTCGCGGTTGAGACGCGCCAACGCCGTATCGGTGTCGGTCTCTCCCAGGAAAGGAACGCGCCCGGCGAGGCACTCGTACAGGACGAGCCCGAGCGAGTAGAGATCGGCGCGACCATCGAGCTTCTTGCCACGGACCTGCTCGGGCGACAGGTACTTCGCCGTACCCATCATCACATTGGCGCTGGTGAGATCATCTCCGGTTGCACCGAGCCCCTTGGCGATCCCGAAGTCGGTCAGCAGTACTCGGCCGTCCGGTGTGATCAAGATGTTGCCCGGCTTCACGTCGCGGTGCACGAGTCCGGCGCGGTGCGCAGTGTCGAGTGCCGCGGCCACGCACGAGCCGATGTGGATGGTGAGATCGGGGCTCAATCGCCTTTGCTCGTCGAGCAGTTGGCGCAGGCTCTTGCCATTGACCAGTTGCATGACGACCGCGAGACGACGGCTGCTGCCACTGGTGTCTTCGATCGCGTCGTACACAGCGACGATGTTGGGGTGGCTCAATTGGGCGACGGCAATCGCCTCACGACGGAAGCGCTCGGCCACCACCGGGTCGGCGGCCAGCGTCGGTTTCAGCAACTTGACGGCGACCTGTCGCGTCAGGGCCAGATCGGTCGCCAACCAGACCTCGGCCATGCCGCCTTGCGCGAGGCGTCGCTCCAGCTGGTAACGCTGGGCGAGAATCGACGCAGAGATCGGTGGAGGGCTGGCCGCGCCAGGAATTGTTGCTGACATGTCCGCTCGCGAACGCTAGTGGCGCACGGCTGAGGAAACCGGGCAATAGGTCAGGAGCGGGTGAAGAAGGCAACGCCGATGGTGCCTCGTCCGGCGTGTGATCCGACCACCGGACCGATGTCGCCGACGACGATCTCGCCTTCGACGTGAGGGCGCAGCATGGCCACGAACTGATCGACGTCGCGGCAATCGGCGTGCAACACGAACAGACTGTCGAGACCTTCGACCGCTGAGACCTTCTCGACGAGAAACGCGAGGGCCTTGCTCCGGGTGCGTTGCTTGCCGCCTTGCTCGACCTTGCCGTCGCGGACTTCGATGATCGGCTTGATCGCCAGAGCGGAGGCCAGCAATGCCTTTGCACCACCGATGCGACCACCCTTCTTCAGGTTGTCGAGCGTGTCGAGCGCACCCCACAC
>JANOCR010000093.1:0-1662 GCA_031412355.1 Ilumatobacteraceae bacterium | reverse complement strand
CGCGCACACGGTGTTCGTTCTGGAGGTGGCCGAGATCGGGTTCTTCACGCTCTTCTGGGCCGCACAAACCATCGAGCAGTGGAATCGCGGCATCCGCTCGGCCTAGACCGCGATACTTTGTTTCAGCAGTCAGATGAGTTGGAGGTCGTATGTGTCAGCTCGGCTGGCTCAACTCGCTGCGGGCTGCCTCTGCGATGCGGAAGACCCGAGGCGGTCAACTTCATGGCGGTCACTTGTCGCTCGGAATGCGGGCCCCTCGATCTTTAGCCATTCGTAGCCGACTCGACTCGTCGCTGCTCGCCGACGGGTGTCCGAGTGCGGGCGGCCGCTCGGCGCAGACGGTGTGGTACCTCGCGGACAGGGCTATCTGTTGGGGTGATGTTGGGTGGGTTTGTATCGCTGAAAGCTATATGGAATATGGGTTTCGAGGGTGGCCGGAGCATCGAACTGGTGTACGATTGGGGTATGGGAATCGACGGATCGGTGCTCGACGAGATCGTCTTTTCGTCTGCCGAGTTCATCGAGGCCTGGGCTGCTCACGAACGCGACGCTGCCCGTCTGGCGCTCGCTGCCTGGCGGCTCGAAGCATGCGGCGACTGGGCTCACGATGGGTCGGTGTCGATGACCGCCTGGTTGCGTCACCACTGTCGGATGAGCAACCGCGACGCCGCGGCATTGGTGCATCGCGGCCGGTTCCTTGACAAGTTCACGGCGATCGCCGAGGCGGCCTGCGATGGTGTGTTGTCCGCCGGCCAAGTCAACGCGTTGCGCACGGTCACCAAGCCAGCGGTCGAATCGGTGATGACCGCGCAACAGGACCAGATCGTGGCGATCATCGCCCCGCTGTCGGTCGCCGATAGCGAACAGGCCGCCGGATTGTGGCGCCAACGCGCCGAGGCGGTCGTCGATCTGCGCGAACCAGTCGAACCCGAACACGAGTTGCGCACCGCTCGCACCGCCGACGGTCTCATCGGTCGGTTCGTGCTCGACGAGAACGGGGCCGTGCAATTCGAACAGGCAATCCGTACCGCTTCGACCTGGGACGGCACCAGCGACACACGCGACAACTCGAGACGCAGTGCTGATGCCCTGGTTGAGGTGTGTGCGTTCTTCAACGCCAACCACACCCGGCCGGGCACACCGCGCCAACGCCCGCACGTCGAACTGATGGTCGAGGCCGACACGTTGGGATCCACGCCGCTGGCGTGGACCACCGATCATGCCTGGGTCGGTGTCGCGACGACCGACACGTTGCTGTGCGACTGTGTGATCCACCGAGTCCACAGAGCCGGCGAGGCGATCTTGAGCTACGGGCGAGCGACACACACGGTCCCCAAAGACCTGTTCCGTGCCGTCGCCGTGCGCGACGGCGGCTGCCGATTTCCGGGTTGTGACCGCAAAGTCTCCTGGTGCGATGCCCACCACATCCACTACTGGCGCCACCTCGGCCTCACCGAGCTCGAAAATCTGGTGCTGCTCTGCAATCGTCACCACCACCACGTCCACCGCCACAACCTGCAACTCAAACTGATGCCCAACGCCGACCTCGACATCACCATGCCCGACGGAACCACTCGAACCAGCCAACCCCGCGGCCAACCAGGCAAACGAGGACCCTGAAACAACCGGCGGGCCGAAGAAATCGGTGGGAGGTCGAACCAT
>JANOCR010000092.1:0-5363 GCA_031412355.1 Ilumatobacteraceae bacterium | reverse complement strand
CTTGGCCTGGCGCCGTACGAGGCGCGACACCGTGTGGCCGTCGGCCGTCAGTCGGCTGCTGAGTGCCGAACCGATCAGGCCACTGGCTCCCGACATGAGGATGCGCATGCACACAGGGTAGGTCGCCCGTACAGATCAATTTTCCAAGTGCTCAGGTCGGGCATGTACCCAGCCGATACCTTTAGGAATCGGATGCGGCGAAAGGCACCTGCGTGGACACCAATGACGACGGCATTTCCTTCGAACCACCACGACCAGAGGTAGCTCCACCGAGCCGTCCTCCAGACCTGCCACCCCCGGTTTTCCAAGCTCCACCGTTCGCTCCACAGGACGGCGCGCCCACCGCGACCGTGGTTCCCGCTGACTCTGTCGGCAAGCGCAGCCGGGGCAAAGTCGTCGGCGGTCTGATCGCCGTCGTCGCACTCGTCGGTGCCGGCGGGTTCGCCATCACCAAGATCGTTGCCGGGAACGACGGTGGCGCCGCCAGCCCCACCGAGGTCGGCACGCGCTTCATGGACGCCCTCGGAGCCGAGGACGCACTTGGCGTGGTCGACCTGTTGCTGCCCGGCGAGCGCGAAACGATGCGTCAGCCCCTCATCGACCTGGTCGACAATCTCAAGCGTCTCGAGATCGTCGACAGCACGGCGCGGCTCGACAAGGTCGGTGGGCTCGACATCGTGTTCGACGACGTGCAGGTCGACCCGAAGCCGACCAATGTCGACGACATCTCCAACATTCGAATCAGGGCCACCGGCACCGCATCGATCGACGGTGCCGCCGTGCCGATCGGAGACCTGCTGATCGACGAGGCGTTCGGGGGCGACCGGCCCGACCTCGACGCCGAACCGGAAGAAGGCGACATCGACTGGACGATGGCGACGGTGGAGCGCGATGGCCGCTGGTACCTCAGCGCGTTCTACTCGCTGGCCGAGACCGCCCGCGCCGAGGGAGACGACATCCCCGACAGTCCGATCGTCGCTCGCGGCGCCGACGATCCAGAGGGCGCAGTCCAGGCGATCTTCGATGCAGTCGACGATCTCGATCTCGAGGCGATGATCGCTGCGCTCAACCCGAACGAAGCGGAGGCTCTGCAGCGGTACGCCCCGATGTTCATCGACGAAGCGCAGGGCAGCCTCGACGATGTCGACGTCGCGATCGCTTTCTCCGACATCGAGTATTCCGTCACGGGTGACGGTGATCGACGCACGGTTGCGATCGATGCGTTCAACATGACCGCTGGTGTCGAGGGCGACGAGGTCACCGTCGTCAGCAAGGACGGCTGCGTGGTGTTCACGATGGCCGATACAACATTCAACTCGTGTGAGAGCGGCGACCTGGCTGGGACAGCGCTCACGGACCTGGGGCTCGACAACGAAGACATGCAGGCGCTGATCGGTTCGGTGCAAGAGGCGTTCGACGATCTCGAGCCGGTTGGAGTCACGGTGCAGCAGGTCGACGGTAAGTGGTTCGTCAGCCCGATCGGCACCTACGCCGACGTGTTCCTATCGGTCCTCGAGGCACTCGACAAGGGCGAACTGACCGACATCATCGATGCAGCCAGGCAGGTGGGAGACTCGCTCTCCGCCGGCGCCATCTTCGGCCTCGGAGACGACACGGAGTCGGGTGATGTCGGCGACATCGATCTCGGCGACATCGACCTCGGCGACATCGACACCGACACGTCCGGGCTCGAGAAGTGCTACGGGGAATTCGAGTACGCCGCATTCTCCGAGTGCGTCGTCGCCGGAATGCAGGATGGCTCGATCGACCCCTCATTCGTAGTGGCCTACGACCGGTTCCCAGAATGCGGCGCCGGCGAGGCGTACTGGTCCGGCGAGGTGTACGGGATGAGCGACGAAGAGTTCACCGCCTTCGCAACGGCCACTGCCCCGTGCTTCCAGCAATACGTCGCCGACGGAACGATCTCTCAATTCGAATTGCCTTACGAGCTATCGACGCCGGATTGCCTGGAGGGCCTGAACTGGTACACCAACAACACCGATGAGGACTACAGCGACCGCGTCTTCGAGTGCGCGACGGGCTGACCGACGCTATTCGCCCACGGCGGTCGCGAGAGCGGCGTCGAGGGTCGAATCGTCGACAGCGCCCAGCGAAGCGGTGACCTCGCCGGCGGCATCGACGATGGCCATCGCCGGTTGATACGGCACGTCGAAACGAGCGAACACATCACCCGCATCGTCACTGATCTGCGGGAAGGTCAAGCTGTGCTTGTCGACGAATGCCTGAAACGATGCGTCGTCGCCTTCCCAGGCGACGCCGACGAACTGCACCTTGCCGGCCCACCGCTGACTTGCCGCTTCGACCGAAGGGGCTTCCCGGTTGCACGTTGTTCAAGTGGGTGCCCAGAACCACAGCAGTACGGGCTGACCAGCGTACGCGGAGAGATCGACTGTGCCGCCGCCGACCAGCGGCGCGGAGAACGCCAGCGCCTCGGGCACTGCGGACGAAGGCGATGTCGCTGTTGTCGCCGGACTGGTCGCTGAGGGCTGCGGTTCAGCCGACGGCCCCGCCGGGCTGCCGCACGCAGCCAACGCCGCAACGCCGATAACACAAAGCAGCAGGCGTCGCACGAGGGCACGCTAACGGTCATAGCCTGGCAATTCCATGCGCACCAGGACCTTGCTGCTGCTTGCGATCTGCTGCGGGCTAGTAATCCTTCTTGCAGGCGGCATCCAACTGCTGCGCGTCGGTGGTCAAGAGCAGTCAGCGATACTCCTGACCATCGGTGAGCCGGGCAAGGCCGGCGACGTGACGGTCGAGTTGGTGTCGTCGACGCCGCACATCTCGGATCTCGTCGCGGTGGTACGAATCGGTGGGATCGAAGACCCCGATGGGCTCGATGGCTTCACCCTCGTCGGCCCGGGCAAGGTTGTGCCGGTCACCTCGTCGACGTGCGACGGGATTACCGTCGACACCGTCGATTGTGCGTTGACGTTTGCGACCGTAGACATGCCGGGAACATCTCGACAGCTGATCTTTCATCGCGCTGAGGCCCAGCTTCGGTGGGTGCTCGCTCAGGGCGAGTAGGCGCTACCGTAACCGTCAACCTCGCCTGGTGCGGGGACAATCTCATCTCAACTTTCCGGCCGACTACCGACCGTCACGGAGCCACCATGGAGCCCGCAACCGAATTCGATCTCGTCGTGATCGGCGGTGGACCAGGCGGATACGGCGCAGCCCTGTACGCCACTTCCGCCGGTCTGAAGGTCGCCCTCGTCGAAATGGCCGACATCGGCGGCACGTGTCTCAATCGCGGCTGCATCCCCGCGAAGTCGTTCCTCGAGACCGCAGCGGTGAATCGGCACGTCGCCCACGCCGCCGAATTCGGTATTGAGTCCAGCGCACCGGTGGTCAATTTCGGCACCGCCCAGGCGCGCAAGCAAAAGATCGTCGACGGCCTCGTCAAGAGTCTGACCGGCTTCATGAAGTCGAAGAAGATCACTGTCCTCGAAGGTGTCGGCACCCTCGGCCCGAACCGCACGGTCACGGTGACAGGGCCCGACGGGGTGACGACCATCAGTGGCGGCAGTGTGGTGCTGGCCGCCGGTTCGGTGCCACGAACCATCCCCGGTTTCGAGGCATCGGGTCCGATCATGACGAGCGACGAGGTGTTGATGCTCGACTACGTCCCCGCCCGGGTTGCGGTGATCGGCGGGGGAGCGATCGGGTGCGAGTTCGCCAGCACGTTCGCCGACCTCGGGTCGCAGGTGACGATCCTCGAGGGTCTGCCAAAGATCCTTCCCGGACTCGACACCGACGTCGCCAACGTCGTCGTGCGCAGCTTCAAGAAGAAGAGCATCGACATCCGCACGGGCGTCAAGGTCATGGGCCACACGCCCATCGCTGCCGGGGGCACCACCGTGCATTTCGGTGAGGGCGAGAATCTCGAAGTCGACGTCGTCGTGGTCAGTGTCGGCCGCCGCCCGTTCGCCGACAAGCTCGGGCTGGAAGGTACCGCGGTCGTGGTCAGCGATCGTGGGTTCATCGAGGTCGACGAGTACTGCCGCACCGGCGAGCCAGGGGTGTATGCCATCGGCGACATCATCAACACCCCGCAGTTGGCGCACGTCGGCTACGCGGAGGCGATTCTGGTCACCAAGCACATCCTCGACGAGAACCCCAACCCCGTCGCCTACGACCGGGTGCCGTGGGCGATCTACTGCCATCCGGAGGTTGCGTTCTCGGGACCCAGCGAAGAGGCTGCCCGCGAGGCCGGCCACGACGTGGTGGTTGCCAAGCACCAGTTCCGGGCCAACAGCCGGGCGCAGATCCTCGGTGAGCTCGATGGGCTGGTCAAGATCATCGCCAAGAAGCAGGCCGACGGCAGTGCCGGTCAGATCCTCGGTGTGCACATGGTCGGGCCCTGGGTCACCGAACAGCTCAGCGGTGGCTACCTGGCCGTCAACTGGGAAGCCACTGCCGCCGAGGTTGCCGAATTCATCCAGCCGCATCCGAGCCTGACGGAGCTGTTCGGCGAAACCGTATTGTCACTCACGGGTCGCAGCCTGAACGCCTGACCCCCCAACACATTCGCCCAAAACCTGATCGATAGCAGAGAGAGACCACACACCATGGCCGATGTCACGTTGCCGCAACTCGGTGAAACCGTCACCGAGGGCACGATTACCCGCTGGTTCAAGAAGGTTGGCGAGACCGTGGCTGCCGACGAGCCGTTGTTCGAAGTCAGCACCGACAAGGTAGACACCGAAGTTCCCTCGCCGATTGCCGGCACGGTCACCGAGATCCGCGCCCAAGAAGGCGATACGGTTCCCGTCGGGGCGGTGATCGCGGTAGTAGGCGAGGCCGATGGCGAGGCCGATGGCGCGCCGGCGCCAGCCGCTGCGCCCGAGCCCGAACCCGAACCCGCCGCTGCCGAGGCACCGGCCGAGGCGCCGGCGCTGCCCCCGAAATCGCCTGCACCTGCGCCAGAGGCCCCGGCACCAGCGGCCGAGGCCCCGGCACCTGCGGCCGAGGCCACTCCGGCACCAGCAGCAGAAGCCCCTCCGGCACCAGCAGCAGAAGCCCCGCCTGCACCTGCTGCTGCCGAGGCACCCGCCACGCCGGAGGCCGCGGAAGCCGCGGAAGCCGCAGAAGCCGCCGACGGTTCACCCGACAATCGCCTGCTGTCACCGGTCGTGCGACGTCTTGTCGCCGAGCACAACATCAACGTCGACCTCGTCACGGGCACGGGCCCGGGAGGGCGCATCACGCGCGACGATGTACTCGACTACATCGACAGCACCGCGGGCAAGCCGGCGCCGGCCGTCGCTCCAGCCGCGGCCGCCGCCCCCGCCGCACCTGCCGCACCCGCCGCACCGGCCGCGGCACCAGCACCCGCGCCG
>JANOCR010000091.1:0-4789 GCA_031412355.1 Ilumatobacteraceae bacterium | reverse complement strand
GGCGAAGTCGCGATCGCCGACCACGACCAACGTCGGGCACGTCACGGCGGCCAGCATCTCGGGCTGTATCTCTCGGCGCTGGCGCTTCATCACCGCGGTCAAAGCGACGATGTCGTTGCCGGGCTGGCTGGCGTACTGCACGAACATGCGCGACAGATTGTCCTCGGGATCACCACGGCCCTCGAGGGCGGCGATGATCCGACGTGTGCGTGAATCGTCGGTCTCGAACAACGATGCTCCGATACCTGCCAGCACGAGCCTGTTGAACCGTTGCGGTTCGCGCATTGCCAGTTGCAGCAACGTGATCGCCCCGAGTGAGAAGCCGATCGCGTCGACAGCGTCCGGTGGGCAGGCCTCGACCACGCGGGTGGTGAGGTCGTCGTAGGCCGGCGCATCGTGGGGTTTCGGAGCGCTGCCGTGGCCGAGCAGATCGACGCCGATCACGGTGCGGCCCGCGTCGCGCAGGAGTTCGGTGAAACCGGTGCCCTGCCAGGTCGATTCGAAAGAGCCACCCCATCCATGCACGAGAACAACCGGCGGCGCCACATCACCAACCGTATCGGTCGCCGGTCGTCGCACATGGCGTGCGGAGGCCGTAGCCTTGTGCGGTCCGTCATGGCCACCGTCGATCTGGAGCTGCTATGCGCCTGCTGAACGAAAGCCCGCCGTACGACCTGACCTACAGCGACGTATTCATGGTGCCCAGCCTGTCGTCGGTGCCATCGCGCTTCACCGTCGACCTCAGCACCCCGGATTCACTGGGCACGACGATTCCGGTGGTTGTCAGCAACATGACAGCGGTCGCAGGGCGTCGTATGGCCGAGACGGTTGCGCGGCGCGGCGGCATCACTGTGTTGCCTCAAGACATACCGCTCGATGTCGCCGAGGGGGTGATCGACTATGTCAAGTCCCGTCACATCGTCTACGACACTCCGATCACGCTCAGCCCCACTCACACCGTGGGCGATGCGCTGGGGCTGATCCACAAGCGTGCGCACGGTGCCTTGGTCGTCGTGGGCGACGATGGGTCACCTGCGGGCATCTTCACCGAGCACGACGCCGTCGGGTTCGATCGGTTCAGCCAACTGAAGAACGTGATGAGCAGCGACTTGATGGTGATCGAGGACGGCGCGCCGCCCGACGAAATCTACGATCGGCTCAGCGGTCAACGTCTGTCGGTCGCGCCGGTCGTCGACGCAACGGGGCGGCTGATCGGATGCGTCACGCGCAAAGGCGCGCTCCGCTCGACGATCTATCGCCCGGCAGTCGACGAGAACGGCCGGTTGCGTATCGCGGTGGCCGTGGGTATCAACGGGGACCCGGCGACGAAGGCGAAATCGTTGCTGGCAATGGGCGCCGACGTGTTGGTGATCGACACCGCACACGGCCACCAGACGCGAACTCTACGCGCGATCGAAGAGGTCCGCGCAGTTGCCCCCGATGCTCCCATCGTCGCAGGCAACGTGGTGACCGCGGAAGGCACGCGCGACCTCATCAACGCCGGCGCCGACGTCGTCAAGGTCGGGGTTGGACCGGGGGCGATGTGCACAACGCGCATGATGACGGGTGTCGGTCGTCCGCAGTTCAGTGCGGTGCTGGAATGCGCTGCCGAGGCAGCGTCGCGGGGCAAGCACATCTGGGCAGACGGCGGCGTGCGGTATCCGCGCGATGTCGCCCTGGCACTCGCCGCCGGTGCTGCAAATGTGATGTTCGGGTCGTGGTTGGCCGGTACGTACGAGTCGGCTGCCGACACGCTGCGCGATCCCGACGGTCGTCTCTACAAGGAGAGCTTCGGCATGGCCAGCAACCGTGCCGTGAAGATCCGCAACCGCACCGAGACTGCCTTCGAGCGAGCCCGCAAAGAGCTGTTCGAAGAGGGCATCAGCACGTCGCGGATGTACCTCGACCCCGATCGGCCAGGCGTCGAGGACATCATCGACGAGATCGTCGCCGGAGTTCGCTCGGCGTGCACGTACGCCGGTGCGTCGACGATCGCCGAGTTCCACGAACGTGCCGTCGTCGGTGTGCAGAGTGCGGCCGGCTACAGCGAGGGCCTTCCGCAGGGGACGAGCTGGTAGGTGCGAGTCATTGCTATCGATGGTCCTGCCGGGGCCGGCAAGAGCACCGTGGCGCGTGCCCTGGCGGCCCGCCTCGGGCTCGAGTATCTCGACACGGGCGCGATGTATCGGGCAGTCACGCACGCAGCTATGCGTCGAGGCATCGACACGACCGACGTCGATAGCGTGGCCAAGCTCGCCCAGGAGATCAGCCTGGAGGTCGGCGACTACGGCGTGCTGGTCGATGGCGAAGATGCCACCACTGAGATCCGTAGCCGCGAGGTCACAACTGCGGTCAGCGCGGTTGCGGCCAACAGCGCCGTTCGCTCCGAGCTCGTGCGTCGCCAAAGGAACTGGGCAAACCAGCGCGGCGGGGGAGTGCTCGAGGGTCGTGATATCGGATCGGTGGTCTTTCCCGACGCCGAGCTGAAGTTGTATCTCACAGCCTCACCGCGCGTCCGAGCCGAACGCCGCGTCGCCGAAGTCGGGGGCGATGTCGACGAGATCGAGGCGGCCATCGAGCGGCGCGACGGCTATGACACTTCGCGCGCTGACAGCCCACTGGTCGAGGCCGACGGCTCGATCGTGGTAGATACCACGGGGCTCAGCATCGACGAGGTGCTCGAGCGAATCGAACATCTCCTGGAGCGGGCATGACCAAGATCTCGACGAAGCTGGTCGGTAACACACTGATGGACCGCATCGCGTATCAGATCGTGCGGTTCATCGTGACGACGTTCTGTCGCACATGGTGCCGCATGACGGTCGATGGTCGCGAGAACGTGCCGACCAACGGCCTCTTCCTGTTGGCGCCCACGCATCGCAGCATTCTCGACACACCGATCGCCTCCGGCGCGACGCGTCGCAGAATGCGTTTCATGGGCGCCGACAAGTACTGGAAGAGCAGGCCGTTCGGTCGGCTGCTGACGGCGCTCGGAGGTTTCCCGGTCAGTCGTGGCACCGCCGACCGCGAGGCGCTACGCCGGTGCATCGCGGTGCTCGAAGGCGGTGAACCCTTGGTGCTGTTTCCCGAAGGCGAGCGCAAGAGTGGTCCGTTGGTGCAGCCCCTGTTCGACGGCGCGACCTACATCGCCGTGAAGGCGGGCGTTCCGATCGTTCCGGTGGGGATCGGGGGCTCCGAGCGAGCCATGCCGAAGGGTGCCAAGTTCATTCGCCCGTACAAACTTCACGTGGTGATCGGCGAGCCGATCCAAGCGTCCACGGATGCGGAAACTCCAAAGGCACAGCGCGATGCGGCGCGCAAACTGACCGTCGAGCTGCATGCCGAGCTTCAACGCCTGTTCGACATCGCCCAGGCACGCGTCCTGTAGTCAGGGCCTGCCGAAGTAGTGGCGCAAGCCGACGGCCAATGAGATCGGATCGTGGACGCCGCACAGCTCGCGTGCAGAGTGCATCGACAACTGGGGCACGCCGACATCGACGGTCTCGATGCCCAGGCGTGTTGCGGTGATCGGGCCGATCGTCGAGCCGCATGGCATGTTGTTGCGGCTGACGAACACCTGACACGGCACCCCTGCCTCGTCGAACACCTGCCGCAACTTCGCAGCCGAGTGTGCAGACGTGGCATAGCGTTGGTTGCTGTTGAGCTTGATCGCCGGGCCTTTGTTGACGATCGGTTGATGATCGGGATCGTGGCGCTCGCGGTAGTTGGGATGCACCGCATGGGCGTTGTCAGCGGAGATGCAGGTGCTGGTCGCCAGCTGCGTCAGGAAGTCGGCACGCGACGCACCGTTCGAAATGGCGAGGCGTTCGAGAACGTGTTCGAGCAGCGGTCCGGCTGCCCCGGTGGTGCTTTCGGAGCCGACCTCTTCGTGATCGAACAGGGCGATGACCGCGGTGGCAGCGGCCGCGCTGTCGCTGGCCGCGATGGCGTCGACAGCAGCCCAGCACGACACCTGGTTGTCGAGACGACCAGCAGCCAGCAACGAGCGATCGCCACCCAGGACTGCGGGCGGCGTGCGATCGAACAGGCACAGCTCCCACGTCGACACGTCAGCAGCGGCAACGCCGAGATGGCCCGCCAGCCATTCGGAGAACTGACCGGTGTGGCCTGTGCCGGATCCCCAGACGGGCATCAGGTGTTGCTGTTTGTCGAGGATCAGTCCGCGTTCGTTGACATCGCGATCAAGGTGGATGGCCAGTTGCGGCACGCGGCAGACGGACTCGTCGATGCGGACATCGACGGCGTAGCCGTCCATCAGTTCCACGCGGCCGGCGATTCCGAGATCGCGGTCGAGCCACGAGTTGATCAACGCCCCGCCGTACACCTCGACGCCGAGCTGCTTCCAACCGGCGCCGCCGGCATCGGGGCGCGGCTTGATGCGCAGGCAAGGGGAGTCGGTGTGCGCGCCGACCAGACGAACGGGAGACGTCGGTCCGGCTGCAGCACCCTGGCTCCACGCGACCATGGCAGCACCACGGACGACGAACCCGCGCTTCGGCACCTCTGTCCACGACGTGCCGGTGTCGATCGCGTCGAAACCTGCCGCTGTCAGCCGGTCGGCAGCGGTGGACACGACCTGCCACGGCGAAGGCGATGCTTCGAGGAAGGCGATGAGCTCGTCGAGTTGTGCCATCACTGTCCTTGGAAAAGTCCCATGGGCAGACCCGTGCCGCGCAGGTGCGATGTCTCGTTAATTGTGACAATGGTGCGCGTACCACCGCGTGCGGCCGCGACGCGGTTTATGGAGGTGTAGTTGGGATAGAAGAAT
>JANOCR010000090.1:0-36368 GCA_031412355.1 Ilumatobacteraceae bacterium | reverse complement strand
ATCAGCTACCAGATCCCCGCCTACAAGCTCCATGGTGGCGCCGTGATCTATTTCGCCGGATGGAAGCAGCACTACTCGTTGTATCCGGCCACTGCGCGAGTGCTCGAAGCGTTCAAGGACGACCTTGCGTCATACGCGGTCAGCAAGGGCACGATCCGGTTCCCACTCGGTGAACCCGTTCCCGTGAAGCTGATCGAAGGCATTGCCAAACTGCGAGCCAAGGAAGCCGCTGATCAGGCCGCAGCCAAGAGATCATCGCCCAAGAAGCGCCAGTAGAAGCCTTGATTGGGCGCGCTAACACGCCTGTGATGGCCAAAGCCGCGCCCACAAGGATTGATTGGGCGCGCTAACACGCCTGCGATGGCACGAATCGGTCCCACAATCGTGTGTTGCGGCGTGCGTGACCGCGGACTTCCGACTGCGGCCGGTGGACCAAACGGCGCTCGGTGGTTTGAGACGCGCCCTTGCGCGGGTACGACTTGGAGATGGAGCGCGACAACCCTCAGTCCATTGATCGGCTCAAGGCGATGCCTTCGAGTGAGCCGGTCGTCATCGTGCCGGCCTCCGATCCCAGCGATCGATTGTACGAACCGACCGTTGTACAACCGGTCGTGGCGGCACCGGTGATGCCTGCGGCCCAGCCGGTCGTCTACGTCGATCCCGTTCCGGCGCCCGTGGACCCCTACGCCGTCTACCCGCGGGACCGCATGTGGGGGCCTGTACTCGTATCGGGACTGGTCGCGTTGCTCATTGGTGGCGCGGCCGGGTTCCTGATCGGACGAGCCACACGCGACGGTGAGGAACAGTTCTCGACGAGTTCGACACTCGCGCCGACAGATACCGGCGTGGTCGATCAGGCGGCCGTCGATCAGCGCGTCGACGACGTCTTCACCCTGCTGCTGGCCCAGGCGGAAGAGGAGGGCCAGGTCGTGCTTCCGACGCCGTTCCCCAAGCTCGATCAGTTGCTCACGATGTCGGCCGGCGACGCCGACTCGCAGGCCGCGATCGACGCGTTGACCGCCGAGCGCGATCAACTCGCCGCCGACGTTGTGACGCTGCAGGAAGCGACAACGACGCTGAAAACCGACCTCGCAGCTGCCCAAGCCGAGCGCGACAGCCTGCAGGCGACTCTGGACGGCAACGGTTCCGCCCAGCAGCAGGCCGACGCCGCGAGGATCGCCGAGCTTCAAACCCAGCTGAGTTCGACAACGACTCAACTGCAGACAGCACAACGCGATCTGGCCACTGTGACGGCGACGCTCGACCAACTCAACGTCCAACAGGTCCAGAACGTCGTCGGCCTCGACATCGTCGAGGTACGAAACATCGCTCGCGCCAACGGATGGCAGATCGTCGAACTGCCGGTCACCAGCACGACGGCCGGACCGAACACTGTGACCAGGCAGTTCCCCGGCACCGGCGCCAACATGATCAACGGGTCCGTTCTTTACGCCGAGTTCAACCGGACGCCCTAACCCGGTCGAATCTGTAGGGGCAAGGTTGCGCGTTGGCCGCAGACCATGGCACACTACGATCAATGCGTGCCGAAATCACCTCGATTGTCGTAGTACTCATGTAGATGCACGCCCACATATGCGTGCATCTTGGCCTCCCATCCGGGAGGCCGTTTGGTTTTTCGGGGCAACTCAGGAAGAGGAGACGACAACATGAAGATCACAGGGGCTCAAGCCCTGATCAAAGCCCTCGAGATGGAGGGCGTGGAAGTGATGTTCGGGCTGCCGGGCGGCTGCATCCTGCCTGCCTACGATCCGCTGCTCGACTCCTCGATTCGCCACATCCTTGTACGCCACGAGCAAGGCGCAGGCCACATGGCCGAGGGTTACGCCCACGTCACCGGTCGTCCCGGCGTTGCCATGGTCACCAGCGGTCCGGCCGCTACCAACATGGTCACGCCGCTCTGTGATGCCTACATGGACTCGATTCCGATGGTGTGCATCACCGGCCAGGTGCCGACCACGGCGATCGGCACCGACGCCTTCCAGGAGTGCGACACGGTGGGGATCACCCGCAGCGTCACCAAGCACAACGAACTGGTGATGTCGGCGCAGAACCTGCCGATGGCCGTGCGTCAAGCCTTCCGCGTCGCCACCACCGGCCGGCCCGGCCCGACCCTTATCGACGTGCCCAAAGACGTGCTGCAGAACTCGATGGAGTGGTACTGGCCCACCGATGCCGAGGTCATCGACAGCCTGCCCGGCTACCGCCCCAACATGAAGGGCCACCCGCGCATGATCAAGGAGGCGGCCAAGTTGATCCTGGCCGCAGAGCGACCGATCCTCTACGTCGGCGGCGGCATCTTGAAGGCCCGCGCTGCCGAGGCGTTGCGCGAGTTGGCAGAGATGACCGACATCCACGTCGTCACGACGCTGATGGCTCGCGGCGCCTTCCCCGACGATCATCCGCTGTGCCTCGGCATGCCTGGCATGCACGGCAACGCAACGGCGATCACCGCGTTGCAGCGCAGCGATCTGTTGATCACGCTCGGTGCCCGCTTCGACGACCGCATCACCGGCAAGGTGTCGACGTTCGCGCCCGACGCGAAGGTGATCCATGTCGACATCGATCCGGCCGAACAGGGCAAGGTGCGCAAGCCCGACGTGCCGATCGTCGGCGACTGTCGTCTGGTGATCGAGGAGCTCATCAAGGCGATCCGCGACCTGCTGGAGGGTGGCGCGGTGCAGACCGACATCGGCGCGTGGAAGAGCCGCATCAGCGGTTGGCGCGAGCAGTTCCCTCTCTCCTATGAGGCCAGCGAGCCGGGCGAGGCGTTGAAGCCGCAGTTCTGCCTCGAGCAGCTTCGCGACAACGCGCCGGAAGGCACCATCTTGGTCAGCGGGGTCGGCCAGCATCAGATGTGGTCGTCACAGTACTGGCGGTTCAACGAGCCGTACACCTGGGTCAACTCCGGGGGTCTCGGCACGATGGGATTCAGCGTTCCTGCCGCCATCGGCGCGAAGGTCGGCCGACCCGACCGCACCGTTTGGGCCATCGACGGCGACGGCTGCTTCCAGATGACAGCGCAGGAACTGGTCACGGCAAGCGTCGAGCGAATCCCGATCAAGGTCGGCATCTTGAACAACAGCTACTTGGGCATGGTTCGTCAGTGGCAGGAGATGTTCTACGACGAGCGCTACAGCGAGGTGTACCTGTCGCCCGAGCTTCCAGATTTCGTCAAGTGGGCGGAAGCCATGGGGTGCGTCGGCATCCGCGTCGACTCTCCCGAAGAGGTGCAGCCGGCGATCGACAAGGCCAACTCCATCGACGACCGTCCGGTGGTGGTCGACTTCCGGGTCGACGCCCGCGAGAAGGTCTTCCCGATGGTGCCGGCAGGGATGGGCAACGACGATCTGATCCTTCCCGATTCGCAGATGCCTCGGAAGGGTGCGCTGAAGTGACCACCGACATGAATCACCACATCCTGTCGGTGCTCGTGCAGAACCGGCCCGGCGTCCTGGCACGCGTCGCCGGGCTGTTCGCCCGACGCGATTACAACATCTTCTCGTTGGCAGTTGCCCCCGCAGAAGAAGAAGGTTTCAGCCGCATCACGATCGTCGTCGACGTCGATTCGTCGCCGCTCGAACAGATCACCAAGCAGCTGTTCAAACTGATCGAAGTGGTCAAGATCAGCGAGCTCGACCCGCGCCGTTCGGTCGAACGTGAACTGTTGCTGGCCACGGTGCGTAGCACGCCCGACCATCGTGGCCAGATCGTGGAGCTGGCAACGATCTTCGAGGGCAAGATCCTTGCAGTCGGTACCGAGGCCATCACAATCAGCCTCGATGGTCATCCCGACAAGCTCGACGATTTTGAAGAACTGCTGGCCGGATATGGCATCGTGGAGCTGCAGCGCACCGGGCGGGTGGCGCTGCCCAAGCTCGATCGTGAAGCACGCCTGCGTGCCACGAACTCAAACTCCAAGAAGAACGAATACGGAAAGGCTGGCTGAGATGGCCGCGAAGATGTACTACGAGGCGGACGCCGATCCGTCGATCATTCGGGATCGCAAGGTTGCCATCATCGGCTACGGCTCGCAGGGTCATGCGCACGCGTTGAACCTCAAGGAGTCCGGCGTTCCGGTGGTGGTTGGCCTGCGCGAAGGCAGCAAGTCGGCCGAGAAGGCGCAGGCCGCCGGCCTGACCGTGATGGACATCGGGGCCGCCGCGAAGTGGGCCAACGTCATCATGCTGACCATGCCCGACACCGAGCAGAAGGCCACCTACGAGGAGTTCATCAAGCCGCACATGCGCAAGGGCAAGGCGTTGGCCTTCGCTCACGGGTTCAACATCCGCTTCAAGCGCATTCGCCCGCCGAAAACCGTCGACGTCATCATGATCGCCCCGAAAGGCCCCGGTCATCTGGTGCGCCGGACCTACATCGAGGGTGGCGGTGTGCCCTGCCTCATCGCCGTTCACCAGGACGCTACGGGTGGTGCCCACGCGCTGGCGCTCAGCTACGCCGAGGCAATCGGTGGCGCACGTGCCGGCGTGATCGAGACCACCTTCAGCGAAGAGACCGAGACCGATCTCTTCGGCGAGCAGGTCGTGTTGTGCGGGGGGCTGACGTCGCTGGTGCAGGCCGGGTTCGAGACGCTGGTCGATGCCGGGTACCAGCCGGAGATGGCCTACTTCGAGTGCCTGCACGAGGTGAAGCTGATCGTCGACCTGATGTACGAGGAAGGCATCGCCGGCATGCGTTACTCGATCAGTGACACCGCCGAGTACGGCGACGTCACCCGCGGTCCGCGCGTCGTCAATGCCAAGACCAAGTTGGAGATGAAGAAGATCCTCAAAGAGATCCAGTCCGGCAAGTTCGCCAAGGAGTGGGTCGCCGAGAGCGAGGCCGGTCGCATCAACTTCAACGGTCTGCGCGAAGCGGGCCGCGTGCACCAGATCGAAGAAGTCGGCGCCCGGCTTCGGGCGATGATGCCATTCCTGGGCGCCGGCAAGCAGAAGGTCGCCGACGTCAGCGGCGGCTGAGTTCTGAGCGCTGGCGGCGCAATGGTCCATATGCGACCACAGCGCCGCCAGCGGGCGCGCTTCTGCCGGCGATCGTGGATCTCGTCGCGGCGATGACGGTGCCGTAGATCGCCAGCATCACCACGAATCCTGCGAGCGTGTGCAACGACCATCCGAACGACCCGACGAGCTGTGATCCGACCAACGCCACCGGACCTGCCGCAACGACCAGGCAGATCAGGCGCGGCACCCAATGCCACCTGACACGGTGGAGGGCCAAACCTCCACCCACCACGGTCGGCAGCATGATGGCTCCGGCGCCGGCGAACAGCGGCAGGAATGCGATGGCACCGATCACCCGGGCAACGGCCAACGTCCATCGCCGCCTCGACTTGTGCCGGGCGACGAAGGCGATGGATTGGGTGAAGCCGAAGATCGTGAAGGCGAGCACGATGAAGATGGTGCCGAACCAGGTGAACTCGGGGTCCTCCGAGATCAGTCGCATCCATGCCCGTGCGACTGCGCCGAGGGCGAACCCGCCGAACAGGCCGGCGGCCAACATCGACTCCGACTTCATCGGCCGCTGATGGGCGTCGAGAACGGATTGTGGCGTGGCGAGATCGGTCATGCAGATACAGACGTGCTGGCGAGCTTGTCGGGTGACAACCATCGTCCCTATCGTTGGTCACACGCGCGGCATGGGGGACACATGAGCCGCTGCCGCGAAACCCCGCTGGCAAGTTCTTGAAGCGCGAACTGCGTCAGACCCTGAACGTAACCTGAATTCCGACTTGATTGGTCGGGATTTACGTCTGTAGCGTGACCCGGCATGAGCGACGCATGGGGTTTCGAGACACGTCAGATTCACGTCGGGGGAGATCCCGACCC
Organism: Ilumatobacteraceae bacterium; assembly: GCA_031412355.1. Classification (GTDB taxonomy): domain Bacteria; phylum Actinomycetota; class Acidimicrobiia; order Acidimicrobiales; family Ilumatobacteraceae; genus JAENVT01. The sequence continues at coordinate 30,504 of JANOCR010000090.1, read as the reverse complement.
AACCACCGGCGCACGCGCCGTACCGATCTACCAGACCACCAGCTACGAATTCCGCGACTCGGCGCACGCGGCCAACCTGTTCGCCCTGGCCGAGGTCGGCAACATCTACACGCGCATCATGAACCCCACCCAGGGTGCACTCGAGGCACGACTAAATGCATTGGAGGGTGGCTGCACCACGGCCATCGGAATCCCCGGCACTCTCGTCGTCAGCTCGGGCCAGGCCGCCGAGATGCTGGCAATCACCACCATCGCCGAGGTCGGCGACCATGTTGTTGCCTCGCCATCCCTGTACGGCGGCACCTACAACCTGCTGCACTACACGCTGCCCAAGCACGGAATCGAGGTGACGTTCGTCGAGGACCCCGACAACCTCGACCAATGGCGCGCCGCCGTGAAGCCCAACACCAAACTGTTCTTCGGTGAGGTGCTGTCGAATCCGAAGAACGACATCTTCGACATCGTGGGCGTGTCCAATGTCGCCCACGATGCGGGCGTGCCGTTGATCGTCGACAACACCGTGCCGACCCCGTACCTGATCCGTCCGATCGAGTGGGGTGCCGACATCGTCGTTCACTCGTTGACCAAGTTCATCGGCGGTCATGGCACGTCGATCGGTGGCTCCATCACCGACGGCGGCACCTTCGATTTCGGCAACGGGCGGTTCCCCAACTTCACCGAGCCCGATCCCAGCTATCACGGGTTGCCGTACTGGCCGGCCCTCGGCCATGGCGCGTTCATCTTGAAGGCCAGGGTGCAGGGCTTGCGCGACACCGGCGCGGCCGTCTCGCCGTTCAACTCGTTCCTGTTCCTGCAGGGCCTCGAGACGCTGAGCTTGCGGATGGAACGTCATTTCTCGAACGCCGCCAAGGTCGCCGAGTTCCTGCAGGGTCGCGACGAGGTCGAAAGCGTGATCTGGGCCGGCCTGCCGACGAGCCCGTGGTACGAACGGGCCAAGAAGTACGGACGCGACAAGGGGTACGGCTCGATCCTGTCGTTCATCATCAAGGGTGGCCGCGATGCCGGCACCAGGTTCGTCGAAGCCTTGGAACTGCATAGTCACGTGGCCAACATCGGCGACGTGCGCAGCCTGGTGATCCAGCCGGCCACCACCACGCACAGCCAACTCACCGAGGAAGAGCAGGCGTCAACGGGGGTCTATCCAGGGCTCGTGCGACTTAGTGTCGGCCTCGAGTCCATCGAAGACATCCTCGCCGACCTAGAGGCCGGCTTCCGAGCCGCAAAGGGCTAGCCGGCCCGAGGGTCGTCAGTCCTGGTCGTCGCGCTGGTCGCGCAGGAACCTCTCGAACTCGGCGGCGAGATCGTCGGCCGACGGAATTGCATCCTCCGACCGCTGGTCGTACTCGCGCTCCAACATGGCCACGTAGGCGCTGGCCTGCTCGTCGTCGGCGACAGCCTCGTCGTGCAGCACTCTGCGCCGCGCAGCGTCGGCCGCCAACCGGGCAGTGTGCACCGGCACACCGAGCACGTGGTGCAGATGCTGCAACAAGGCGATGGACGACTGCGGATGCTGCGCGTTGCCGAGGTAATGGGGCACCCCGACACGCAGCGACACGGCGGGGATCCCGGCCCGATCCAGCCGCTCCTGCAGCACGCCGACGAGGCCGGTGATGCCCTGATAACGCGGTGGCGACAGACCGAGCGCGCTCAGCAGGCTGGGGTTGGTGGTGCTGCCCACGACGAGTGGTGCTCGAGTGTGCGGGATGGTGTCTGCCACGGCGCCGACAGTCACGACGACCTCGCACTTCGTCCGCTTGGCGACTTCGATGACGCTGTCGGCGAACGTGGCGTAGCGCAGGTGGGGCTCGACGCCGGCCAGCACGACCAGGTCGTGGGCCGTGCCGGGGAATCGGGCGAAGCGGAACTGGTTCTCCGGCCAGTGGATGTGTCGTGTGTCGTCGTCGTCGAACTCGACCTGCGGGCGCTCCTGCGTGAAGTCGAAGAAGGGATCCGGATCGATCGACGCCACGATCGGCGCGACGCGGTCGGTCAAAAGTTCATTGATCGCGGTGGTCGCAACCTCGGCGACATCGAACCAGCCATGCAGTGCCAGCACCATGATGGGCTGGTTCAGCGGCGCGACCCCATCGAAGTGGGTCGACAGCACGTCGGCGACGTTCACCCGGCGAGGGCTCCGACTACGTAGTCGATGCAGCCAGTGAGCATGGCGACATCGTCGGGCAGCACTGCGGGGAACATGCCGATGCGCAACTGGTTGCGACCGAGCTTGCGGTAGCTGTCGGTGTCGACGATCCCATTGGCGCGCAGCGCAGCGCAGACGTCGTCGGCACGGACCGTTTCGTCGAGGTCGATGGTGCCGACAACAGCCGAGCGTTGCGCCGGGTCGCTGACGAACGGGGTGGCGTACGACGACGCGATTGCCCAGTCGTATAGGTGCTTCGACGACGTGAGACAGCGGTCGACACACCACTCGAGACCGCCGTTGTCGAGCATCCACCGCAACTGCTCGTCGAGCAGCACCAACGTTGCCAACGCCGGCGTGTTGTATGTCTGATTCAGCATCGAGTTGTCGAGCGCGATGTTGAGGTCCAGTGAGGCCGGCATCCATCGACCCGAGCCGTTGATGGCACGCACGCGTTCGATGGCCGCGGGCGACATCGCTGCCAGCCACAACCCACCATCGCTGGCGAAGCACTTCTGCGGGGCGAAGTAGTACACGTCGACGTCGCTGGGCGACCACGGCAGGCCGCCTGCGCCCGACGTGGCGTCGACGACGACCAGCGCCTGGCCCGCCGGCCTGCGAAGTTGCATCGCGACGCCAGTTGACGTCTCGTTGTGAGTCAGTGCGACAACGTCGACGCCCTCGGCAGCAGGCCCGATCGCGGGATGTGTGCCGGGCTTGCCGCGGATCACTACCGGAGCGGCCACGTGTGGCGCCGATGTCGCGGCGTCGGCGAACTTCGACGAAAACTCACCGAACACGTAGTGCTGGCTGCGATCGGCGATGAGCCCGAACGTCGCCACGTCCCAAAACAGCGTCGACCCACCGTTGCCCAGCACGATCTCCCAGCCGTCGGGAAGACCGAACAGCTCTGTCAGCCCACCGCGCACCGATGCGACAAGGTTCTTGACTGGCGCCTGGCGGTGGGAGCTGCCCAGCAGCTTGCTGTTTGCTCTGGCGAGGGCGAGGGCCTGCTCGGGGCGAATTTTCGACGGTCCGCAGCCGAACCGGCCATCGCTCGGCAGTAGCGAGCGTGGGATGTCGAGCATCGTCGGTGTCGTCGTCACTGAACCAGTCTCGCCCGGCGGGCCCGACTGGCCAACGGCGTGTGACGAAAATGTCGGCCGGGCCGCGGGCGAGGCGGCAAGTAGCATCCGTGTCGCAACTCATTCGAAAGGCTCATCAGTGAACCGCACGTCCGCACGTCTCGCCGCCATCGCCGAATCGGCCACGCTCGCCGTCGACGCAAAAGCCAAGGCACTGAAGGCCAAGGGCGAGAACGTGATCGGCTTTGGTGCGGGCGAGCCCGACTTCCCGACGCCCGACAACATCGTGGAGGCTGCGGCGCGCGCCTGCCGTGACACCAAGAACCACAAGTACACGCCGGCCGCCGGCCTGCCGGAACTGCGGGAGGCGATCGCTGTCAAGACCCTGCGCGACTCGGGCTTCCAGTGCCAGGCCAGCCAAGTGCTGGTGACCAACGGTGGCAAGCATGCAGTGTTTACGGCCTTTGCCGCCCTGTGCGACCCGGGCGACGAGGTCATCTGCCCTGCTCCGTATTGGACCACGTACCCGGAAGCCATCACGTTGGCCGGAGGTGTTCCGGTCGTGATCCAGACAGACGAGTCGACCGGCTTCAAGGCGACGATCGACCAACTCGATGCTGCACTGACTCCGCGCACCAAGGTGTTGGTGTTCGTCAGCCCCGACAACCCGAGCGGGGCGATCTACTCGCCCGACGAGGTCGAAGAGATCGGTCGATGGGCGGTCGAACACGGCGTATGGGTCCTGACCGACGAGATCTACGAGCACCTCGTCTACGGCGACAACAAGTTCGTCAGCATGCCCACGGTCGTGCCCGAACTCGCCAACCAGTGCGTCATCGTCAACGGTGTGGCCAAGACCTACGCAATGACCGGCTGGCGCGTCGGCTGGATGATCGGCCCCAGCGACATGATGAAGGCAGCGATCAACTTCCAGTCGCACAGCACGTCAAATGTCGACAACGTTGCCCAGGTGGCGTCGCTCGAGGCCGTCAGCGGTGACCTGTCGGCCGTGGCGATGATGCGTGAAGCATTCGCCCGCCGTGCGGTCACGATGCATCACATGCTGAACGCTGTTCCCGATGTAACTGCCATCGTTCCGCAGGGCGCGTTCTATTGCTATCCGAGTTTCAAAGCGTTGCTCGGCCGACCGCTGGGGCCAAAAGGAACGGTCAGTAACAGCACTCTGGAGTTGGCCGACAACATCCTCAGTGAAGCCAAGGTGGCGTTTGTGCCGGGCGAGGCCTTCGGCACGCCTGGCTACGCCCGATTCAGCTTCGCAATGGCCGATGCCGACATGGAGGAAGGCATCCGCCGAATCCACGAGTGGGTCAAGGCCTAGTCAGTACTCGATGCCCTTCTTGGCGGCAATGCCTTTGTCGTAGGCGTGCTTGACCTTTCGCATCTCGGTGACGGTGTCGGCGATCTCGATGATCTCGGCGGGGCAATCTCGCCCCGTCACGATCACGTTGACGTTCTCGGGGCGGTCGCGCAGTGCCTCGACCACTGCGCCGGTGTCGATCCATCCCCAGGTGCAAAGGTAGGTCAGCTCGTCGAGGATGACGAGCCGGTACTTACCGCTGGCAATCGCCTCGGCAGCTGTTTTCCAGGCTCTTTGGGCGACTTCCTTGTCGTGGTCGAGGTTGGTCGAGTCCCAAGTGAAGCCCTCACCGAGCGATCGCCATTCGACTCCGAGCTGGCGGCCGATCTTCTCCTCGCCGACCTTCCACTCGCCGCTCTTCACGAATTGCAACACGGCCACCGGCCAGCCCATGGCTACCGAACGAAGCATCACACCGAACGCAGCGCTGCTCTTGCCCTTGCCGTCGCCCGTGTTGACCAACAACAGCGAACCCACGCGGGCGAGCCCGTCGGGCCGGGGATCCTCGGTGAGTGGTGTGTCGGTCATCGAACGTGGAGCATAGGGCTGCTTCGGCGCGCAATATCGTCGAGTGTCGGCCGACTGTGAGCCCGATCGCGCGTCGGGTGCGTCACCCGACTCACACCGGTTCGAGTGTCGGTACGCAAGACTCGGACCAAGGCCCCTAGGACGGGACAAACCACGTATCGCCGTCGAGTATTCGATCGGCTTGTGCCGGGCCCCATTCGCCGCGGAAGTACGGGTGCACGGCGCCGGGAGTGTCGAGCGCCGGCTGGATGACCCGCCAGGTCTGTTCGACCACGTCCTGACGGGCAAAGCGGCGCGGCAGGCCTGCCATCGCGTCGTCGAGCAGGCGTTCGTATGCCTCGCGACGCTCGCCGAGAGCAGCGGCGAAGTCGACGGCGATGTCGACGTTCTGGCTGTCGAGGTGTTGGCCGGGAGTCTTGGCTTGCAGGGTGAAGGTCACCCCATCGTGCGACCCGAGTCGGAAGCGCACCAGGTTGCGCGACGGCGTTGGCCCGCCCGCTTCGTCGAACAGCAGGCTCGGTGGCTCGCGGAACTCGACGACGACTTCGGTCGCCGAAGCCTTGAGACCCTTGCCGCAACGAACGAACCACGGCACGCCTGCCCAACGCCACGAGTCGATCTCCAGGCGGGCAGCGGCGAAGGTCTCGACGGCCGAGTCGGGCGCAACCCCCGGCTCGTCGCGGTACCCCACGTACTGGCCGCGCACCAGCATCTGCGGATCGATCGGGCGCATGGCCGCGAACACCTTCGCTTTCTCGTCCTGCAAGTAGCTGGATTCGGGGCCGACCGGCGGCTCCATCGCCGCCAGGGACAGCACTTGCAGCAGGTGATTCTGCATGACGTCGCGGATCGCCCCGACGCTGTCGTAGAAGCTGCCGCGACCTTCGACACCGATGGTCTCGCTCATCGTGATCTGCACGCTGCGCACGTAGTTGCGGTTCCACACCGGTTCGAGCAACGCGTTCGAGAACCGGAAGACCAACAGATCCTCGACACTCTCCTTGCCGAGATAGTGATCGATCCGGAAGATGCGTTCCTCGGGGAAGACTGCATGCAGCGTGGCGTTGAGCTCCACAGCGCTGGCGAGGTCGCGGCCGAACGGTTTCTCGACGACGATTCGGCCGCGCTCGTTGAGACCGACAGATGCAAGCGACTGGGCAACGGACGGGAAAATCGTCGGCGGGATCGCCATGTAGAACACGGCGACCTCGCTCTGGTGCTTATCGAGCGTGCGGCGCAGTGACGCCCACGTCTTGTGATCGCCGTAGTCGCCTTGGATCAGGTCGAGGCGTTCCATCAAGGCATCAATGACGGCGGCTTTCGCATCGGGGATGGCGGCGATGATCGCATCGTGAGCGTTCTGGCAGAACGCCGCGTCGGTCCAGTCGCTGCGCGCCACGCCGATCACCGGCACTTTCAGACTGCCGTGACGTTCGAGGTGGTACAGGGCGGGAAAGAGCTTGCGCTTGGCCAGATCGCCTGTTGCTCCGAACAGCACCAGCGCGTCGGCGGGAGGTTGTGTGCCGGTACTCATTTGGAGTGCCCTGTCCCTTCCACATGACCACCGAACTGTGCACGCAACGCCGACAGAATCTTGTTGGCCGTGCCGGATCTGCCGCGAGAGTCGAATCGTCCGTACAGCGCGGCGCTGAGCACCGGCGCAGGCACACCTTCGTCGATGGCAGCGTGCACGGTCCAACGACCTTCTCCGCTGTCGCTGACGCGTCCCTCGAAACCCTGCAACGTCGGATCGGCTGCGAGGGCAGCGGCCATTAGGTCGAGCAACCAGCTCGACACCACGCTGCCGCGCCTCCACAGTTCGCTGATGGCCCCGAGATCGAAGTCGTACTGGTAGTACTCAGGATGTGTCAGCGGCGCAGTTTCGGCGTCTTTCGGCCGATCGGTGGCACCGATGTTGGCTTCCGACAAGATGTTCAGCCCCTCGGCATAAGCGGCCATCAAGCCGTACTCGATGCCGTTGTGCACCATCTTGACGAAGTGGCCGGCACCACTCGGGCCGCAGTGCAGCCAACCCTTCTCGGCGGGAGCGGGATCACCGGTGTACCCGGGCGTGCGTTCGATGATGCCCGGTCCCGGCGCGAGGTCGTCGAAGATCGGTGACATCTTGGCCACGGCGTCGCCGGGACCGCCCACCATCAGGCAGTAGCCGCGCTCCAGCCCGAACACACCACCGCTGGTGCCGACGTCGAGGTAGTTGATGCCCCGCTGTTGGAGGAGCCCAGCACGGTCGATGTCGTCGCGGTACCACGAGTTGCCACCGTCGATCAGTGTGTCGCCCGGCGACAGCAGCGGCGTGAATGTGTCGATCGACCCACCCACGTACGCCGCGGGGACCATCAGCCAGATGTGTCGTGGAGGCGTGAGCGCGTCGACGACCTGCTGAGCGGTTAGGGCGCCGTGGGCGCCGTCGGCCTCGGCGGCCTGCACCGCAGCTTCGTTCAGGTCGTAGGCCACACATTCGTGGCCGGCGCGCTGCAATCGTCGCACCATGTTGGCGCCCATGCGCCCGAGTCCAACCATCGCGATTTGCATGTCCGCAAGGTTGCCACGTTCGGAGGCGGTATACGGTGAGAACCCGATGGACGATCTCGACCGCGACCGCGACCGCGACTGTGCCGGCGCGGCCAAGGCCCACGCCAACGTCATCGCTGCGCTGCAACATCTGAACGACGACCAGGTCACTCGGCCCTCGTTGTTGCCGGGCTGGACCGTCGGCCACGCCGTGACCCACATCGCCCGCAACGCAGAGGGGCACATCCGCATGCTCGAAGCGGCGCGACGCGACGAAGTCGGGCGGATGTATCCAGGCGGGATTGACCAACGGACGAACGACATCGAGGCGGGTGCGGCTCGCAGCGCTGCAGATCTCCTTGCTGATGTCATCGCAACGAGCACACAGCTCGAAGCGACGTGGGCGGCGACGCCCGCCGAGGCATGGATGCGTCGCGGTGTGACGATTTCGGGCGAGGTGGTGATGAGCGATCTCGTCTTCACCAGGTGGCGCGAGGTGGCGGTGCACCACGCGGATCTCGGCATCGGCTATTCGTGGCTTGATTGGGACCCGGAGTACGTGCGGCTCGACCTTGCGAGGCTGACGATGTTGTGGAGCAGCCGAAAGCCGATGGGTCTGACCAATCTGCCTGCCGAGGCGATGAAGGTCACGCCTCACCATCGCGTTGCCTGGCTGCTCGGCCGGGCCGAGATCGACGGCCTCGGCGCAGCGGGCATCATCGGTTGATGCGCGGGAGACGGCTTGCAGCAGCTGTGGGCTTGGCCATTGCCGTGCTCTCGCCTGCGCAGCAGGCGTCGGCGCACGCCGGCCTCGAGTTCCCGAACGGCGGACCCACGAGCATCACCGACGACACCGTGGTGCAGGCCTCTGTTCCACCAATCGACGATGGCGTCTACGTAGTGGTGTGGACAATCCCCGCCAACGACGGGCATGTGGTCGGCGGCAACGCAGCGGCCACGTCGACCGTCGGGCGCCTCGACACGGCGGCTCGCCTCCTGGCCCTGATCGGCTTGATCGTGGTGGTCGGTGGTGGTGTGTTGGCGATCCAATCAACCGACGACGCTTCCAATCGCATGTTGCTGTGGATGGCGTGGTTGTTCCTGTTGGTGGGTTCGCTGGCGTCGTTCGGTCTGTACGGTGCCAAAGTTGTCGCAGGCTCGCCATCGGACGCATTCAAACCCGGGGTGTGGGGCAAGGTCATCGGCACGCACACCGCGTCCGTTCTGCTCGTGCGCCTGGTGTTGGTGCTAGCCCTCGGCGGACTGCTGCTGTCGTTCGCCCGGCGGACGGTCGACGTATGGCGAGGAGCGGCGTTGGCCACCAGCACCGCATTGGTGTTGACCTACTCGAGCATCGGTCATGCCAATGCTCAGCACCCGGCAGCATTGTGGATCGGCGTCGACGCAATGCACCTGACAGCGATCTCGCTGTGGATCGGTGGACTGGTGATGCTTGCGTTCGGCACGAGTACGTGGTTGATCGATCCAGACACCGAACGCATCGTTCGGCGATTCAGCGTGACCGCGTTGGTTGCTGTTCCCGTGATCGTCGCAACCGGCGTGGCGCAGACCCTGAAACTCGCCGGAGATCTCGACGACGTGACGAGCACGTCGTGGGGGCGAACGTTGTTGATCAAGGTTGCGGTCGTCACCGTGCTGGTGGCGATCGGTGGCGTCTCGCAATGGCTGCTGCGCAACGACGGCCCTTCAGCGTTGCGACGAAACGTGCTCGTCGAGGCCATGATCGGTGTCGCTGTCGTCGGTCTTGCGGCCTCGTTGATCACGCTTCCCCCGCAAGCTGTCGCGGCCTCGAAGGTGTTTACCACCACGCTCGCGGCCGACGGCGTGATCGCCGATTTCACCGTTACTCCGGGCCGCGTCGGGCAGAACGAGATCCATCTGGTGGTTACGCCTCCAGGCGGCAGCCTCGAACCAGTCGTGTCGGCCACGGTGCAGGCCGAGCAGCCGGCCGCGAGCACGCGACTGTCTCGATCCCCGACTAGGACTACGTCTCGGTGGCGGTTGCCTCGATGACCTGTCGCATGTCGTTGGGAACGCCGGCAGGGTTTCGCTGGATGCTCTCGGCGACGCGCTTGCCGAGATTGTTCTGATCCGTGATGGCCCTGACCACGATCGGGCCGAGCGGACCGCCGACCGGTATCCGGCCGGCGGCGACAGCTGCGATCAGGGCGCTCGACACCTGCGCCGCCAATGGCTGCACCTTGGCCCAGTCGACATGGTCCGCAAGCGACTTCATCGTGCGAGCCATCTCGCTGGTGCGTTCGGCAGTCGTGGCCCGCACCTCGACCCAGTTGACCCCGCGCAACTGCTCGGCGACCTGCTCGGCGTCGCGGTCGAGAGACCTGTTGTCGACCTGCACGTCATTGACTGGTGTCGTCGACCCGACCGACTTGGATCGGAACAAGTGCTTCACCGCGTCGAGCTGCTGCTTTGGCGTCGGCCACACCGGTTCGGCCGGCGAATCGTCGCCGGCGAGACCTGCAGCGTGCTGCGCTTTCAGGGATGCGGCGATCTCTTTCGCCTTGGCAGTCCACTTCGTCGTCATAGCGCGCCCGACGTTACCCCTCCGCGCCAAAGCACGCATGGTGGCGCGTCACGATCCCCAGGTGCCCCAGCCTTCGACCAACGACCCATTCGATCTCGTGAAGGTCCACGTCGGTGCGCCCACGTTGGGCCTCTCGACGACGACGGGCTGAAAGTCGGGTGGCGAATCGGGATAGAACCTGCCCGAGTACGACGACAACGACTGTGAGATCGCGAAGCCCTGAGTCGGGTCCTGGATGTCGGGCCCGATCGCGAAGCTGACCTCTGCCGTGCTGGCCTCGTTGACCACAGCCATGTAACCCGAGACGAACGCTGCCTTGGTCTGACCCGGCACCGTCTCGGGACCATCGTCGCGGTCGTATGCGTTCAGCACGTGCGCGCGCGAGATCACGCGCGCGTTCGACAGGTAGTAGATCGTCAACGTCTGGTGCTCGCGCCAGCCGACCGGCAGTCCATCGGAGAAGAAGTCGATGACCTTCAGCAGGTTCGAGGTCAAGTCCTGTTCTCCGACAATCTTCTGACCCCCGGACTCGAACGACAGTGAGGTGTAGTGGGCTCCGGCGCGGCCGTTGGCGTCCACCGGGGCTGCCATCGGGATCAGCACCCCTGTCCGAATCTGGGCTGCCACCTCGTCGAAGGTCAGACTGCCGGGAACCTGAGGGCCGAGGATCGGATGTTGGTCGGCCGGCGTCACCCAACCGGGATCGCGAATCTCGATGAAGGCTGGTCGTTGATCCACGTCGGCGACGCCGACCGCCGACCGCACGCACAATGTCATCGCCGTCGAATCGAGGATGCTCTGGACGCGCGGCAGCCACTCTTCGGCCAGAGTTCGATGGGCGCTCGCCAGCATCCGCATGACGTCGATGGCAGCGGGATCGTGGGTGCGAATGCCACGAAGCTCCTCGGCGGCCGCCGCAAGGCCGAGGCGCAGTGCGTCGACGCGGCGGTGGTCGTATGCCATCAGCCCCACTACGAGGCCTTGACGATCGGCAGCTGTTGTTCCAGTTGATCGGCTCGGCGGTCGAGCCCACGCGCAAGATCGACCAGCGACTGCTGGTTCGCTTGCAACTGCCTGCGTACCGCCAACAGCGCATCACTGCATGATCGTGGTGTGGGGCCAACCCACGTGTCGGGCCCGGCCAGGGTGTACACGGTGAGGGCCCGACAATTGCCGATCAAGCCCGACAAGAAGCGCAGTTGCCTGGCCCTGGTGCGCAGCTGTTCGACTTGCGGAGAGGTACTCATGCCCCCCACAGATGCACAGCCACGCCGCCACTGCGGAAACGCCACCCGGTCCCTACGGGCGCGATATCACGCCTGGGATGGCATTTGCCGCGCCCGTACAGATGTGTGGGCGCGGCATCACGCCTGGGATGGCATTTCTCGCGCCCGTACGGCTAGGGCAGGCGGCGGATGATGAGGTGGTGGGGCTTGCCGGTGTGCTCGTCGATGAAGCCCTCGCCTTCGATGGTGAAGCCGTGGCGCACGTAGAAGTTCAGCGCAGTGTCGCGAGCGCGGGCCCAGACGAGCGAAGTGACGTTCGTCGCCCGCTGGCAGCCGGCTTCGAGCAGGATCGCTCCCACGCCTTGGCCTTGCAGGTGCGCGGCCGTGGCCATTCCGCGTAGTTGCACTGCCGGCTCGTCGTGGTGCGGGCGGGGAATCCACGTGGAGATGGCGACGATTTCGTCGGCGTCGCGCACGCCGAGGTGCACCGTGCCGGCCCAGTCGTCCTCGACAAACGCCACGGTCCGGCTGGGGGTGTCGGAGCGGAGCACGGCGAGTCGCAGAGGATGCGTTTGCTTCGACGTCAGCTCGACGACGCTGTAGTCGGGGCCGATGCGCAGAGGGTCACCCATTGGGGCGGACCGTAACCGATCCGTGTCCGCGACAGGGTGTATCAGCAGCGTGCGCCAGGGACTCAATTGGCGACACGAACAAGAAGGAACCTTCGATGTATTCGAGGATCGTGGTCGGCACGGATGGAACCGATCGCTCACTGATCGCTGTCGATCACGCCGCCCGTTTGGCCGCAGCGTTTGACGCCGAGCTGCACGTCGTCGCAGCGGTCTCGACGGGAAGCGGAGCCGGCAAGGCGCCCTCCGCGAGGACCGCAGCCAAGATCGGCCACGATGCCAGCAGGCGGCACGGCGTACGCGTGATCGAGCATCCCCAGGTCGGCGATCCTGCTGCGGTTCTGATCTCGGTCGCCGACAAGGTCGATGCTGATTTGATCGTGGTCGGCAACTCCAACGTGTCGGACCGGGTTCGCAAGCTCAGCGGCTCAGTACCCAGCCGGCTGGCTCACCAGTCCCGCCGAGCTGTGCTGATCGTCCACACCGGCTGAAGTTCGCTCCACTGCACGACCCTGGTCGCGAGCGCGTCGGCCTCGTCGCCGTCGTGCGTAACGAGGATTGCGGTGGTGGCCGTGGCGCGCAACACGTCGGCAAGCTCGGCGATCAACCGGTCGTGCAGCTCGCGGTCCAAGCCGGTCAGTGGCTCGTCGAGCAACAGCACGGAGGGGCGCGGTGCCAACGAGCGCGCCAACGCCACGCGCTTCTTCTCGCCTCCGCTGAGCCGATCGACGCGTCGGCTTCCAAATCCGTCGAGGCCGACAATCGTCAACAACTCATCGACGCGCTCGGCAACTGCTGCGGCCGGCCAGCGATGCATGCGTGGCCCGAAGGCGATGTTGGCGGCGACATCGAGGTGCGGGAACAACTGTTCATCCTGGAACATCATCCCGACGTTGCGAAGATGTGCCGGCCGTTCGGTGATATCGACCCCATCGAGCACGACCGCTCCGGCGTCCGGCCGCAGCAACCCGGCGATCACTCGCAACAGTGTGCTCTTGCCGGCGCCCGATGGGCCCAAGACGGCGACGACCTCACCGTCACTGACCTGCAAGGAGAGCGCGTCGAGAACCGGATGCCGGTCGAATCGCACGTCGATGTCGACGACTTCAAGCACGGTCGCCCGATCCGAGTTGCTCGTGGGAACCCGAGGCCATCACGATTGCGGTCGACAACGCCAACAGAACAGTGGCCAGCGCGAAGGCCTGCGCTCGCGGCAGGTCACCGGCTCTGCCCAGCAGGCGACCAATCGCGATGGGCAATGTCTCGCTTCCCGATCGCGTCAGGATCGTTGTTGCACCGAACTCGCCGAGCGATATCGCCGCCGAGAAGCCCGCACCGGCCAGGAGCGGTCGCCGCAGAGCGCGGGCGTCGACCTGCCACCAGCTTCGGATCGGCGCGGCACCCAGCGTCGCCGCGGCGGCGCGCAGGTCGGCGGGAATTGACCGCAACACCGACAACATGGCGCGCACCACGAACGGAACCGCCACCAGCGCATGGCCCAGGGGCACGAGCCACCACTGCGCTCGCCAGTCGAACGGCGGAGTGTCGAAGGTGATCAGCATGCCGAGGCCGATGGTGACTGCCGAAGTGCCGAGCGGCAGCATCAACCCGGCATCGAGAAGCCGGCCGAGCCTGGGCGACGTGTTGATGGCTGTGGCCGCCAGGAACCCGATGGCCGTGGCGATCACTGCGGCGACGACGGCGAATCGCAGCGACGCGCCGACCGATGCCAGCGGATCGACGCCGAGTCCCGCACCAGGACGAACCTCGCCGCCCCCGAGCTGGGTCCAGGCCGACAGCGACCAGGACGTGCCCACCTTGAACGAGCGGCTGACGAGGGCGATGACCGGCGTGCCGACGACGAGACCGATCAACGCTGCGACCGACACCACCATGATTCGTTCGCCACGGTTGCGCGGCGAACGCGGTGCTGTGGCGCCGTGCAGTTCGACCGCGGCCCTGCGTTGGCGGCGCGCTGTCCACACGATCACCACTGCCAGCAAGACGAGTTGCAACGCCGACAGGGCGGCCGCTCCACCGACATCGCCGAGCTGGGTGGCTCGCCGGGCAATCTCGACCTCGACCGTTGGATTCCTCGGTCCTCCGAGCAGCTTGGCGACGCCGAACGACGTGAAGCTGAACAGGAAGATAACGGCTGCGGCCGACCACAACGCCGGCCTCAACAGCGGCAGGATGACCAGTCGTGCCGCGCGAACAGGCGACGCACCCAAGGTGCGTGCTGCGCCGACGAGATCGTGTGGAATCACTGCGATCATCGAGCCAACGAGGCGGACGACAACTGCCAGGTTGAAGAAGACGTGAGCCACGATCATCGCCCGTGCGGTCCCGTGCCACGACTGCGGCAGAAGAGCCAGGAAGGCAGCCCCGACGACCACGGTCGGTAGCACGAAGGGCACCGTGGCGGCGGCCATCATCGCTCGCCGCCCGCGGAAGCTGAAGCGGGCCAACACGTAGGTCGGCAGCATCCCGACGATCAGCGTCAACACCGTGCTGACCGTCGCCTGCCAGACCGTAAACCAGACGACCCCAGCGATGTTCGCGAAGGGCGACGTACCACCGGTGGTGTCGCGCAACGTAGTCAACAGCAACGTCGTCACCGGCCACGCGTATAGGCCGGTGATGAACAGAACTGGCGCGATCGCCAACGCGGCGACGAACCATCGCGGGACGCGGTTCAACGCAACACGATGGTGGTCCACTCGTCCTGCCACTGCTGCCGATTTGCGGCGATCTCTGCCGGGTCGATCGTCAAGGGAGTGGATGCCACGACGGCGAACTCGGTGAATTCGGGTGGCAGGGCGATGTCGGTGCGTGCCGGGTAGACGAACAGGTTCAGCGGCAACTCGTCCTGGAACGTGGTGCTGATCAAGAAGTCGACCAGCTTGCGAGCCTCCGCCTCGTGCTCGGTACCGCGCAACACGCCTGCGAACTCGATCTGGCGGAAACACGTCGACTCGATCACCGCGGTAGGCGCGTCGGTGCGTGGGGGGTCGGCAAAGATCACCTCGGCGGGCGGACTCGATCCGTAGCTGACGACCAGCGGGCGGCCGCCGGTGGAGCCCGCAGTTCCACTGAACTCTTCCTGGTAGGCGGTGGTCCATCCATCGACGACCTCCACCCCGTTGGCACGCAGCGCCGTCCAGTAGTCCTTCCAATTGTCCTCCCCGGCGTGGGCGATGGTGGCCATCAAGAAAGCGAGACCGGGAGACGATGTCGATGGGTTCTGGACCACGAGCAGGTCCTTGTACTCCGGCTTCACCAAGTCGTCGAGGCCCGCCGGTGGCTGCAGGCCGTTGCTGGCGAACCACTCGATGTCGTAGTTGATGCAGACGTCGCCAAAGTCGACGGGCGTGAGCTCGTGCCCGGGCACCAAGTCGGTGAGATCGGTGGAGATCGAGTCCCAGCCGGTGGGCTGGTAGGCGGCGAACACATCGTCATCCAGCGCTGCCGACAGCAATGTGTTGTCGACACCCCACATCACATCACCTTCGGGGTTGCCCGCGGTCAGCCTGGCCTTGGTGACCATCGTGCCGGCGTCGCCGGCGATCACGACCTTCACCGCAATGCCCGTTGACTCGGTGAACTCGTCGAGCGCCGCGTTGAGGCTGGTGTCGGACGGTGGGAACGAGTCGTAGGCGACCAGCGTGATGGCTGCCGGCTCGTCCGATGCCGCATCGGAGCCGCAGCTGACGGTCAACGCTGCGAGTGCGATGACAGCGAGCAGACGTTTCATGGAACCACCAGCGTGAGAATGCCGTCGGCGACGGCGATGTACAGAAGGGCAGTCGTCTCGTTGCTGACACCGCGTGTGCTCCACGGCTCGAGCGCGGCGTCGGCCAGCGGCCACCGTGCGCCGGTCACATCGATGCCTCGACATGGGCCGTGCAACGCCAGCAGCGAGAACGACGTGTTCTGCGGAAGGTCGATGGTGACCGACCGGCCGGGATGAATGACGTGGATGGCGGTGTCGTCGAGCACGAGCTGAATCGTCTCGAAGCGGGCGAGTGCGGGGTTGCCCAGTGCCGCGAGGGTGCCGATCGCATGGTCGAACCGGTCGCCGGCCGCGCCGAGCATGACCAGGTTGTCGGCCTCGGTCGCGGCAGCGCGGGTGAGGGCCAGCTCAGTGTCGGTAGCGCCCTTGTCGACGGGATGCTGATCGATCTCCAACTCGTGGGCGTACGCCCACATCTTGCCGTGGGCGGAGATGCTGTCGAGATCGCCAACCAGGATCGTGGGTCTCAGACCGATCGCGACGGCGTGATCGAGACCGCTATCGGCCGCGATGATGGTGGCGTCGGGCAGCACCTCGGCGACGGCGCGCGACGACAGCGGGCCACCGCCGATCACCACCACCACTTGCGACATCGCATCCCTCCGCTGGCATTACCCAGATCAGGTTCCGGTCGGTGGCGGCGCCCACCCTCTCAGCCCGCCGATCCTGCGAGCTCCCCGTTTTCGGTCGCGATCAGCCTAGCGGTGCGTCGCTGGGTCTGCACGACGACAGTGGCGAGCCCGAACACCACCATGACCATTCCCAGGAGTTGCAGGGCCCGAATCGATTGACTCAGGAAGATGGCCGACCACACGACGGCCAACGCCGGCTGACCGACCTGCATCATCGCCATGATGCCGATCGGTACCTTGCGTTGGGCGAACACGATCAACCCGTGGGCGACCACTCCGGTCAGCAGCGTCAGTACCACGATGTAGATCATCGATCGAGTGTCGAATCGGCCGATGTCTTGGTTGATCAACACGAACGGCAATGTGATCGCTGTGGCGATGGGCAGTGCCGAGGCCATCAGCGTTGCCACACTCATGCCTTTGCGGAGTTGGCGACTGGCCAGCAGGTAGCTGCACCACGTCACGAGCGACAGCAACGCGATCCCGTTGCCAGTCCATGTTGCTGCCCCGCGCTTCGGGGCGTCGAACAGCACCAGCGCCAAGCCGGCGATCGAGATCAGCCCGAACAGAGCGGCGCGGCGATCCACCTTCTCGTGGAACAGCACGGCTCCCGCCGGCATCAGCAGCAGTGGCGCCAGTGCGCTGATGAACTCGAGATTCGCCACGCTCGTGCGGGTCGCGGCTGTGTAGAACAGCAAGATGTTGAGGCCCAACACGACACCGGTCACGATCGCACGCCTCCACTCCTGCACCGTGACGAAACGACCCTCCCTGATTCGAAGCAGAATCGTCCAGATGATGCTGGAGCCGAGCATTCGCCAGAAGGCGATGGTTGGCCCGGGTGCGCCAGCCTTGCGAATGATGGTCGAACTGGCGCTGAAGGTCACCACGACGGCGACCATCGCAATGAGTCCGATCGGGCGGGCGTGGCGAACCGGCCCGTGAGCGCCCGTCACGCCGATGGCTGCTTGGCGATTGCGATGCCGGCGACTGCGATTCTGGGGTTGGCGAAGAAGCCGGCGATGATTGCTTCGCGGCTGCCCTCTTGCACGCGTGCAAGATTGGCATCGCCACCTGGGGATTACAAAGAGGAGCGTTCACATGGGTCAACTCGACGGCCGAGTTGCACTGGTCACGGGAGGCGGCAGAGGCATCGGCCGCGGTATCAGCGAACTCCTGGCCGCACACGGAGCGTCTATCGCGGTGAACTACCGCCGCGATGTCGATGCGGCCGACATCACGGTCGCAGCCATTCGCGCGGCAGGGGGTGTGGCCACCGCATTCCAGGCGTCGGTGGACGAGGCCGACGAATGTGCCGCGATGATCGATGCCATCGTCGCCGAGTTCGGGCAACTCGACATCCTGGTCTGCAATGCCGGGATCGCATCGCGTGGCAATTCGGTCGCCGACACGGATCCGGCCGAGATGATCCGGGTCGTGGCAGCCCACGCATTCGGGCCTCACCATCTCGCTCGATTGGCCGTGCCACACATGCGCAGCCGCGGGAGAGCCGACATCGTGATGATCTCGTCCGTCGCGACCACCAACTACAGCGCCAACGGCGCGCCGTACAACATGGGGAAGGCGGCGATGGAGGCCCTGGCTTTCACGTTGGCCAAAGAGGAGCGGGCGAATGGCATCCACGTCAACATCGTGGCTCCCGGTCTGGTCGAGACCGACATGGGCGTTCGCCTAGCGCGTTCGTTCACCGGGAATCGCGGGCTCGAAGACCTTCGATCGCTCGATTCCGTGTCGCCGTTCGGCCGGGTCTGCCAACCTGTCGATGTCGCCAATGTTGTGCTGTGGCTGTGCAGCGAGGGCGCCTCGTACGTCACCGGTCAGCGCATCGAATGCAACGGTGGCGGCGCTGTTTGATCCTGGCGGTAGCGTTGTGGCCGTGAGTCCACTTGCCGCAGAGGCCGCACAGACCCAGGTTGGCCAGATCATCACGGTCACGCCCGAGGCGCTCCAAGAACTGGTGAAGCTACGCGACACCGAGCCCGAGGGCGATCGACTCGGGTTGCGGCTCGAGATCGTCAGCAATCCAGGTGAGGATTTCAAATACGACCTCAGCTTCGACATCGTCACCAAGGCCGCGTTCAGCGACGAAGTGCGCACGCACACCCTTGCCGAGATCGGCAGCCTGAAGGTGATCATCGCAGCCGCGGCGATCGACCTTCTCGAAGGGGCGACGCTGGATCACACTGCGACGCAGGGTCTGGTATTGCGCAATCCCAACAAGCCGAAGGCTCCCTCGGTCGACGGACTGACATCCAACGATGCGCTCAGCGCCGAGGTCGAAGCATTGATCAAGAGCGAAGTCAACCCGGCGTTGGCGGCCCACGGCGGCTTCGTGTCGTATGTCGGCCACGATGGGGAGGGCACCGCCTACCTCACGATGGGTGGCGGCTGCCACGGCTGCTCGATGAGCCGGATGACCATGCTCGATGGTGTGCAGACGATGATGGTCGAGCAGATCCCCGAGATCGAACGCGTCCGCGATCTCACGGATCACGCGTCAGGCGAGAACCCCTACTATCACTGACGGGTGTCGGCACTAACCGTCGTGGCGTGAACGAACTCGACGATCGCCCGCTGGAGCACATCTCGCTCGGTGTCGAGTGTTGCCACGTGACCGCTGTGGCGTAGTCGCAGACGCTTCACATCGCCCGGCAGCGCGTCGGCAATCAGGTCCGAGTTGGCTGGGTCGACCGTGTCGTCGTTGGCGCTCGTCACCAACAACACCGGACGATCGACTATCGATAGCTCGATCGAGGCGATTCCCTCTGTCATGGCGATGATTGCCTCGATCGGCAGGCGTTCGTAGGCGATCTCCCCGACAGTCGAAGCAGCGACATCGATCCACGCCTGACCCCGGCTCTTGCGCCACTCGAGGCCTTCGAGGGCATCAGGATCGGCGGCGACCGGGTTGATGCACACCGCAGCGACACAACGTTGCTCGGCGGCAAGTTGCAACGCCAAGCTGGCGCCCATCGATTGACCGACCACGACGTCGGCTTCCCAGGCCCTGGCAGCCTCCAGCCAATCGGCCCAGGTCACACCGAGCAGGTCGGAAGGTTCGGTGCCGTGGCCGGGCAGCGTCGGCGCCAGCGTAGTGAACCCGGCGTCGATGCACGCGGCCACGATCGGCCACATCGTCGCCCCGCTGCCGCCCATTCCGTGCAGGCACAGGACCCGCGTCATCGATGCAGGGCGTTGGTCAGATCGCGTACCACGTCGGCCGTGTCTTCGAGGCCCACGGAGATCCGCAGCAGTCCTTCACTGACACCCATTGCGGCAGCCTCGTCGGCGGTGAGGCTGGCGTGGGTGGAGGTCGCCGGATGACAGACCAGGGTTTCGGGACCGCCCAGCGATGTGGCGACGCGGGCGAGTTGCAGTGAATCGATGAAGCGCTCGGCCTTGGTGCGGCCGCCGGCGAGCTCGATTGCCAGCACGGTTCCGCCGTGACGCATCTGACGCTTGGCCAGATCGAACTGCGGATGCGACACCAGGCCGGGGTAGTGCACCGACGCGACTGCGGGCTCTTCGACCAGCACCTCGGCGATGTGCAGTGCCGAAGCCGCCTGGTGGGCGGTGCGCACCGCCAGCGTGCGGATGCCGCGGATGGCGTTGAGTGCGTCGTATGGCGAGGGTGTCGAGCCGTGCAGCACCGAGTACGCCCAGATGGCATCGATCAGGTCCTGCTCGCCGGCGATCACGCCCAACGTGGCGTCGTTGAGTCCGGCGATGCCCTTGGTAGCGGAGTGCAGCGACAGGTGCACACCGTGCGCCAGTGGCTGTTGTCCGAGCGGTGTGGCGAACGTCGAGTCGACCACGGTGATCGGGCCGCGCAGTGCGCCGAGTTCGTCGAGATCGACCAGTTCGAGCCGCGGGTTCGACGGCGTCTCGGCCAGCGCCAACATGGTGCGGCCGGGACGAACAGCGGCGGCGAACGCCCCAGGCTCGGTGCCGTCGACCAGCGTGACCTCGATCCCCATCCGCTGGCATGGCCCCTGCAGGAACGCCAGGGTGCCGGCGTAGAGCTGGCGCTGAGCGACGATGTGATCTCCCGATGAGCAGAGGCCGAACACAACAGTGGCGATCGCGCCCATGCCAGACGCAAAAGCCAACGCGTCGTCGGCGCCCTCCAGCGAGGCGATGGCTTCTTCGAACGAGCGCACCGTGGGATTCGAGTAGCGGCTGTAGAACTCGCCGGCGCGGGTGGCCGTGGCCCGACGGTTGGCGTCGACGAGACCTTCGGATTCCCATGTCGTACTGGCCCACAGTGCCGGCGCCAGCGACGTGCGGCTGTGAGCGCGCCCGGCCGTGATGGCCCGCGTGGCCGGCTGTTGGCTGTCGCTCATCGGACTAACGCTACGTGTTTCTGGACGGCTGTTCCTACCGAGTTCCCGACCGAGTTGCCGACTCAGTGCATCTCGGCACACCCACCGTTTGTGAGCTGGCGCCCCGTTACGGGGCCGCAGTCGTCAAACGCATCAGCGACCCGGATCCGTTTGTGAGCTGGCGCCCCGTTACGGGGCCGCAGTCGTCAAACGCGATCTAGCCGAGGGCGGCGATGTGGTGGTGGAGCAGGCCGTTCGATGAGACGGCGGAGTCGTTGAGGTAGGTGCGCACGCCGTGACGATCGGTGAACGACCCACCGGCTTCTTCGACCACGACCATGATCGCCGCGAGGTCATACGGGGCTAACCCGATGGCGTCGACGGCCAGGTCCACCGCGCCCTCCGCAACCAGCATGTGCTGCCAGAAGTCGCCGAAGCCGCGGGCCCGGTACGCGCCCTGTTGCAGCGCTACCAGTTCGGCGGTCAATCCGGCTTCGTCCCACCCGCTCGAAAAGGTCACGCACACTTGTGCCTCGCTGAGCTGCGCCACCGTCGACACCATGCATCGCCTGCCGTCAGCGAACGCGCCATGGCCCTTGGCGGCCCACCAACGGCACGCCAGCGCCGGGGCCGAGACGACCCCGACGACCGGGCCGTGTTCAACATGCGTGAGGGCGATCAATGTGGCCCAGACCGGGACGCCTCGCACGAAGTTCGAGGTGCCATCGATCGGGTCGATCACCCAACGCCATGGCGACTCGGGATCGCCGACCACGCCATGTTCTTCGCCGAGCAACCCGTCGCCCGGCCGTTGCGTCATCACCTCTGCGGCGATTGCAGACTCGGCCTCGCGATCGGCTTCGGTGACCTCGGTGCGGTTGGCCTTCCAGTCGAGGCTGAACGAACGGTGCCGGTAGTACGGCAGGGTGATTGCGTCGGCGACGTCGGCCAGCTCCAGGGCCAACGCCAGGTCGGCGACAATGTCGCGCTCGAGAATCATCGGGGGAATTCGGGCCGCCGCTTCTCACGCAGGGCGGCGAGCCCTTCCGCCGACTCGGGCCCGAGGAAGCTGAGCATTTCGTAGGCCAGCGAGGCCTCGAAGTTGGGGAGCGCTTGGCGCAGCCAGTGGTTGAGCGCACGTTTGGTCAGCATGATTGCTTCGCGTGGACCGCGGGCCAATCGCTCGGCGATGGCCAATGCATCCGGCAAGACTTCATCGGCCGGCAGAGCCTTCGAGACCAGGCCGATCCGCTCGGCCTCGGCCCCGGTGATGAAGTCGCTGGTCATCAGGTAGTACTTGGCTTTGGCCATGCCGCACAACAACGGCCAGATAGACACGGCGTGGTCACCGGCGACGACGCCGATACGAATGTGACCGTCGGTGAACCTGGTGTCCTGATCGATGATCGAGATGTCTGCCAGCAATGCCACGGCGAGACCTGCACCAACTGCCACGCCGTTGATTGCGCTGATGATTGGCGTGTCGCACTCGATCATCGTTCGCACGATGTCGCCACCCTCGCGCATAGCCGCCATGGTGCGCTTGTGGTCGCCGACTTGGAGGCTGATCCAGTCGAGGTCACCACCGGCACTGAACGCAGTGCCCTCGCCGGTGATCACCACGGCGCGCACCTCGGGGCTGGCGTGGATGTCGGTGAAGATCGTGGACAGCTCCGCGTGCATGACCGCGTCGGTGGCGTTTAGCTTGCCCGGATTCGACAACGTGATCAGCATCACGCCGTGTTCGCGTTGTTCGATGATCAGCCGCTTGTAGCGGTCGAAGCGTTCGTTCGGCACGGAGGCACGCTACAGAGCGGCGAGGCGGCGACGAACTGTCGAAGCGATGCCGTCGGCGTCGAGCCCGAGTTGGGTCAGGATCCGATCGGGCTTGCCCTGCGGAATGAATCGGCCCGGCAGGCCGAGCACGTCGACCGGCACATCATCCGCGATCTCGTGCACCTGGTCGGCGATCGTCATGCCAATGCCGCCGTCGCGGATGCCGTCCTCACATGTGACGACCACCCGATGGCGAGCGGCATCTTTGATCATCTCCGGATCCAGTGGTGCGCACGAACGCACATCCCACACCGTGGCGTCGATCCCATTGTCGACGAGCACGGTTGCCGCGTTCTTGGCGAAGCTGACCAGTTTTCCTACGGCCAGAATGCACACCGAACCGTCGCCGCGCCGTAGGTGATTGGCTCGCAAACCGACGCCCACCTCGTGCTCGCCGACTTGCGGAGCAGTGCCGTTGGGATAACGGATCGCGACCGGTCCGGCGTCGGCCAACTCGATTGCGTCGTGCAGCATGACCTGCAACTCCTGGGCGCTCGATGGAGCCAGCAACCGCATGCCAGGGACCTTCGACATCAGCGCCAGGTCGTAGACGCCATGGTGGCTGGGTCCGTTGTCGCCCGTGATACCGGCCCGATCGAGGCAGAACACCACCGGGAGCCGATGGAGCGCGACGTCGTAGACGATCTGATCCCATGCTCGGTTCATGAACGTGCTGTAGATCGCGACGACCGGTCGCAGACCACCCATGGCCATTCCGGCAGCGCCGGTGACGGCGTGCTGCTCGGCGATTCCGACGTCGAAGAACCGCTCGGGAAACCTGTTCTGGAACGGGATCAGCCCGGTTGGACCTGCCATGGCGGCGGTGATCGCGACGACGCGCCGGTCGGCCTCAGCCTCTTTGATGATCCCTTCGGCAAACGCTTGTGTGTAGCCGGAGGGAATGGCCGGTGGGGGGCCGACGGCGGGATCGAAGACTGGCGCATCGTGCAGGTGCTTCTCGTCGTCGTCCTCCGCCGGCGAGTAACCGCGCCCCTTCTGCGTGACGACGTGGACCAAGATGGGCCCCTCCGCCGAGAGTTCGATCGCGTTCAAGAAGGTGCGTTCCAACTCTTCGGTGTCGTGGCCGTCGATCGGGCCGACGTACCGCACACCGAGCGCCTCGAAGAACGACGGCGGCTGCAGGAACTCGCGCACCGCAGCCTTGAACGCTTCGACACCCTTTTCGGCCTGCGGACCGACGTACGGCAGCTCGCGCAAGAACTGTTCGAGCTTGCGCTGGCGCCTCACGTACACCGGATTGAGGCGGATGTTGGTGAGGCTGTGCGACAGTCGATCGGTGATTCGTGCAGGCAGGCTCGGATGATCTGCCATCGACCGGTCCATCGGCGTCGGGCCTGCGGTGAGGTTGGAGATCGTCGGCGCGTAACTGCGACCGTTGTCGTTGAGCACGATGATGACGCGCTGGCCGGAGTGACCGATGTTGTTGAGGGCCTCGTAGGCCATGCCGCCGGTCATCGAACCATCGCCGATCACGGCCACGATGTGCCGCCGGGGATCGGTGCCAGCGTCGCGTGCGACGGCCAGCCCGTAGGCATACGACAAGATGGTCGACGCGTGGCTGTTCTCGACGAAGTCGTGCACGCTCTCCTCACGACAGAGGTAGCCGGACAGTCCGCCGGCCTGGCGCAATTGATCGAACCGATTCTGGCGACCCGTGACGATCTTGTGGATGTACCCCTGGTGGCCCGTGTCCCACAGGATCGCGTCGACGGGCGAGTCGAAGACTCGATGCAGCGCCAGCGTCAACTCCACTGCACCGAGGTTGGAGCCCAGATGTCCGCCGGTCTCGGCAACCGCCTGAACGACGAAGTCGCGAATCTCGCCGGCCAACTCGTCGAGCTCGGCGTAGCTCAATGCCCGCAGGTCCGCAGGCTGACGGATCTCGTGCAGCGACATGACGGAGACGACGATACTGCCCGCTGTGCAGCGGTCGGCATTCAGGTCATTTCTAGCGGTAGGCGCGGAAGTCGTGGCGTAGTCTCGTTCGCGGAGGTCAAGGTGGCAGTCGACATCGTCGGGCGAATCCTGCAGCGCGCCCAACTGTCGCGATGGTTGGCTGCCGCGATTGCTGGACAGCCGGTGGTTGTCGTCGTCGACGGTCCGCCCGGAGTGGGCAAATCCACGTTGGTCGACTGGCTCGTGTCTCAGGCTGCCGGCGCCGCAGGGATCGACGAGCAGCTGAACGGTGGCGTGCCCCAACTGTTGGTCGTCGACGACGCTCAGTGGCTCGGTGCTCGGAGCATTCCTCGACGGAGACTTCATTCGCGACGATTCGATCGGAGACGCCACCTGGCGTGCCGACAACACCGAGTTCTTCGCTGTTCGCTGGCGGTTCGTCGGCCAACACATGCGGCCGATCCCGGGGTTTGGGCACACCGAGATCCCCGCGACGCAAAACCTGGTCACGGTGTCTGGAATGACGCTGGTCGAGAACACGGTCGCCGGCCAACCGGTCGCCATCGATCTCGAAGATCTTCTGCGCGCCGGCACGGTGGTGTTCCATCGCTTCATC
This sequence comes from Ilumatobacteraceae bacterium, assembly GCA_031412355.1. Taxonomy (GTDB): domain Bacteria; phylum Actinomycetota; class Acidimicrobiia; order Acidimicrobiales; family Ilumatobacteraceae; genus JAENVT01. The sequence continues at coordinate 5,259 of JANOCR010000090.1, read as the reverse complement.
GACTGGCTGGCGGTGTTCGCCCAGATCGGTGTGCTGCACCTCGGGCGGCCGATGCCGATCAGTGACATCGATTTCAAGCCGCCACGTCGAGGCACCAGTCGCGTTGCTGGGTACAACGATCGGCTGGGCGACGACTGACGCTGGTCTGAAACACTGGCCGGATGACCCAACCGATCGCCGGCCACGCCGGTCAACAGGCCATCGCCGCCATGATGGCGTTCGGAACCGACGTGATGTTCACGTTGAACGGTGGCCACATCTGGCCGCTGTACGAGGCTGCCCGCGATCAGGGGATGCGGGTCGTCGATACGCGCCACGAGCAGACAGCGACGTTCGCGGCGGAGGGCTGGGCGAAATTGACCCGTCGTCCCGGCTTTGCAGCGCTGACTGCGGGGCCGGGCATCACCAACGGCGTGTCTGCTATCACCACCGCGCACTTCAATGGATCCCCGCTCGTGGTCATGGGGGGACGCGCCCCTCAGATGAGATGGGGCTCCGGGTCGCTGCAGGAGATGGATCCGGTCCCCGTGGTCTCCTCGATCACCAAGTCGGCCGTCACGGTCAGCGAGTCGAGCCAGGCGGCCGCGATGGTTCATGCCGCAGCGCGCCTGGCGATGACGCCGCACCGAGGGCCGACCTTTCTCGATTTCCCGCTCGACGTGTTCGGCCCGTCGGCCGGCGAGATTCCCGGCGTCGACGAGTCCATCGGGCTAGGAACGGCTCCCGATCCGGAGGCCGTCGCCCGGTTGGCCGAGCTGATAGCCAACGCCCAGCGCCCCGCATTCATCGTCGGCAGCGACGTGTACTGGGCCGGGGCTTGGGTCGAACTGGCCGCTGCCGCCGAGTCGCTTCGTGTGCCGTGCTTCTTCAACGGGCTCGGTCGGGGCACGCTGCCGGCGGATCACGAGTTGGCCTTTCTTCGCACTCGAGGCTTGCTGAAGCAGCGCGCCGATCTCGTGGTGGTGCTCGGCACACCGCTCGATTTCCGTCTCGGATTCGGTCGCTTCGGGAACGCCGAGGTGGCCCACGTTGTCGACGCTGCTTCACAGGTCGCCCACCACGTAGAGGTTGTGACTGTGGTCGGAGACGCGGCACAAGTGTTGCGGGCTCTGGCCGACCATGGGGGGCCTCGCGTCGAGCACGAGGATTGGATCTCCGAACTGCGCGCCGCCGAGTCAGCCGGCAGCGCTGCCGACCGGGTCTTGCTGACCGCCACCGACGCGCCGATCCGGCCGTCGCGGATCTATGGCGAACTCGGAAAGCGACTGTCGCGCGACGCCGTGGTGATCTGCGACGGCGGCGACTTCGCCTCGTACGCCGGCAAGTTCGTCGAGGTCTTCGAGCCCGGCTGCTGGCTCGACACAGGGCCATACGGATGCCTTGGAAATGGACCCGGCTACGCGATCGCAGCGCGTGTCGCCCGACCGTCGAGCCAGATCGCGCTGTTGTTGGGCGATGGCGCCGCCGGTTTCAGTCTGATGGACGTCGACACGATGGTCCGCCACAACCTGGCGGTTGTGATCATCGTCGGCAACAACGGCATGTGGGGTCTCGAGAAGCACCCCATGCAGGCCATCTATGGCTGGGATGTGGCCTGCGATCTGCAGCCTGGATGTCGCTACGACGAGGTCGTTCGGGCACTCGGTGGTGCCGGCGAACTGGTCATCGATCCCGAGCAGATCGGCCCCGCGCTGGATCGGGCGTTCGCCTCAGGCGTGCCGTACCTCGTGAACGTGCTGACCGAGCCCGCCGACGTCTACCCGCGGACCTCGAACCTGGGCTAGGACGCCCAGTGGAGTGTTTCGCGCCCACCCGGGTGGGCGCGTAACACACCACTGCGGGTCTGGTGGGTCGGCAACGAGGTTCTCGGTAGGCTCCCCGGATGATCGCCGGGATGACTGCCCAAGGACTGGAGTACAACAATGGCCGGACATGATGTCGTCGAGTCCGACGTACTCGGACGGGTTCTGAGCACTGCAATGCGCACCGGCGGCGAGTTCGCCGAGGTGTTCATCGAGGACAAGCGGTCAACCATGGCCGGCCTCGACGACGGACGAATCGAGCAGGTCACCAGTGGCCGCGACCGCGGTGCCGGAATCCGCGTCGTCAAGGGCGACACCACCGGGTTCGCCCATACCGCCGACCTCAGCGAGGCCGGTCTCCGTTCCGCCGCCGAGGCCGCGGCTTCGGCAGCCAGCCAGGGCACCGGCGGCTCGAACGTCGTTGCCCTCACTCGCCAGCCGGAGCGCCGAGTCAGCCCTGTCGAGCGGTTCGCCGACGAGGTGTCGAAGACGGAGAAAGTCGCTTTGCTGCAGCGCGTCGACGAAGCTGCACGCGCCAGCGGCGGCGCCATCGTGCAGGTCAGCGCTGGCTACGCGGACAGCCGCAAGCGCATCATGATCGCCAACACGCACGGCCTGCTGGCATCCGACGAGCAAGCGCGTCAGTCGGTTCGCATCAGCGTTGTCGCCCATGGCGACGCGGGCATGCAGACAGGTTTTCAGAGCACCGGCCACACGTTCGGTTTCGAGATGTTCGATTCGATCGACGTCGAGGAGCTCGCCCGCGATGCGGCACGTCAGGCGCTGGTCAAGCTCGGCGCCCGCCCTGCGCCCAGTGGCACGATGCCGGTTGTCATCAAGCGCGGCAGCGGCGGGGTGCTGTTCCACGAAGCGTGCGGGCATGGGCTCGAGGCCGACCTCATCGCCAAGGGCGGCAGCGTGTACCGCGGCAAGCAGGGCGAGCTAGTCGCCTCGCCGCTGGTCACCCTTGTCGACGATGGCACGATGAGCGGCGAATGGGGTGCGATCGGCATCGATGACGAAGGTCATCCCAGCCAGTACAACGTACTGATCGAGAACGGCGTGCTGACCGACTACATGTGGGACTACCTGCGGGCCCGCAACGAGGGTCGCAAGCAGTCGGGCAACGGTCGCCGCCAGAGCTACATGCACCTTCCGATGGTTCGCATGACCAACACCTACGTCCTGAACGGCGCTGAGGATCCTGACGACATCGTCCGCGGGACCGACCACGGTGTGTACGTCGCCAAGCTGGGTGGAGGCAGTGTCAACACTGCTACGGGCGACTTCGTCTTCGGCATGACCGAGGCGTACTTGATCGAAGACGGTGAGATCACCGAACCATTGCGCGAAAGCAACCTGTTGGGCAATGGCCCGCAGGTGCTGCGCGATATCGACCTGTTGGGCAACGACTTTGCGATGGGCAATCCGGGCACGTGTGGCAAAGATGGTCAAGGCGTGCCCGTCGGCGATGGCCAACCAACGTTGCGCGTCAAGGCGTTGACGATCGGCGGCACGGCGGCGTGACGGGCACCACTGGGCTCCAGGCGCTTGCCGATCGGGTCGTGGCCATGGCCCAACCCGGCGAGCACATCGAGGCGTTCGTGTCGCGCGAGGCCGAGACCGACATCCGCATCTACGAGGGCGAGGTCGAGCACTTCGTCGCTGCCCAGACCGAGGGTGTCGGCATCCGCGTGATTCGCGACGGTCGCACCGGATTTGCCTACGCCGGTGTGCTCGACGAGGCAGCTGTCGCCGAAGTCTTGGCCGAGGCCCGCGACAACGTGCAGTTCGGCACCCCCGACGAATGGGCGGGACTGGCCGAGCTCGACGGTGTCGACGTGATCGAGCAGGAGTTGTGGAGCGACGCGCTGGCCGAGTACTCGACCGAGGGCAAGATCGCCTTGGCGAAAGAGCTCGAACGGCTGACCCTTGCCGTCGATCCGAGGATTCGCGTCGACGACGCCAATTACGCCGACGCCGCATCGGAATCCGCCGTGGCGACCACCAGCGGGATCCGCCGAACCGGTCGCGAGAATGGGTGCTATGTGGTGGTCAGCACCTTGGCCGACGACGCCGACGAGACCCAGACAGGATTCGGGTTCAGTGTCGGTCGATCGCCACTGGAGTTCGACCTCGCCAAAGCTGCCAAGGACGCAAGCGACCGGGCGACACGCCTGCTCGGTGCCACAAAGCCACCCACCAAGCGCACCACGGTGGTGCTCGATCCGTATGTCACGGCCAGCTTCCTCGGCATCATCTCCAGCACACTGAACGGCGAGAGTGTGGCGAAGGGTCGCAGCCTGTTCAAGGACCGCTTGGGCGAAGGCGTCGCCAACTCGATCGTCACACTGATCGACGACCCGACCAACCCGAAGGCGTACACAGCGACCGATCTCGATGGCGAAGGCTTGGCTGCGCGGCGCAACGTCCTCATCGACTCCGGGGTGCTGAAGCAGTTCGTCCACTCCTCGTACTCGGCCCGCCGGGTAGGCGCGAAGAGCACCGGCAACGCCATCCGTGGGGGATTCAAAGGGACCCCCGGCGTCGGTTGTCTGGCGCTGCAGTTGGTCCCGGGCAGCCGCGACCAGGATGCCTTGATCGCCGATGTCGAAGACGGCGTGCTGATCCAATCAGTCACCGGGTTGCACTCCGGGGTCAATGCCATCAGCGGCGATTTCTCCGTCGGCGCGTCGGGCCTGTCGATCTCCAACGGTCAGCTCGGCGGGCCGATCCGCGAGTTCACGATCGCCTCCACACTGCAGCGAATGTTGCACGACGTCGTCGAGATCGGCAACGACGTCGACTGGTTGCCGATGCGCGCGGCCGGGGTCACCCTGGTCATCCGCGACGTGACCATGAGCGGCACCTAGATCTCCGGACGCAGTCGCAGCGTTTCCGACAACGGTCGGCAGTTCAGGCCGTGCGCCGCCGCCAGCGTCGAGTCGAGCACAACGCGGGTCGGTCTGATGGTGCCTGCCAGGGCCAGGGATCCGGTGGTGAGGGCGCGGGGATCGAACCCCATCCAGATCGCGAATGCGGCAGCCAACTCGGCGCGACTTACGGCTTCGGGACCGGCGACGTTCAGCGGGCCGCGGATCTCGGGCCGGGCCGCGAGCGAACTGAGCGCGGCAGCCACATCGGCCGCATGGGCAGGGCAGCGGTACTCGTCGGTGTAGAACGTCATTTGCTTCTTGCCGGTGATGGCCAGTTCGACCTCGGTTTGGATGTTGGCAGGGCGCCGCGTTCCGTACAGCAGCGACGTGCGTACCACGACTGCATCCGGACACTCCGACACGACCGCTCGTTCGGCCTCGAGCTTCATCACGCCGTACTCCGTGATCGGGAACGGCGCGTCGTACTCCCGGTACGGCTCTGGCCGGCCGGCGAAGATGGCATCGCTACTGACGTGCACCAGTCTGGCCCCGCAGATCTGGGCGACCTCGGCGATGTTCCG
>JANOCR010000089.1:0-10913 GCA_031412355.1 Ilumatobacteraceae bacterium | reverse complement strand
GTTCAGGAAGTTCTCGTCGAAGTACGTGCAGACGATCTGGCCTCCCCTCTTGCTGAAGTTGGCGTTGTAAAGGAGCTCGAGGAACGGCGTCAGGCCGGGAGGAACGATGGTGTTGAACACCACGTCTGCCCCACTGGCCATGATGTCGTTGACGACGCCTTCGTAGTCCATGTGGTCCATCGGGAAGTACTCCTCTCCGACCACCGAACCGCCCTCGGCCGAGACCACCTCGCGCACCTTCTTGTTCATGGTGTGAGGCCAGATGTAATCGGCCGACGGCATGTAGAAGGTCTTCGCTCCGGTGTGCCGCATCAGCCAAGGAAAGAGTGGCTCGACCTGCTGCGCCGGTACCGGACCGGTGCAGAAGATCAACGGATGACACTCTTGGCCCTCGTACTGCTCGGGATAGATGTAGAGCGTGTTGCCCTGCTCGACCGCCGGGCCCTTGATTGCCTGGCGAGTGGAGCTGTAGATGCCGCCGAGGATGACGTCGACGTGCTCCTGTTCGACGAGCTTGGTGGCAGCGGCTTCGGCGGCGCTGTCTTCCGTCGCGCTGTCCTCGATGAACAACTCGATCGGGTGACCCAGTAGTCCACCCTCGGCGTTGATGTCGTCGATCACCATCTTGGCGACGTTCGTGTTGGCGACACCCATGAACGAGAGTGGCCCGGTTTGATCGGTGATGATGCCGACGCGAGCCGGTCGGTTCGCTGACCCGGTCATGCCCGGTACGTTCCGGCCAGCTGTGCCGCTTGCGGCTTGCCGACGTGACCGGCTTCCTTGAGGATCGGCGGTACGTCGGGATCGGACACGAAGCTCAGCCAACCCTGCTCGTCCCAGTCGAAGAGCGCCCACACGCGATCCTCCTCACTGGGATCACGAAAGACCGTCGACCCCTTTGACCCGTGTTCTGCTCGCTTCACCGCGCCCTTGGATGCAAAGACTTCCAGGAAGCGGTCGACGTCTTCGACCTTTGTCGTTGCCAAAATCATTGTTCTCTCCGTTCAGTTGGATTTCTCCTCGCCGACCCGGTTGGTCGGCGTGGTTTCGATCCTCCTCACAAACGGGTGGCAGCGCATGAGGAGACCTCCTCATTTCGACCGGGAAATCACGACGGCACCAGTGGGTGCCAGAGCTCAGCGCGCGACAGTGGTGTTGACGACCTCGTGTTCGACGGCCCAACGGGTCGCCGCGGCGCGGTTGGTGACCGCGAGCTTCGTATAGATGTGCTGGATGTGGTTGTCCGCGGTTTTCGACGAGATGAACAGCTGCTCGGCGATCTCGCGCGTCGCTCTCCCCTCGGCGATCAGTCGCAGCACCTCGATCTCTCGACGAGTCAGGCCTGCCGGGAGCGTGTGGCGGGCCTGCCGGGTGAGCGCCCTGCGAGCGAGCTCGATCTGCTCGCGTGCGTAGGCCGCAGCATCGTTGAGATCGAGCATCGCTCCGGCGGACGCGAGCTCCTTCGATCGGTCCTCCCCGAGTTGCGCCGTGAGCCGTTCGCCGACGTCGACGAGCTCGGGAACATGGTGCAAGCTCGACGACTCGCGCGACAGAGCGCCGAGCAACGTTGCCGCTACGTCGAGGCGACCGATGCGTTCGAAGAGCGCGGGCACGCTGGCCAGCGTGATGATGAGCTGCGGCACATTGTTGACCTGACGGAACGACTCGATGGCCGGGCCGAACAGTGCCAGCGCAGCCTCAGGCTCGCCTGCGGAGGTGTGCAGACGCGCCGCGTCCCGTCCGATGAAGCCCTCGAAGAACCTGACGCGGTGCTCTCGAACAAAGTCGGCGCCCTCGTCCCAGGCGAGCAATGCCCGCTTCGAGTCCACCTTGGAGATCGCCAACCCGACAATCCACAGGGTGTACGAGATCCAGTAGGGGTTGCCGAGCTCTCGGGCCGCAGCGACCGCTGAGTCCGTCAACTCGAGCGCCTCCTCGATACGACCGGCGGACTGCAAACCGTCGACGTACGCGGCGATTCCGTATCCCCGCGTCTCCACCTTCGGCAGCACCGCCACCACGCCGGTGAGTTCGACGTAGCGATCGAGATGGCCGCAGTAGACCTGACCGAGCGCCTCGATGAACGTCGCATACCCGGGCTCGCAGGGGTCGTAGCGAGACTCGGTCTCCAGCTCAGTCGCTCGGTGCGCGTTGGCGGCAGCCGCCTCGGCACGTCCGACGAAGCACGCGTAGCCTGCCCCTGTGTAGAGGCGCGGAAGGCGGCGGACGTCGGCTTCGGTTGCCGCCGGCAACAGCTCCTCGGCCCACCCCACTGTCTCGAAGAGTTGCACCGAGAAACCCATCAACGCGGCATGCGCGGCGACATCGGTGGCGACCTCCACTTCGCCGCGCTGCGTGCTCCAGCGAAACGCAGTACGAAGGTTGTCGAGCTCGATCTCGACCCAGTCGACGGCGTCGCGCCAACCCGGCCCGTTCCAGTGTTGATAGCGAGTTGATGCGGTGTGCCCGAAGTGCGCGGCGTGGCGGTCGCGCATTCGCTCCAGCCCACCTCCGGCCGCCAACTCCGCCTCGGCAAACTGCCTGATGGTCTCGAACATGCCGTATCGCGTGTGGGCGGCGGCGTGATTGACGACGACCAATGATTTGCGAACCAGCGAGTCGAGTCGCTCCAGCACGTCGACGTCATCGGCGTCGTCGACGACAGATGCGACGGCCGCCAGGTCAAAGCCACCGGAGAAGACCGATGCGTTGCGCAGCAACTCTCGCTCGTCGTCGCTCAACAGATCGTAGGACCAGCCCACCGCGAGCTGCAGTGTTTGCTGGCGCTCCGGCTGCCGCTCCGATCCTCGTAGCAGTCGGAAGCGATCGCCGAGCCGATCCCTCACCTCGACGGCACTCATCGTGGCCATCCGCGCCGCTGCCAATTCGATACCGAGCGGAAGCCCGTCCAGGGTCTCGCAGATCTCCGTCACCGCCGCCGCGCTCTGCGTGTCGTACAAGCCGAAACCGGTGCGGGCCGCACTGGCCCGCTCCACGAACAGCTTGACCGCATCGGACCCAATGCCCCCGTCGAGCGCGAGAGGCGAGACCGACAGCAGCGTCTCACCGGCAACCCACAGGTACTCGCGCGACGTGGCCAGGACCTTGGCGTTGCCGGAGCGGCCGAGGATCTGTCCGATGGCCGCGCCCGCGGCACCGAGCAGGTGCTCGCAGTTGTCGACCACGAGCAGGAGCCGTCGGCCGGCGACTGCCTCGGCGACGGTGTCGATCAGTTCGACGTCTCCTTGGGGCGTGATGCCCAGTGCAGTCGCGATGGCATTAGGCACAGACGAGGGGTCACCGACCGGAGCGAGCTCGACAAGCCAGACACCGTCGGGGAACTCGCCTGCCATCTCGGCGCCGACCTCGAGGGCGAGTCGTGTCTTGCCGACACCCCCGACGCCGCTCAACGTGACGAGCCGGTTAACGCGCACCAGTTCGGCAACGTCAGCGAGCAGCTGATCACGACCGATGAACGAGCTCAACTGCTGAGGCAGGTTGCCGGCGAACGACCCCTGGCTGCGAAGTGGCGGGAACTCCGACGGGAGCCCATCGGCGACGACCTGATGCAGCGTCATTCGCCGGCCAAGACCTCGGAGTCGGTGCTCGCCGAGCGGCCGGAGTGTCAAGCGGTTGCGCAACAACACTTTGGTCGTGTCGGACACCACGATCTGTCCGCCATGGGCGGTCGACATCAACCGCGCCGCGCGGTTCACCTCCGGACCGAAGTAGTCGCGATTTCGCTCGGTCGCTTCGCCTGTGTGTATACCGATCCGTACCCCGAAGGGAACCGCGACGGAGTCTGCGAGAAGCTTCTGTTGGATCTCCACTGCGGCCTCGGCAGCGTCGGGCGCCGTCGAGAACGCCGCGCAGAAACCGTCGCCACCTGTGGCGAACACGTAGCCGCCGTGCCGTTCGATCGCTCCCCGCACCATGCCGTCGTGCACCTCCAGAGCCACCGCCATCTGCTCTGGCATCTCGTCCCACAGCCGCGTCGAATCCTCGATATCGGTAAACATGAACGTCACCGTTCCTGCTGGCAGATCCCCCGGCACGGGCACCAGATTAGTTCGGTTCCGGAAGTCGATTATCGTGCGCGTCAGCGATCAAGGGGGCACGATGGATCAGTTGGCGACATACGAGTATGCCTTGGAGGAGCTCCGCCGAACAGTGACGACCTTGGGCGACGCACACATGGATGCGGTGACGAACTGCGAGCCGTGGACAGTTCGCCGGTTGGCCAGCCACGCGCTGAACAATCAACTGCTGTGGGGCGGCCTCGTCACCGGTCAACAACTCGTGTCGATGGAGGACACGATGGGCGCAGTGCCCTACGAGGGCGACCTCGCGGCCTTCGCCGACGACGTCGCTGCGCGCGCAACGGCGATGTGGAGCACGACTGGGGTGCTGGAGGCGATGCACACCACGCCGTTCGGCACGCTCCCCGGTTCGGTGGTGGTCACGTTCCCCACCATCGACGCGATCGCGCATGCGTGGGACCTTTCTTCGAGCGTCGGCCGTCCGATGGAGTTCGAGCCGCGGGCGATTCCATCGATCTCGACGATCGTGGATGCGGTGTGCACCGACGATGTTCGGGCGATGGGCATCATCAAGGCCGCCACTCAACCGCCGGCCGACGCGACCGACTCGGAACGACTGATGGCTGCCGCAGGCCGAACCATTCCGCGCGAGCAAGGATGAGCATCGCTTGGTGAGTGAGAATCTGCGCCTGTGCACGCGGGTGTCGCGTGCCTCACCGCGAGCGGCAACACCGAACAGCTCGTGTTTCACCTCGACTCACGCACGGCGCGACGGCGCCACCGAGCCGGAACTGATCGAAGTGATCACTCACCTCGCCTTCTACGCCAGCTGGCCAAGGCGATGTCCGCGATGACCATCGCGAAAAGGGTCCTTGCCAGCGACGCCTGAACAAAACGATCACCACCCGATCAACGCGCTCATCGGGCTCTCGGTTACCTGAATCTGCGACGATCGCCAGACGCGCAAGCCGAGCCTCTTCTGTCGCGTCTGATCGAGATGGCCTTCGGGTTCCTGGCTGGAAGAGTTACGGCGACGGGCGGGCCCACCGGGGGCTCGCGGTGCGCCATGGACATTGACGGCTGATGCCGCGTCATCAGCTCCTGCCTCAAAGACGGCTCGACAACGCCCGACAGCGTCCGTCAACACACGTTTGGTTGCACTGGGTTGCAGACGCACACGAGAAGACCTGGCCAGAAAGTGCTTCTGACCAGGTCTTTTGGCGGCGGGGGCAGGATTTGAACCTGCGACCTTCGGGTTATGAGCCCAGGTCCGAAGCTTTCGGCCGTACCTGGTGGAGCGGCATTCGGGCTGGTGACGGTGCGTTTCCAAGTGACCGTGAGCGCCCGTTGCTCCCCGGTGTTTACCGCTGTGCTGGTACATGGTTGGTACATCGAACCCTCCTGCACGCCACCACTCACGGTGGCCGGAATGATTGGAGATCGGGGCGACCGAGCCGCTCGATGGAGCGATCGTACCTAGACACGCGTCAGGCGGCGCGCCAGCACGATGAGTTGACCCGTGCCGTCAATCGTCAGCCCGACAACGCCACCCGCCACGCTGGCGCCGTTCAGCGTGGGCTCCGCCACATCGGCCACATGCTCGGGCCTCTGGGGAGCTTGATCTCTCCCACCACCTCGAAGCCGTGGCGAAGATACAGGGCCTTGTTGTGCTCACTGGTTGCCTCGAGATACGCCGGCATCGCGTCGCGATCGCACATGTCGAGTACTGGCAGCATCACGGCCGAGCCGACCCCGCGGCCCTGCCACTCTGGGCTCGTGGCGAGCAGGAAGAGGTAGTGGTGTGGTTCGTTTGGGTGTTGCTCGGCCATCAGTTCGAAGGCGTCGAACAGGTTGCCGGCGAACTCGCCGGATGCCTCGTCGAGGGCCGTCGCTAGCTGCTCGTCGTCGGCGGCGTTCGGAGGTAGCCACACCGCGCCTGCGATCACGCCGTCTGTCGTGTAGATCTCCCCGTGGCCCAGGTTGGCGCGCACGACGAGCTCGAAGAACCGCGGGAGGATCTCGCGCCGGCGTGCGCTGTCGGGATAGCACCACCTGAGGACCGGGTCGTCGAAGAACGCCTCGGCCAGCACGTTGGACAGGGCGGGCACGTCCGCCGTCGTCGCGACGCGTGGCCTCACCGTCTCGGTGCCTCTGACTTCCGTCACCATCGAACCGTTCATTTGCTCGCACCTCCAGATGCGGAATCAGGTCGACCAAGCCGATCGATCCTGTCTGGTGGCGAGGGTACGTGTGGAGCCACATCGAAGCATCTGCCAGGTGGCATATCCTCCGGCGCGGGGTGGCCAATCTTCAGGCCGGTGAGGGCGGCTGTCGACGGATCGCCTCCGCTGCGACCTCGGAACGGTTGCGTAAACCGAGTTTGGCGTAGATGTGCGAGAGGTGGACCTTCACCGTGCCGCGCGAGATGAACATGCGCTCGGCAATCTCCGGGTTGGTGAGGCCAGCGGCTGCGTGGCGGACAATATCGAGCTCCGTCGGGGTGAGGCTCTCCCAGCCAACCGACGGTCGTCGGCGCGTTGCGCGAGCGCGACGTGCGTATGCGATCGCGTCTATGAGCGGGAGTGCTTCACCCTCGGCGAACGCTGCCGCCTGCGCCTCGTGGCCGAGCGCCTCGACCAGCCGCAGGCTCAGTGTGGTGGTCTGCTCTTGCTCGGGGACCCAACGCACCAGCCCGAGCTCGGCTCGCACCCGCGCCGTCGCGCCCTGCAAGCGGGCGGCCTCCGTGTGCCCCTCCAGCCCCGCAGCAATCTCAGCGAGCGCGTCGAGCGAACCGGGTACGTCGAGGTGGTCGCCGCGCTCGGCCTGGGCTGCGAGTGCTTGGTGAGCGAGCTGCTCGGCGGGGGTCCAGTCCCCGCGGGCAGCGGCGATGCGCGCCAGTTGGATGCGCGCACGTGCCACCAGCCCGTGGTGTCCGAGGTGCTTGGCAACCGTAAGCGCGCGGTCGCCATGCGTCTGCGCCGAGGCGTGGTCACCCCGCAGGCGCTCCACGTGGGCCAGATCGATCAGGGTCATCGCCTGAGCCCACACATACGCGCCGGAGTGTGCTCGCTCTGCGGCGAGCAGATCGTGTCGCGCCGCGTCGAGTTCGCCGAGCGCAGCGCGAGCACGGCCGACCCCGTCCTGCAGGAACGGCAGGCTGATGCCCACGCCGGCAGAGATCATTCGCCCGCGGCACGACTCGAGCCGCTCGAGCGCAACGAGCGGCTGGCCGGAGTCGATGTCGAGAAGCGACAGGCTCCAACTCGCAAATCCGTGTTGGACGTCGCTGGCGGTGGCGAGTGAGCGGTCCCAGAGCTCGCGAACCGCCCGGTGGTCGCCAGTCGGGTACAGGCACTGGCCGAGCATGAACCAGTGCCAGCTGACCAGGTCACGCCAACCGAGGCGGTGGGCGATCTCGACGGCGGACTCGAGGTGCCGAGTTGCAGCATCGCGCTCGCCCATCAGGATCAACGCCCAGCCGATGTTTTGCGTTGCGTCGGCGAGACACCAGTCATCTCCGACTGCTGACGCCAACTCGCGGGCGCGGGCAAGCGTTGCCAGCGACTGGCCTGGATCGGGCATGGATCCGAGCAGGCCGAGCGTGTTGAGGATGCGCGCCTCGTTGACCCTGTCACCGAGCTGCTGAGCCACGGGAAGCGCTTCGTCGGCGTCCTCCTCGGTGCGGTCGTAGTCGCCTGCGAAGAACGAGAGGTAGCCGCGCCAGAAGAGTGCGCCACACCTCAGTTCGGAACGCTGGCCGTCGGTCGCGTCCAGGGCCCGAGTTAATGCCATCGGGCCCTCCTCGGGCTGACCGGTCAGCAGCCACCAATAGGCGAGCGCGTTGCACAGTCGCAGGGCCTTCTCGGGTTCGACGCGCGCGGTGTGGTCGATCGCCGCATGCAGGTTGGCGGCGTCAGCTCTGAGCACATCGTCCGATTCGACGTCGGACCCCAGAGTCGGCGCGGTGCTCTCGGCGAGGGCGAGGAAGGCGTCGGCGTGACGGTCACGTATCCGGCTCGTCTCGCCGGCCTGGGCGAGCCGTTCGATTGCGTACTGGCGAATCGTCTCGAGCATCGCGAATCGCGTCAGCCTCCCGCGTTCTTCGACGAGCACGAGCGACTTGTCGACAAGCGAGGTGAGCCGGTCGAGGACGGCGAACCGGTCGAGTTCGTCGTCGGCGCACACCGCCTCGCACGCGTCGAGCGTGAAGCCACCATGGAACACCCCGCACCGCCGCAACAGAGTTCGCTCCGATGGGTCGAGCAGGTCGTGGCTCCAGTCGACCGAGGCGCGCAGGGTCTGTAAGCGCGGCAAGGCGCCGCGCTCGCCACCCGTCAGGAGGTGGAAACGATCGCCCAGCTCGGTTGCGATGCGCTCGATCGAGAGGATTCGCACACGTGCCGCGGCGAGTTCGATCGCGAGTGGAATGCCGCCGAGGTCGTGGCAGATGTGGGCGATGTGCCGGGCGACGTCGTCCGTGACGGCGAAGTTCGGACGAACCTTGACGGCGCGCTCGATGAACAGGCGCACGGCGTCGGACTGCCGCAGCAAGTCTGCGGTCTCGAGTGCCTGCCCAGGCGGCAGTGACATCGACGGCACGCGCCAGGTCGTCTCGCCGCCCAGCCCGAGCGGTTCGCGGCTGGTCGCCAGCACCGTCAGTTCGGGGCAGCCGCGTAGCAGCTCTGCGGCAAGTTGCCTGCACGTCTCGACGACGTGCTCGCAGTTGTCAAAGACCACGAGCGCTCGACGGGAAGCGAGGTGCGAGGCCACAGCCTCAAGGGGTGTTCTGCCGGGAAGGGGACGCACCCCGACGGCGGTCGCCAGAGCCGATTCGATCAGGGCGGGATCTGTGATCGAGGCCAGTTCGAGACACCAGACCCCGCCTGGGTAGCGGTCGCGTGTGTTCGCTGCGAGCTGAAGCGCGAGCCGCGTCTTGCCGCAGCCTCCAGCCCCAGTCATGGTCAGCATGCGCGTCAGAAGGAGCATCTCGTCGAGTTCCGCGAGCTCGCGGTCACGCCCGACAAAGCTCGTCAACTGGGTCGGAAGATTGGTGGAAACGTCGTCGTCGCTCACAACTCCCCCGCACCTTCGGCAGCGATGTGCGCAACCCCCAGACGGCCGCGTTCGTGAACCTCATGCCAAAACGACGCGCACACAAGCGAGAGATCTGTCACTCTTGACTCCGCTGCCACACCAGGGAAAGCACCGACACCCCTCCAGCGTTACACAAGACTTCAGCAGGATCCCCGAGCGAGTCGCGTTGATCTTCGGGTTGGTCCCGAAGTGGTCGATGACGGTGGATGACCTACATCGTCGAAACACCCGCTTCCATGCCGTCGCCGATGACGGACTCGATCCGTTGACGGGTCGCGAACATCGCCGGTGGCATCCCGATCGGCCATGACCGACCTGCGACATTCGGGTTATCAGAGTGTTCGGTCGCAGCTGGTAGAGCGCTCCCGCGCCTTGACGTCGCCCACTTGCGTTCATCCCGCTGCTCCGTCAGGTCGACCAGGGCCGCTTGGCCTTCACGACGTCGTCGTCGATCATGAATCCGGCGAGCAGGCTCGGCGCGTACCAGGCGAGCAAAGTTCACCGTTTGGGGCCTCGCCGAAACACTGCGCCTCGAGCTTGCCGAGGATCAGATCGCCGTGTCGGTGAACTTTCCGTCCGGCATGATCACCCGCCACCTCGAGACCAGCGAGGCCGCTCAGCCCGACCACGTCCGTCGACCGATCGCCCACGGCGGCTGGCGGTGTCACCGCGTTGCACCTCTGGCGGGCACGAGTCGTCTTGGAGATCGATGCCGAGCTGAGCGACGACTCAGCAGCCACGACCGGGTCGTGGATGGTGTAGATCTCGCGCGCGACTTCTTTGGCGTGCCAGGCGGTGCGAACCTCACCCCCAGGGTCGTCGGCCCGCGTGACAGCTGATCAAACCTCTCGTCGAACCTCCGGTAGGCATTGGCCCTGACGTCCGAAAGCAGCCCCGGAACGGCACATATCTGGGGGAGTGGCGTGTCTTGATTCGCGAAGGCGAGCGGTGTCGATCAGACCGGGCGCCCGGTGTACGCCATAAGCCGGTCGGCGAGCGGTGCGTCGTCGGCGCATGGCTGGGCCTCAGCAAACATCCCGCTGGCCCGAAGCTCCGGGCTGAGCATGGCCTGTGCGGATTCCCAACCTGCTTGGAGTACGTCCGCGTCGAGCGCGGTGCTCTGTCCGGTGGCGTGCGCCAGGTCGAGGGCGTGCACCGTGAGGTCGAAGACCGCGATGTTTGCGGCGACGCCTGCGGGCATGGTGCCGAACGGCAGTGTGACCGTCCGCTCGAGCGCGCCGGGCTGGCCGAACGCGGCGAGGGCCCGGTCCGCGGCGGCGCCGAACACAGCACTTGGCTCATCCCCCACCAGATCGGTGGATCCCAGCCGGGCGAACTCCTCGTCGGAGATCGAACCGTTCTCCACGCACTCGGCAAACATGATCGACCCGCCGGTCACGTGGTTCAGGACACCACGCACGTCCCACTGCGTGCATGGCGTGGGCGCCGACATCTGGTCGGGTTGGATGCCGTCCACCACTTGCCTGAGCTCGTTGACAACACGGGCCAGAATGTCGTCGGTCATGGCCACCCCCTCTCGACGCCACCCCACGCGGCGAAGCTCTGAACTTTACCATGCATCGCTGACCTGTATTCCCAGACGCGGTGGTAGCCCAACACAACTCGAACCGCAGGTTGTCGCGGTACCCGTGTCATCGATGGTGACCACGGGCAGGCTCAAAGCTGAAAGCCTCATCAACGAGCGCGATGTGTCGACACCGTGATGTCGAATTCATGTCTGGCTTCCGAGCCCGACGCCGGCTTGTCGGCGTCGCCGTG
>JANOCR010000088.1:0-46605 GCA_031412355.1 Ilumatobacteraceae bacterium | reverse complement strand
ACAAGTCGATCGTGCTCGACCACGCCGGCGACAACCCGATGGAGGGCTGGCGCATCTATCTCGGCCACCCCGCCGATCGACCGATCTCGTGCAAGGTCGCCCAGGTTCAACGCACCGACCGGTTCACCGATTGCGACGGCCGCACGATCGCGGTCGACGGGCTGGCGTTGCCGCCCGTAGGAGTCGTGCCGGTAGTCAGCGCCGACGGAATCCTGACCCTCGACCTGATCCCCGACTGAGCCGGCACCTGCCTCAAATCGGCGCCATTTCACCGCCGACTCGGTTCGTCCAACGCTCCGCGTCAGCTCATGCAACGACAGTCGTTCAAGGAGCTGACACGGAGGTAATAGCCGAACGAATCCTGACGGAGGTTCAGACCAGTTCGCTGGCCCGCTCGACGAGGCGGGCCGCGAATTCCTCGGTGTGCTGCGGCAGCTTGGCGCGATGCAGGGCCAGCCCTCCGAGCACCTCGGCACCCAAGGAATCGAGCACGTTGGTCATCTTGTGCAACGACGTACCGGGATTGAGCGCATAGGTGCAGAAGGCCGCAGCTTTTTTGCCCTTCATCACCGGCAGCTTGGCCAACGAGCCGAGTGCCCACGGTGTCTGGCCGACGACGAACAGGCCGTGAATCCATGTGCCGACCAGAACCATGTCAGCCGCTTGCAACGCTGCGTAATCGGGCTGGCGGACTCGTGACACGGCGGTGATGCCCCAACCGGCCTGCTGAAGATGGCCGGCGATCATCTCCCCCGCCTTCCAGGTGTTGCCGGTCAGGCTCTCGACGAGGATCGCTGCTTTCATGACATCAATTCAACCATGACCGGGTGTAGCGGCAACGGCTCCGGCAAGGGCCAGTTCGACGCGACCTCTGCGGACCTTGCGAAAGATGCTGATGGACGCGAGGGCGATCATCGCGAAGATCACCGAGCAGAGCACCAGGATCACGGTGCCCGGCAGCGAACGCGTGCCGACGAAGATGTAGATGTCGGGGATGATGAAGGCAACCAGTGACACGACGAACCATTTGACCGCCAACTTGTAGCGGCTGTCGATGAAGTACAGCACCATCCGCGGCGTGGTGAAGGCGTCGATCGTGGCGCAGACCAGATCGATGGACAGGTAGATCCAGGGATTGAACCCGTAGCTGCCGAGCGCTACCCAGATGATGATGGTGCGCAGCACCGACCAGACGATCACGGCGACTACCCACAGACGCGTGAGGACCTGTCGTTTTTGCAGCGTCTCGGCACTGTGATGGATAAGCATGGTCTTCGTCACAGCTTCTTCAGCGGTGCCCATGCCAGCGACAGATGTTTGGTACCAGCCTCGCGGAAGCGGATCGTGGCTTCGGCCTTGTCGTCTTGACCGCGGATGTCGATGATTACACCCTCGCCGAACGCGGGATGCTCGACATCGTCGCCTAGCCGCAGCCCGATCAGCTGAGCGTTCGACGGTGACGGTTGCACCGGCCGCCTACCTGCGGCAAGCGCGGCCTCGACGACTCGATCACGATGTCGATCGGCCTCGCCGCCGTCGTCGCGGTCGACGCGGCGATACGGCGGCGGGTTCGACCATTCGTCGCGTGCCCGGTAGCTCTGTCGACCATATGTCGTGCGACCACTGACGGCGCCGATCTGGTCGATCAGTTCGGCCGGGATCTCGTCGATGAACCGCGACGGCGGGTTGTAGTTGGTGCTGCCGAACAACTGCCGGCTCCACGCATGCGCCAGGAACAGCCGCTGCTGGGCTCGGGTGATGCCGACATAAGCGAGGCGTCGTTCTTCTTCGAGCTCGACCGGCTCGGTCAGCGCCCTGCTGTGAGGGAACACGCCTTCTTCCATGCCGATCAGGAACACGGCGGGAAACTCGAGGCCCTTGGCAGAGTGCAATGTCATGAGCACCACACGGTTGTCGTCGTCGAGGTCGTCGGTGTCGGCCACGAGCGCGACCTGCTCGAGGAACTCGTCGAGCCGTGTGAACTCGCGGGCAGAACCGACGAGTTCGCCGAGGTTCTCGATGCGACCGGCCGATTCGACCGAGCCCTCCGCCTCGAGCTCGGCGAGGTAGCCACTGTCGGTCAATGCTGCCTGCAACAGATCGCCGGGCCCGCCGTCGACGAGCAGCGCGAGATCGTCGAGCAGCCGCACGAAGGATTCGACACCGCGTGCAGCCGACCCACTGAGGCCGGCCTCGCTGGCATGACGCATCGCGTCGACGAACGTCGTGCCGGTGCTGGCCGCGAGGGCATCGAGTTTGGCGACGCTGGATTCGCCCACACCGCGCTTGGGCACGCCCAGCACGCGTTTGACGCTGACCTCGTCGGCAGGATTGGCGACAGCGCGCAGGTATGCCATCGCGTCTTTGATCTCGCGCCGGTCGTAGAAACGCGTGCCCCCGACCACCTTGTAGGGGATGCCGAAACGCATGAGCGCTTCTTCGACGACACGGCTCTGCGCATTGGTGCGGTAGAAGGTGGCCATCTCCTTCCACATGAACGTGGCGTCGCTCTGCAATGTCTGCATGGTGCGAGCCACCCAGGTGGCCTCATCGCCTTCGTCTTCTGCGTGGTATCGGGTGATCCGCTCGCCCGTACCCAATTCGCTCCAGAGTTGCTTGTCCTTGCGGTCGGGGTTGTTGGTGATGACCGCGTTGGCAGCGTCGAGGATGGCCTGCGTGCTGCGATAGTTCTGATCGAGCACGATGGTGGTGACGTTGTCGAACGCCTCTTCGAACTGTGAGATGTTGCGCAGGTCTGCACCCCGAAAGCGGTACACACTCTGGTCGTGGTCGCCGACGATGGTGATCTGTTCGTGCTCGGCCGCAAGCGCCAAGGCGATCTCGTTCTGCGCCATGTTGGTGTCTTGGTACTCGTCGATCAGCACATGCTGGAAACGCTGCTGATAGTGGGCCAGCACGTCGGGGTGGGAGTCGAACAGCTCGACCGTTTTCATCAGAAGATCGTCGAAGTCCATCGCGCCGGCCTTCAGCAAGCGGGCCTGGTAATCGGTGTAGATGTCGGCGTGTTTGCGCTCGAAGATGTTGGCCGCCCGTTCGACCGCTTGCTGCGGCGTGACCAATTCGTTCTTCCACAGGCTGATCTGGCCATGAGCAGCCCTTGGAGGAAACCGCTTGGCATCGAGGTTGAGATCGCGGACGACGTAACCGGCCAGGCGCTGCGCATCGGCCTGGTCGTAGATGCTGAAGGTGCGCGGGTAGCCGAGACGATCGCCGTGGGCACGCAGAATTCGAACGCACGCGGCGTGAAACGTGCACACCCACATCGCCCTGGTGACCGGCCCGACCAGGTGGGCCACACGGTGGCGCATCTCTTCGGCGGCCTTGTTGGTGAAGGTGATCGCCAGGATCGCCGATGGCGGCATGCCCTCGTCGATGAGATGGGCAATGCGATGGGTGAGCACCCGGGTCTTGCCGGAGCCTGCGCCGGCCACGACCAACAACGGCCCTCCTCGATGCACGACAGCATCGAGCTGGTCGGGATTGAGCGAGTCGAGATCGAGCGCGGCGCGCTGCGTCGTGGCGAGCTCGTTCGGCGGAGTCATGGTGAGCCAATCCTACGGAAGGGGTGTCGCATTGGAGTCTCAGCGCCGAATCTGGTACGACGACTTCGTGATCCCCATCGACCCTGACCTGGACTCCCGCCGGCGGGGAGACCGCTCCCGGCCCGACGTGCTGGCAGTCATCGCGGCCGGCGGGATGCTCGGTGCGGCCGCTCGCTTCAAGATCTCCGAGTCCATGCCGGTCAAGCCGGGGCAATTTCCGTGGGCGACGTTCTGGACGAACCTGTCGGGCAGCTTCCTGCTCGGCTTCCTGCTCGTCGTGCTGCTCGAGCGGTTCCCACCGACCCGGTATGTGCGGCCCTTCCTGGCCACAGGCATCCTCGGTGCGTACACCACGATGTCGACTTTCGCCGTCGAAACTGCGCTGCTGATCAAGGATGATCACGTCGCCACAGGAGTGCTCTACGGATTCGGCAGTGTCGCGGCCGGAGTGTTGCTGGCCTACGCCGGGATCACCGCGGCTCGGCTCGCCCCCCACGGCCGACATCGGACGCGGCCCTCGTGAGCAACACTGCTTGGCTGGCATTCCTGGTTGCTGCCGCGGTGGGCGCCCCGGCGCGCTACCTCATCGATGGCCTGGTCCAGGACCGCACGGAAGACGCATTCCCATGGGGCACACTCGTCGTCAACGTCAGCGGATGCCTGCTCCTCGGCGTGATCACCGGGCTGGGCCTGTATCACGGTCTCGGCACCACGACCCGAACTGTCCTCGGCAGCGGGGGCATGGGCGCGTACACCACCTTCAGCACGTTCAGCTTCGAGACCGTTCGTCTCGCCGAGGAAGGCGGCGTGAACCCTGCGCTCCGCAACGTCGCCCTCAGTTTCTTGGTGAGTCTCGCCGCCGCGGCATTTGGCCTCGCCTTGGCCGCGGCGATCTGATCAGCCAGCCACGTCAGCTGCGCACCAATCCCGAGGTTGTGGAACTGATGACCGCCGTCTGAGCGCGGCTCAAATGAACGGCGGGTAAGGTCGCCGCGGTGGAAGTGATGTCGGCGGCCGATCTCGAGCGCCGAACTGCACTGCGGAAGATGAAAGTGGTGGCCACGGCCTTGCTCGGCCTCGTCACCGTGGTGTTCTTCATTGCCCGCTGGCAGGAGGATTCTGGCGAGTGGGTTTCATACGTGCGCGCCTTCGCCGAGGCCGCCATGGTCGGTGCGCTGGCCGATTGGTTCGCGGTGTCGGCCCTGTTTCGGCATCCACTTGGCCTGCCGATCCCGCACACCGCGATCGTGCCGAACCGCAAGGACCAGATCGGGCGATCGCTCGGCGAGTTCGTCCAGACGAACTTTCTGACGCGAGAGGTGCTCCACGAACGTCTTGCGGGCGCGAAGGTCGGCAAGCGACTGGGCGACTGGATGGCCGACGAGCACAACGCGGCGAAAGCCGGCGAAGGCGTCAGCGACCTCTTGCGCGGAGCGCTCGAAGTGCTCGACGATCGGGATGTCTCGTCGGCGTTGGAATCCTTGATCGAGCGTCGCGTTCGGGCGACACCCGTTTCGCCGCTGGTCGGAAGGGCGATCGATCTTGCCGTCGAGGGCGGCCATCATCAACGACTGCTCGATGCCGTGCTGATCGGCCTCGGCGGCTTCCTCGAAGACAACCGCGCAACTTTCAGGGAACGTCTCGAGCACGAGTCGCCGTGGTGGATCCCAGAGTCGATCGACGACAGGTTGTTCAACAAGATCTATGGCGCGGTGCACGGCTTCCTGGCCGACGTGGGCTCCGACTCGGACCACGAGGTTCGCAAGTCGATCGATGGGCGCGTTGTGGCGTTCGCCCACCGGCTCCGCGACGATCCCCAGCTTCTGGCCAAGGGGGAAGAACTGAAGGTCGAGCTACTGGCTCACCCCGACGTGCGCGCCTGGCTGGGTTCGCTGTGGGGCGAGGTCAAGCGCAATACGGTCGCAGCTCTCGACGACCCGGCCAGCGAACTACGCCAACGGCTCGATCGTTCGTTGGCGACGTTGGGCGGGCGGTTGGCCAGCGAACCCGAGTTGCAGGCCAAGGTCGACGATTGGGTCATGCGCGCTGCCGGTCATGTCGTCGATCACTACCGCGGTGAGGTCGCCGACCTGATCGCCGGCACCGTCGCCAAGTGGGATGGCAAGGCGACCGGCGAGCGAATGGAGTTGCAGGTCGGCCGCGACCTTCAGTTCATCCGCATCAACGGCACGATCGTCGGCGGGCTCGCCGGCCTGGTGATCTACACGGTCAGCCAGTTGCTGTTCTGAGGATTCAGCCCCAGTCGCGGCGGGTCGCCGGCATGCCGGCGCTTCCGGTCGACATCGGCACCACGCCCAATACCTGGTGGATGGCGATGCCGCCATCTTCGAACCCGACCGCCGACCCGGCCATGTAGAGGCGCCAGACCTTGGCCCTCGCCTCGCCGACCAACTTGACGGCTTGGTCCCAGTTCGCCTCCAAGTTCGTGACCCAACACCGCAAGGTGCGCGCGTAGTGCTCGCGCAGCGATTCGACATCGCGGACTTCGAATCCGGCGCGTTCCATGCCCAGCACCACGTTGCCGACGTCGATGAGCTCGCCGTCGGGGAACACGTACCGGCCGACGAACGATCGAGGTCCCAACGTGGATCCACCAACCGACGAGATTGCGTGGTTCAGCAACCGCCCTTGCGGAACCAACGCGGCACGCAGTGTCGTGAAGTACTGATCCAACTTGCCGTGGCCGACGTGCTCGGACATCCCAATCGACGAAATCGCATCGAACGACTCACCCGAGAGATCGCGATAGTCCTGAATGCGGATCTCCACCCGATCGGCCACGCCCGCTTCCTCGACCCGTTGGCGGGCGCGCTCCAGCTGCGCACGACTGATGGTGATTCCGACCACACGGGCGTCGTAATGCAGCGCAGCGTGAATGGCCATCGAACCCCAGCCGCACCCAACATCGAGGAGACGAGCCCCCGCGTGTTCGTGCAAGCCCAGCTTGCGGCACACGAGATCGTGCTTCGCATGCTGGGCATCTTCGAGCGTGGCATCGGGCTGCGCAAATCGCGCGCACGAGTACGTCATGGTGGGGCCGAGGACCAGCCGGTAAAAGTCGTTGCCGACGTCGTAGTGGTGTCCGATCGCCGTCGCGTCGCGTTTCAACGAGTGGCGCCAGCCCTTCAGCCGCGCCTCTTCGGGAGGCGGAGGTAGTGGGCGGCGCAACGCGCCGACCCGCTTCGCTGCCACGACCGCTGACGGCAGTACCCGCCACGCCCGTCCCGCGCCGGCGACTTCGGGCTTCGCATCGCGAAACGCCACCACGACATCGAACAGGTCGCCGTCGAGGTCGATCTCGCCCGAGACGTAGGCGCGGCCGAGACCCAACTCGTTCGGCATCCACAACAGTCGCCGGATTGCATCGGGCGACTGGAAACGGAGTGTCGCGACCGCCCCGTTGGGAGGGTCCAGCATCGATCCGTCCCAGAACTCGAACCGGATTGGAATCTTGCGACCGAAGCTGCCTTCGATGACCGGTCGCATCGCCGCGGCTACCTGGCCATCGGTCTTGATGGCCTGAGCGGCGGTCGCGACGTCGTCTGTCAGCGAGGTCTGGGCTGGCGGGACCATGGATCACCCCTTGGTTCAGTTTTGTTCAGCTTAGGACGCGCTTCGTCGGCGCCGAGAACCGTGCCTCACCTGCGCAGGGCTGACGCGTTCCCCAAGTCGGCGAGAGTCGAGGCTGCGCCTTGCGCCAGCATGTCGACTACTGCGGTCACCGGCTTTCCAGGACCCGTCACAGCGGCCAGGGCGCGGCCGCCAGATGCCGCAGTCGGCTCGTCGACCGTCAGGATCACGAAGGCCGCCGGAGGATCGACCTGGCGCAGCACGGCACCTTTGGAGATCGCCCGCCACATCATGTCGATGCGTTGTGCGCCCGGTCGGTTCGACGTGCGACCGCCGACCACCTCGAACCACCACACCCTGCCCCCACCGTCGACCGCCCGCAGCGTCGGCGTTACCCCCGGCAGGATCGCGGCCTGGTCGTCGAGTTGGGTGAAGCCCGCCTCGGTCAGCATCCACTTCGCCAACTCTTTCGAAGACCAGCCACCGCGGAACGGCTCGGTCCGGCGGCCGTCGTTCGCCAGAAGCTCGACGGGCGTCCCGGCGTCGGCCTCGAACATCTCGTCGGCGCGTTCGTCGACAATGCGGCGCTCGGCAGCCTCGATGTATGCAGCATCGGTGTCGTAGCCGATGTAGTGCCGGCCGGTGCGTACTGCCGCGACAGCGGTCGTACCCGAACCGACGAAAGGATCGAGCACCAGTTCGCCGAGGTAGGTGTTCATGTGGATCAGTCGCTGGGGCAAGCCAACAGGGAACGGTGCCGGATGGCCGACGCGGCTGGCCCGCTCGGGCGGGATCTCCCACACGTCGACCGTGGCCTCCATGAACTCGTCACGGGTCATGCTGCTGATCGACGGCAGGCCGATCTTGGCGCGGTCCTTGGCCGATATCGCCCGATCGAATCGGCCCTTCGAAGCAATGATCACGCGCTCGCTGAGGTCGCGCAACACCGGGTTGCCCGGACGTTGAAAACTTCCCCACGCGCAGTTACCCGCGGCGCCGCGCTGTTTGATCCACAGCACCTCGCCGCGCATCAACAGCCGTAGGTCGTCCTGCAGGATCGCCGTGACGTCGGCCGACAGCGAGCGATACGGCCTGCGGCCGAGGTTGGCGACGTTGACGGCAATGCGTCCGCCCGGTTCGAGCACACGAACGCATTCGGCGAACACGTCGCGCAGCTGTTGCAGGTAGTCGAGGTACGTCGCGGGAACATGCCCACGACCGAGTTCCTCCTCGTATGCCTTGCCGGCAAAGTAGGGCGGCGACGTGACTACCAAGGCGACACTGTTGTCGGCGACGTCGGTCATCTGCCGGGCGTCGCCGAAAATCAGGCGATCGACACATTTTGGCGGCGCGACGTGATCGTCGGTGCTGATCGACGGTGGCTGAAAGCGATCGTAGAACGCGGTCGAGTCGTGGCCCTCGCGTCGACCAACCCCAAACGCTGAGGTGCGGGTACCTCGTCGCTTCGCCGAAGCCTGCTCGGCACCTTCCTCCACGCGGCAACGTTACGCGCCCAGCGACGACGGCTGGGCGATACGCGCCCGACCCGCATCGCCGGGCTGCATCATTGGCCTGCATAGCTAGTGTGACCGTCGATGGGCTATCGGTACCTGTGGACTCCGTTGGCGCTGGGCCCGATCACCACGCGCAACCGCGTCGTGTTCAGCGCTCACCTCACCAACTACGCCCGCGACGGCAAGCCGACCGAGCAGCATGCGGCCTACTACGCGGCTCGTGCTGCGGGTGGCGCTGGGCTGATCATCACTGAAGAGCACTCGACCCATCCCACCGATTGGCCGTACGAGAAGTTGATACACGGCTTTCGCCGCGAGGTGATCCCCGGTTACCGGGTGATCACCGACGCGGTTCACCGTCACCGCGTGCCGATCTTCGCCCAGATCAACCACAACGGAGGCCAAGCCAGTTCGATGTATTCCCGCCTGCCGGTGTGGGCGCCGTCGGCCGTTGCCGACCCGCTGTTTCGCGAGGTGCCAAAGGCCGTGACCGACAGCGAGATCGACGAGATCGTCGCCGGCTACGCCCTGGTGGCCGAGCACTGCGCCGAAGGAGGCTTCGACGGGATCGAGCTGCAGTGCAGCCACTCCTCGATCGTGCGCGGCTTTCTGTCGCCGGCCACCAACAAACGAACCGATCAGTACGGCGGCTCGCTTTTCAACCGCTCGCGCTTGATGATCGACATCGTCGCCGCGGTGCGACGGGTGATCGGCACCGACCTGGCACTCGGCGTGCGCATCTGCGGCGACGAACTGATCGAGGGTGGCACCACGATCGACGACGCCGTCGAGGTCGCCCGATTGGTCGAGGCCACGGGTCACGTCGACTACATCAACACGTCGATCGGGGTGGCGACCGCCAGCCTGTTCATGATCGAGGCGAGCATGCACGTGCCGCCCGGTTACGCGATGTTCATCCCGTCGGCGATTCGCAAGGCGGTCGAGTTGCCCGTGGTCGGAGTCGGGCGCTTCAAGGACCCGCTGCAAGCCGAACGGGCCCTGGCCGAAGGCCATTGCGATCTCGTCGGGGTCGTTCGCGGCCAGATCGCCGATGCCGACTTCGCAGCCAAGGCCAGGGCAGGAGCGACCGACGAGATCCGCCTGTGCCTGTCGTGTAACCAGGAGTGCGTCGGCAGGATGGGCCTCAACCGCTGGCTCGGCTGCATCGAAAACCCAACGACGGGACGAGAAGCGCAGAGCGAGACCAAACTGAAACTGAGGTCGAGCTCGACCATTCTGGTTGTCGGCGGCGGGCCAGCCGGGTTGCAGGCGGCGATTGCGGCGGCGCGTGGCGGCAACAAGGTGACCGTGTACGAGAAGGAGCGTCATGCCGGTGGGCAGGTGCGATTGGCGGCCTCGGTGCCCAGCCGTGCCGAGTTCGGCGACATGATCCGCAACCAGCTGACCGAATGCCGGCGCCTGGGCGTGACGATCGAGTACGGCGTCAGTGTGTGGCCGGGGCTGATCGCCGAGCAGCGGCCAGACCACGTGATCGTTGCCACGGGCGCCGAACCGCAACGACCGTGGTGGGTACCTTCCGACGCCGACCGCGTCGTCGACGTGCGTGCTGTCCTCGACGGCAGCGCCCACCCTGCTGGCGAAGTCGTCGTGATCGACGAGCTGGGCTTCCACCAAGCCACCTCTGTCGCCGAACTGCTGGCCGACCGCGGGTGCAGTGTCGAGATAATCACCAACGGCATGATCGTCGGCCAAGACCTCGGCATCACCCTCGACATGGAGAACTGGTGGATGCGCGCCGGCGAGAAGGGCATCGTGCAATCGACCGATCTCGTGGCGATGGGCATGGGCGACCCCGCAGCGCGACGCGTGCTGAACCTGCTGCATCATCCGACGGGTGTCACGGTCACACGGACGCCCGACTGGGTCGTGCTGGCGGTTCCGCCGAGCCCTGTCGAGTGGCTGTATCACGATCTCGAGGCAGCAGGATTCAGCGTCGAACGGGTCGGCGATTGCGTGGCGCCCCGCCGTGCGCACGCCGCTGTCGTCGAAGGAGAGCGTGCGGGCGCGGCGGCGGCCGATGCAATACTGAACCGGTGAACGACAGCCCGCTGGTTGCAGTGGTGATGGGGTCAACCAGCGACTGGTCGACCATGAGCAAGGCGGTCGAGGTGTTGCAGCAGTTCGGGCTGCACCCCGAGGTGCGAGTGCTGTCAGCGCATCGGATGCCCGACGAAATGTTCAGCTTCGCCGAGTCGGCGAGGGCACAGGGTTTGCGCGCCATCATCGCCGGTGCCGGCGGCGCTGCTCATCTGCCGGGGATGATCGCAGCGAAGACGACAGTCCCTGTGCTCGGCGTTCCCGTGGCCTCGCGCCATCTCGGTGGACAGGATTCGCTGTACTCGATCGTGCAGATGCCCGCAGGCGTTCCGGTTGCCACCTTCGCGATCGGCGAGGCCGGAGCAACCAATGCAGCCCTGTTCGCCGTCGCGCTGCTGGCCGGAACTGACTCCGAATTGGCGAATGCGCTGGATGCCTACCGTCGGCAACGCCACGACGACGCCGCAACCGCCGTTCTGCCTCCGCAGTGATCCGGCCACCGGCGACGCTCGGGATCCTCGGGGGCGGCCAACTCGGTCGCTACTTCGTCATGGCCGCGCGCTCGATGGGGTATGGAACGATCGTGCTCGAGCCCGACCCGCACGCGCCCGCTGGAAAGGTGGCCGACGAGCACATCGTTGGTGCATTCGGCGACGAGGCCGCGTTGCGCCGCCTGGCAACGTCGTGTGCCGTCGTCACCACCGAGTTCGAGAACCCACCGGCGTCAGCCATGGAATGGCTCGCCAACCACACCAGCGTGCATCCCTCGCCGGCTGCTGTCGCCATTGCCCAGGATCGACAACGAGAGAAGGCCTTTCTGCGCAAAGCAGGCATCCCCATTGCTCCGTTCATGTCGATCGAGAGTGACGACGACGTCACCGGTGCGACCGGCTTCCAATTCCCCGCGATCTTGAAGACCTCGCGCATGGGTTACGACGGCAAGGGCCAGGTCGGTGTCGCGGCGCATGGCGACCTGGCGGCAGCGTGGAACAGCCTCGCCCGTCAAGAATGCGTGTTGGAGCAGCGGCTGACACTCGACGCCGAGGTCTCCGTGGTGCTTGCGCGCGGTGCCGACGGCCAGACCGCGACGTATCCCGTGGCCCACAACAGTCACGTCGATGGGATACTCGACTGCACGGTCGTGCCGCAACAGGCGGCCGGTGCAACCGACCTCGCCGAGAAGATCGCAACGGCACTCGACTACGTCGGTGTGCTGGCCGTGGAGATGTTCATCGTCGGCGATCAGTTGCTGGTCAACGAACTGGCCCCGCGGCCGCACAACAGCGGGCATTGGACGCTCGACGCGGCGCGGACCAGCCAGTTCGAGCAACAGGTGCGAGCAGTGTGCGGTGTGGGACTGGGCGAGCCCTCGCTGACCGCGCCGGCGGTTGCGATGGTCAACCTGCTCGGCGATCTTTGGGCGGACGGCGAACCGGACTGGTCGCAGGTCATGGCCGATCCCGCCGCATCGTTGCATCTCTACGGCAAGATCGTTGCGAGACCGGGACGCAAGATGGGCCACATCACGGTTACCGGGGCCACCCCCGACGAAGCCCACCAGCGCGCCCACGCCATTCGCACGGCTCTCACCGCTCGCTAGTCTTCGCAAACCATGGTTGCCGGAATCGTCACCGACCTCACCGACTGGCTCGATCGGATCTCGAGCCATTGGTGGTTCTTGGCGATCATCCTCGTCATCGCCTTCTTCGACTCGGTCATTCCGATCGTGCCCAGCGAGACCTGCGTGATCATCGGCGGTGTCGCTGCCAGCCAGGGCAATCAGAACATCTTTGCGGTCATCGCGGCCGGCGCGGTCGGTGCGTTCCTAGGCGACAGTACCGCCTACCTGATCGGGCGTCGAGCCAGCGACTGGTTCCATCGTCGAGCCGAACGCAGGCCGAAGTTCGCGAGGAAGTTGGTCTGGGCGAACCAACAGATCCGCGCGCGCGGTGGGCTGTTGTTGATCACCGCCAGGTTCATCCCTGGTGGACGGACCGCGCTGACGCTGTCGTGCGGCATCACCCGACAGAAGCCGTGGTGGTTCATCCGCTGGGTGATCGTGGCGGTCACGATATGGGCGACCTACGCAGCCATGCTCGGGCGCATCGGTGGCGAGGCGTTCGAGGACGACCACACCAAGGCTTTCCTCTTCGCGTTCAGTCTGGCAATCGCCACCAACGTGCTCATCGAGATCGTGCGACACGTCAGAAACAAGCGTGCCGAGGCAACAGCGATTGCGGGTTGAGTGGCAGTGAATCGACATCTCGCCCAGTTGAACATCGCCACGTTGCGTCACCCGCTAGACGACCCGCGCATCGCCGATTTCACCGATGCCCTACCGAGCGTGAACGCTGCCGGCGAAGAGTCCGCCGGCTATGTGTGGCGATTGCAGTCGGACTCCGGCGATGCAACCGACATCCGTGTCTTCGACGATCCGCTGATCATCGTCAACCTCACCCTGTGGCAGTCGCTCGATGCGCTGAAAGCATTCGCCTATCGCGGGATCCACCGCGATTTCTTCCGACGGCGCGCCGAATGGTTCGTCCCGGGGTCGACACGTACGGCGCTGTGGTGGGTGCCGGCCGGTGCGCTTCCGACGACCGACGACGCCAAGCGACGGCTCGACTTCATCGACGCGATGGGCAGCTCGCCGTACGCCTTCGAGATGGGCCAGAACCACGCGCCGCTGGTCGTCGAGCGGGTCGGTCTCGACGATCCACGCGCCAGGCAGTTGCTCCGAGAACTCGACGACGACCTCGACCCCCGCGATGTTACGGACGATGCTGGATGCCTCGTCGTGGTCGAGCTCGACGACATCCCTGTGGGGTGTGGCGGCTGCCGGCCGATCAACGACACCACCGCCGAGATCAGGCGGATGTTCGTCGCCCAAACGGCGCGCGGTCTACGGGTAGGGACTGCAATCATCGCCGAGCTCGAGGCGGCCGCCAGCGGCAACGGAGCGCTGCGAATGCTGCTCGAGACCTGGCCGCGCCAGATTCCGGCGTTGGAGAAGTTCGGCTACCGGCGCTGTGCCCCGTGGGATGCATCGGTTGGGTCCGCAACCTCGATCTGCATGGAGAAGCCGCTCGGCAGCGAGCCAAGCCGTTTAGCCTGACCTCGATGCTTGCGGTGATCGTGGTGCGCGATGGGGTCCTGCCCGTTGGCGCCGACGAGACCATCTCGGAGTGCGCCGGCCGCGCCGTGTTCATCGGCTCCGGCACACACGCTGCCGCCGTCGACGCCCAGCAGATGGCGTTGCAGGTGGCGATGGTCGAGGTGGGTGAGTTCCGTCCCGCAGCGTGGGCCGTTGCACTGGCGACACATCTGGCCGACGAGCCGATCCTCGTTTTGCCGGCATCGCCAGACGGGCGCGACCTGGCTCCGCGGCTGGCAGCCCAGCTGCAACGCCCGCTGTATGCGATGGCGATGCACGTCTCGGCGACGAAGGTCGATCTGATTCGTCGCGGTGGCACCGAGCTGCAGTCCATCGAACCATCGGCGACATTCGTCGCGACGCTGCAACCCGGCGTGCGCGGTGTGGATCGCATCGACGGCACAACGGTCAACCGCGAACTTGCTACCGAGTTGATCGATTCCAACGATGCGACTGTCGAGCAGTTGCTGCCACCCGACGCTGCGACGATCGACCTCGGCGAGGCGGATCGCATCGTTGCCGGTGGCGCCGGTCTCGACGGCCCGGCGCGGTTCGAACAACTCGCCACGCTCGCTGCGGCCATGCGGGCAAGCATCGGCGCGACGCGGGTGGTCACCGATCGTGGATGGGTCGCCCACCAGCGCCAGATCGGGACCACTGGTGTGATCGTCGACCCGCAGGTGTATGTGGCCTTCGGCATCAGCGGTGCGGTGCAACACACCAGCGGGCTCGGCCAGCCGAAGCACATCATCAGCGTCAACACGGACCCGCATTGTCCGATGATGCAGCTCGCGGATCTCGCGGTGATCGCCGATGCCAACTCTGTCCTCGACGAACTGATCGAACAGATCGGGGCGACGGATGGCTGAGACCGACTTCGACGTCGTGATCGTCGGCGCCGGTCCGGCGGGATCATGCGCGGCGATCGAGGCGGCACGTGGGGGCCTGCGCACTCTGCTGCTCGAACGCGGCCCGTTTCCCGGCAGCAAGAACATGTACGGCGGGGTGGTCTACCCCCGGATCCTCGACGACCTGATCCCACAGTGGTGGAACGAGGCGCCCATCCAACGATGGGTCACCCGCCGATCGACAATGATCCTGACCGAGACGCAGGCGCTGTCGGTCGATTTTCGCAACGACGGCTGGGCCGCGCCGCCCTACAACGGCGCCACCGCCTACCGCCCCGACTTCGACCGCTGGCTGGCGGACCACGCGGTGGCCGCCGGCGCAACACTGCTGTGCAACACGACTGTCACGGGTCTGCTCCGCGGGCAATCGCGCCGGTCCCACCACCCGGTCATCGGTGTGCGAACCGACAGGCCCGATGGAGATGTCAGTGCCTCGGTCGTCATCGCATGCGACGGTGTCAACAGCTTCGTTGCCAAGGAAGCGGGGCTGTACGGAACGCCCGACGCGAAGAACTTCACGCTCGGTGTCAAAGAGACCCTGACGCTGCCCAAGCAGGTCATCGACGAGCGGTTCGGCGTGCGTGATCGCGAAGGCGTCGACATCGAGATCATCGGCTGCACCGGCGGCGTCAACGGCGGCGGGTTCGTCTACACCAACCTCGAGACGGTTGCGGTCGGCGTGGTGCTGAAGCTGCCGAAGCTCGCCGCCCAGAAGGCCCGGCCGGAAGACATCATCGCGGCGATGAAGCGGCACTCGGCGATCGCTCCTCTGGTCGAGGGGGGCGTGTTGCACGAGTACTCGGCACACCTCATTCCCGAGGCCGGGCTGTCGATGATGCCGGAGATGACCGGCAACGGGCTGCTGATCGCGGGAGATGCCGCGGCGCTGTGCCTGGCCGCCGGCATCTGGCTGGAGGGGGTCAACTTCGCGATGGCCAGCGGTATGTATGCGGGCCAGACTGCGGTCGAGGCCATCGGTGACGGCGACGTCAGCCAACGCGGCCTCAGCGGCTACGCCCGGCGGCTCAGCGACACGTTCGTGCTTCGCGATCACCGCAAGCTGCGGCGCGCCCCGCAGCTCGTGCTCAGCGACCGGGTGCAGCACCTCTATCCGTCGATGATCACCGGTATCGCCGAGCGCATGTTCCGCGTCGACAACCCGTCGGCGAAGCCAGGTCTGCGACGCATCGTTCGCGAGGAGCGCAAGCGAGCGGGGGTCAACCTGCGCGGTCTCGTGCGCGACGGTCACGACGCGTTCCGGAGCTTCGGATGATCGAGCGCGATGCGACATGGCCGGAGCTGTCGTTCAGCGACCGGATGGAGACCGTCGGGTTCAAGGTTCACGACGAGCCACACATCGTCGTCGACGGCAAGGTGTGCGCCGACTGCAGCACCAAGGCGTGCATCGTGGCGTGCCCCGCCGACCTGTTCGTGCCGACCAGCGACGGCGGCATCGTCTTCAACTACGAGCAGTGCTTCGAATGCGGCACGTGCTACCTGGTGTGCAATCACGAGGGCGCGATCACATGGTCGTACCCCGAGGGCGGCCACGGCGTGATCTTCCGGACCACCTGATGATCGCCGTGTGCATCAAGTGGATCGACTCGTCGGCGACCGGCGGTCTGTCGTCGGCCGACGAGGCCGCCATCGAGATGGCCCTCCGTCACGGGGCTGCGATGCACACCTCGGTCATCGCAGTCACGGTCGGTGGACCGGCTGCTGATCGCGGCCTGCGCGACGCATTGGCCTGCGGGGCCACAACGGCAATACGCGTCGACGCGCCGGACGACATGGACAGCGCGTCGGTTGCCGTAGCTCTGAGCCCCGTTGTCGCCCACAGCGCCGCGGTCTGGTGCGGCGACTATTCATCGGATCGCGGCACGGGCAGTGTCCCCGCGTTTCTCGCCGGCCGCCTGAAGCGCCAGCAAGCACTGGGTCTGGTGGGTGTCGAGTTCAGCGAGCCGCTGCGTGTGACCCGCCGACTCGACGGTGGGCGGCGCGAGGTGTTGCGAGTCACCGGCCCGGCCGTGTTGTCGGTGGAGGGATCGGTGGCCCGATTGCGACGCGCTCCTCTGCGCGCTGCGCTCGGTGCCCAGGTGGCCGAGGTGTTGCCCTTCGCCACGGCGTCGGTACCCATCGGCAACGAGGTCGCTGTGGTGCGGCCGTACCGACCGAGGGCCCGCGCCCTGGCGGCGCCCGTCGGTGCCACGGCGCTCGACCGGCTACGCGTACTGACCGATGTGTCGACGGCACCGCAGCCGGGCGAGACGATCGATGCCGATCCTGCTGAAGCGGCGCGGCGCATCCTCGAAGCACTAGCCGACTGGGGTTACTTGCCGACTTGACTGCTGCGTCTGGTCGAGCGCTCTCGCCCCCACTGCGGCATCTGAGACAACCGCGTGACGCGGCAGCCAGCGCAGTGCGATCATCGCTCCGACGAACACCACGGCCGCCGAAACCCACGATCCGGCACGGAAGCCGTCGATGAACGCCGTGTCGACCGCAGTCTTCACGGCATCGCCGGCCTGCGGTCCGGCGATCTCCCCCGCCTGGCGTGCCACTTCGACACCAGCACCCACGGAGTCACCGGCGATGCGCTGCGCCTCCGCGGGCAGCGCGGAGCCTGTCAACAGCTCACCCAGGCGTGACGCGTAGACCGAGGCGAACAGGCTGCCGATGATGGCCACGCCGAGGGTTCCACCGAGCTCTCGGGCGGTGTCGTTGACCGCCGAGCCGACGCCGGCCTTCGCGGGCGGCAGCGCACCCATGATGGCCTCGGTGGCAGGGGCGTTGACCAACCCCAGCCCGCCACCCATGAAGAACATCTGACCGACCACGAGCCAGTACGACGACGTGGCCGTATCGCGGGTGGTCCAGGCGAAGCCGACTGCCATCGACACCAACCCGGCAGTCACGATCGCCTTCGTGCCGAACCGCTCGGACAGCTTGGCGCTGAGCGGCGCGGCCATCCCCGTGAAGATCGCAAACGGCACGGTGCGCACACCGGCCTCGAGGGTGCCGTAGCCGCGCACGAACTGGAAGTACTGGGTGACCATGAAGATGAAGCCGAACAGCGCGAAGAACGCGAAGGTCACCGACACGCTTCCGGCCGTGAAGCGCATGTTGGCGAACACACTGACATCGAGCATCGGATGATCGCTGCGCCGCTCCCAACGAACGAACGTTGTCAGCAGCGCAGCGGCGAGACCGAAGGCGACGAGACTGGTCGGCGAAGTCCAGCCGTGCTTCGGCCCTTCGATCACCGCCCACACCAGCAGCGTGACGGCAGCGATCGACAGCACGATGCCCAGCGGATCGAAACGGCGGATCGTGGTGTCGCGCGATGTCGGCACCACTCGCCAGATTGCGATCATTGCCGCGACAATCACGGGAACGTTGACCAAGAAAACCGAGCCCCAGAAGAAGTGCTCGAGCAGGAAGCCGCCCGTCACCGGGCCGAGCGCGACGGCGAGTCCGCTGGTCGCCGCCCAGATCGAGATGGCGATCGCTCGCTGCCGTGCGTCGGTGAAGACGTTCACCAGAATCGCCAAGGTGGCCGGGAAGATCAGCGCTGCACCAACGCCCATGGCCGCCCGCCATGCAATCAACTGTCCCGGGGTCGTCGCGACCGCCGCGAGAGCCGACGTTGCGCCGAACGCCGCCATGCCGATCATCAGCGTGCCCTTGCGACCGAACCGGTCACCGATGCTGCCGGCCGCCATCAGCAGCCCGGCGAAGACCAGCACGTAGGCATCGACGATCCACTGCAACTGGCTGGTCGTTGCGCCGAGTTCGCGCACGAAGGTAGGCAGGGCGACGTTCACGATCGTGCCGTCGACGACGATGATGAACACCGAGGCGCACAGCACCGTCAGGATCATCCACGGTGATCGCGGGAGGGCCTGCGCCTGGCTCGATGGTTGGGGCGGGGAGTGGTGCATCTGAGAATTCCTGTCCGTAGCGTGGTATCAAGGTGATAACAGTGTTATCACGTTGTCATCGAGAGGTCCACATGACATTCGCCACATCCCACCGCCACTATCCTGCGCCCATGGCGCAGCTCGACTCGGTGGGTTCCATCCTGCTCAAGGCGGCAAGCGACCTGCTGGCCACCGAGGGCCCTGCAGCGCTGACGGTGCGACGCATCGCCAACGCAGCCGGTGTAAGCACCATGAACGTTTACTCGCGCTTCGGCGGCAAAGATGGCGTGGTCGAGCACCTGTTCATCGAGGGGTTCACCCGGCTCGGGGCGAGCATGAGCTCGGCGACGCATACCGACGACCCCATCGCCGACACTCTTTCGTGTGGCATGTCGTACCGAAAGTTCGCCATCGACAACCCGACCCTGTACGCGGTGATGTTCGACCGGGTCGTGCCCGACTACCGACCGAGTGTCGAGGCCCTACTGTTCGCCAGCGCCACCCTCGATCTGCTGGCCAAGCGTCTTCAGCGAGCTATGGACGCGGGCGCCCTACGCCCGGCCGACCCACTGCACACCGCTGCCCTCGTGTGGGCCACGTGCCATGGTGTCGTCAGTCTTGAACTGAAAGCGGTCGCTCCATCCGCCATCGATTGGCCGGCGGTCTACCAGCAAGCGATGAACATGATCGTCACTGGTCTGGCATGAACGGTCTGGCATGACGAGTCGGCTGGGGGATGTCACGTGGACGGATCTGTGGAACCTCGCGCCGCGCCCGATCATCGCCATCCCCATCGGGTCGTGCGAACAACACGGACCACACTTGCCCCTCGACACGGATACGCGCATTGCTGTCGCGCTGGCCGAAGGCTTGGTCTCGTCGTTCGAACCCGGCGATGTGCTGATCGGCCCGACCCTCACGGCGACTGCCAGCGGCGAACACGCCGGTTTCCCCGGAACCCTTTCGATCGGCGCCGACGTCGTCGAGCATTTGATCGTCGAGCTCGTGCGCAGCGCCGACTGGTCGGCCGGTGTCGTGTTGATCAACGGTCATGGTGGCAACGCGATGCCAGTGCAACGCGCCACCAACAAGCTGCTCGGCGAAGGCCGACGGGTGTTGGCATGGTGGCCACACATCCGAAACGGCGACGCGCATGCCGGCGAATCCGAGACGTCGATGATGCTGGCACTGGCTCCGAACCGCGTGCGCATGAGCCGTGCGGAAGCGGGGCGACCTGAGCCCATCGTGGACCTGATCGACGAGCTCCGCGCCAACGGTGTCCGTGCCGTCAGCCCCAACGGGGTGCTCGGCGATCCGCGCTCGGCCACGGCGACCCATGGCAAGGCATTGCTGACCCGCCTGACCATCGACCTCGTTGCGGCGGTCGACGAGTGGCGAGCGTGACCGCGTCGTTTTCCCTCGACGGCACGTACCGCCGGTTCGACCGGGTCGTGATCGCCGGTTCCCCACTGCGCTTGTTCAGGCTGACGGCCGGTGGCCGGCGAGTTGTCGAGGCGATCGAGCAGCACGCGCCGTTGCCTGCTGGACACGGCAAGTTGACCGATCGCTTGGTCGAGGCCGGCGCGATCCATCCGTGCCCCACGGGCTCGCCGTTCACGCCAGCGGATGTCAGCGTCGTCGTGCCTGCGCTCAACACCATGCCAACAGTCGCGAGCGGCGGCGCGCTGATCGTGGTCGACGATGGCAGCAATCCGCCGCTGGCATCAAGGCCCGGCGAGCGCACGATTCGGTTAACGACCAACCGCGGTCCCGGCGCGGCGCGCAACGCCGGGCTCGCCGAGGTGACCACGCCGCTGGTCGCTTTCGTCGACACGGATGTCGATGTCGATGCCGACTGGTTGACACCTCTGCTCATGCACTTCAGCGATCCGTTGGTGGCCCTTGTCGCGCCGCGGGTCGTGTCCACTGTGGGATCGACGACGCTGGCCCTGTACGAGTCGGTGCGATCGCCGCTCGACCTCGGCCCCCAACCGGGGCGCGTCGCTGCGGGCTCACGCGTCAGTTACGTTCCTGCGGCTGCGCTGGTGGTGCGGGCCGACGCGTTGCGAGCAATCGGTGGCTTCGACGAAACGCTGCGCACCGGCGAAGACGTCGACATGGTGTGGCGGCTGCTGAAGGCGGGCAACCGCTGCCGCTACGAGCCCGCAAGCATCGTGCACCACCGGCCCCGAGGTTCGTGGAAGGCCTGGGCGCGCCAGCGCGTGGCCTACGGTCGCTCGGCTGCGGCGCTGGACCGAAAGCACCCCGGTTCGGTCGCTCCGCTGCGAATGAGTGGTTGGAGCGCAGCCGTGTGGGCAATGGTCGTGGCACGAAAGCCGGTCATGGCGATCGTCGTCGCCACTGGAACCATGTTCGCTTTGCGGCGCAAGCTCGACGACGTCCCGCCTGAAGAATCCGTTCGTCTCGCTGGGCTCGGCCATCTGTACGCGGGTCGCCAGGTCGCCAGCGCGATCACCCGCGTGTGGTGGCCGATCGCGCTGGTTGCCGCCATGCTGTCGCGCCGGATCCGACTGCCGCTGCTCGGCATCGCGGTCATTCCATCGCTGCTCGATTCGCTCTGCCCGGCGCGCTACCTCGCCATCCGCCTGGCCGACGACATCGCCTACGGGACTGGCGTGTGGGTCGGTGCCATCGAGCACCGCAGTGTCGGCGCGTTGGCGCCGAAGTTCACGAATTGGCCGGGGCGAACAGCCGACTGATGTCGTTGCACTCGACACACACGTCGGCCGGGATCCATCCCCACCGCATCAGCCGGTTGAACACGATGCAGCCGAGGCACAGGGCGAACACCGACTCGAGCGTGGCGGCCACGAGCAGCCCGGCGATCAGTGCGTACGTGACGACGTGCGCTCCGAATCCCCAGGCCAGCAGGGCGCCCGCGCTGAACGCCAGCCCCACGCCCTGGGCGAAACGCTTGGGTGGGCCGGGAACGAATCGATGCCGGATGGCGAGTCGCGGGGTGATCACACGGGTGACCAGTTGGCCGAGCGGGCTGAACCGGGGACCGCTGAGGACCCTGGCGAGGAAGCCGTAAGCAAGCGGAACGAGGATCCACCATTGCCTCAGGACCAAGAACGCGACCGCTTGAGCGACCACCCCGCCGGCCACCAATCGAGCAGATGTCTCGTTGACCGGATTGGGGAAGCTCAGCAACTTGCGCACGTCCCAAACTTTAGGCCGATAATTCCGATCAGACAACTCGGGATTAGGGTCTGGAAGGCCGGAGGAGTGTTTCCGGCCCACCCGGGGTGGCGCGAAACACTCCACTACGGTGGGGGCGCATGACCTTGCGACTCACCGTTCAGCGCGCCGGTTGGGAGTCGCACATCGACTCGGTTGCAGCGGCCGTCGATGGACTGGTGCCGGTGGTGAAGGGCAACGGCTACGGATTCGGGCGGGCGACACTGCATCCGCTGGTCAAGGGTCTCGCCGATTACGTCTGCGTTGGCACGATTC
Organism: Ilumatobacteraceae bacterium; assembly: GCA_031412355.1. GTDB lineage: Bacteria > Actinomycetota > Acidimicrobiia > Acidimicrobiales > Ilumatobacteraceae > JAENVT01. The sequence continues at coordinate 24,420 of JANOCR010000088.1, read as the reverse complement.
ACGAACTCGACAACGTGTCCGACAGGGTGACGCCCGTCGTGCTGACACCGTCGTCGACGCCTCCCCCGACAGCCGAAGTGATCATGACCATCGGCTCGCAAGCCGACGTCGCAGCGCTCGGCAGTTGGCGCGGACGAGTGATCGTCAAGCTGCAGTCGTCAATGCGCCGTTACGGCGCGACAGCCGCGGAACTCGGCAGCGTCACGGCCGCAGCCACTGATGCGGGCCTCGACATCGTCGGATACGCGCTGCACCTGCCATTGGCCGGAACCGATGCCGATCGCATTGCCGAGATCGATGCCTGGCTCGAGCATGTCGACGCGCGGGCACCACTGTGGCTCAGCCACCTGCAGCCGCCGGCATACGCGACTCTCCGCGCGCGCCATTCTGATCGCCAGTTCCGACTGCGCCTCGGCACGTTGTTGTGGCACGGCGACAAGTCGTTCCTGCAGCTTCACGCCGAGGTCGCTGCGGTGCACGCGGTGCACGCCGGAGACACGGCCGGCTACCAACTGGGCGAGGTTGTCAGCGACGGCCACCTGGCGATGGTCGGTGCCGGGTCGGCACACGGGGTTGCTGCGCTACCCAACGGCAGCAGTCCCTTCCACTTCGCGCAAACCCGCCTGGCTTTGCACGAGCCGCCGCACATGCACACGTCGATGGTGTTCGTACCCGCCGGTACCGCGTGTCCACAGGTCGGCGATCGCGTCGACGTGCAGCGTCCGTTGATCACATCATTGGTCGACGAGGTCGAATGGCTCTGAGCACTCCATCGACCAGCCGGGTCATCGATCTCGACGTCACGCGCGCGATCGCCCTGATCGGCGTGGCGACGATGAACTACCACGGCTATCTCATCCTCCTCGGTGGGCCGATCGGCGAGTCGGGGATCAACCGCTTCTTCGATCCTTGGATGGGCCCCCTCTCCACGCGATTCGCGGCCACGTTCGTGTTGATCGCGGGCATGGGCATCACGTTGATGACCAACAGCTGTCGAGTCAGCGGCGATCGTGATCGGCGTAGCGCCGATCGCTGGACGCTGATCCGCCGCGGGTTTCTGCTGTACTGCTTCGGCTTCTTCTTCGAGTGGTTCTGGAGTGGCACCATCCTGTTCTTCTACGGCGCATTCTTCGTCGTCGGCGCCTTCTTGTTCACGCTGCGCACGCGGTGGCTGATCCTGATCGGTGGGCTCGCCGCTGCCGTCGCAGCGGCCATCCAGTGGTGGGCTTTCGAATCCGACGGCGACACCACGTGGCTGTTCGAAGGTTGGTACTCGCAGCGGGCGTATCGTTCGCCGCGCCGCCTGCTGTTCGACACGTTCGTCAACGGCACCCATCCCCTGCTGCCATGGCTTGCGTTCCTGTGCGCCGGCATGGTGATCGGGCGCTATCTGCCGCTGCGCGCGGAGTTGCGACGAGTGCTCATCGCCCTTGGGGTGCTGCTGGTCGCCGGCACCTACCTCGCCCATCACGTGTACGACGACACGCCGTTGCGTTCTCTCTTGTTCGCAACCGACCCATTCAGCCGCAGCCTCACCTACACGGTCTGCGCGTTGGGGTCGTCGATCGTCGCGTTCTGCGTAGTCGGGTGGATCGCCAACGCGACGCGTTCGAGCGTTGTAACGCTCGCCCTCGCCGCGGCTGGACGAACGACGCTGACGCTCTATGTCTTACACGCGCTGGTGTTCAACCTCGTCGTCACTCACTGGCATTTCATCCGACCCGCCGGCCTCGACGTCGCCCTCGCCTTCGCCGCTGGCTTCTGGATCGTGGGCATCGCCGCGGCGGTGTTGTGGCAGCGTCGATTCGGGATCGGCCCGGCTGAATGGGTGTACCGCAAGTTCGGGGGCAGCGACAGGCCGCGGACGGTTACAGAATCTCGCTAAATGTGTCGCACTGGCGAGGATCGCCGGTGTTGTAGCCACGGGTGAACCAACTCTGGCGCTGCTCGGACGAGCCGTGGGTCCACGCCTCCTTGTCGATGCGACCTTGCGTCTTTTCCTGGATGCGGTCGTCGCCGACTCCCTCGGCTGCGGCCAGCGCCTCGTTGATCTCGTTCGGTGTCTCCAGCAAGCCACGTGATGCAGCATCGCCGACCCACACCCCGGCAAAGCAGTCGGCCTGCAGCTCCATCGCCACCGAATACTGGTTGGCACGGCCCGGATCGTTCTGTTGCGCCTGCTGAACCTGGTCGTTGGTACCAAGCAGGTTCTGGACATGGTGCCCGTACTCGTGGGCGATGATGTACTGCTCGGCGAGGTCGGTCGGCGCGCCGACCAGTTGCTGCTCGAGTGCCTGCAAGAAACCGAGGTCGATGTAGATGAGGTGATCGAGCGGGCAGTAGAACGGCCCGGTTTGTGAGGTCGCGTTGCCGCACCCGGTGCTGACGCCCTCCGTGAAGAACACCGTCTTGGTTACCTCGTAAGCACTACCGAAGTAGGTTTGCATGTTTGCCTGCCAGTAGTTCTGTACATCCACGGTCGCGCCGCACACCACTTGCTCGAGGTCGTCGCTGCACGTGTCGGCCGTACTGGCGGTGGACCTGTCTTGCGGCTGCGGCACGCTCGCAGCACCTGGGCTGTTGCCGAGCAACTTCGGCAGGAACAACGAAGCGAGCAGCACGATCACACCCAACACGCCGCCGCCGGCCTTCATCGGAAATGGAAATCCACCCCCGCCGAGCCCGAACCCGCCTCCACCACCACTGCCTCGACGGTCATCGATCATCGAGGAGTCACGGCTGCGAACTTTCGTCATGAGTACATCGATGCCCAAACTAGCTGACAACGAAACGGCGACCTGGCCGTCGAGGCGATTAGCACCAGGTCACGGCCGCGGTCGACCGGCTCGACGCAAACCTCGCAATCCAACGGCACCGGCGCCGATCAGCGGGCCGCGACCACCCAGGCGCGCTGGGATGATCCTGGCGCTGCGACTGAACGACAGCTGGGCATGTTCGTCGAGCGTCTCTTGGGCAGAGTTGAAGAACGTCGCCCCAAAACCCAGGGCCACCGAACCACCGACCACCGCGAGGTCGAGGTCGAGCAGGTTGCACGTGGTGGCCACGGCCCTGCCCACGAGCCGGCCGGTTCGCTGCATGATCTCGTACGTTGGTTCGCTGTGGGACCTGCCCGTGATGGCTTCGATCGCCGGGCCGGATGCCTCGGCGTCGAGGCAGCCCCGCGAACCGCACAGGCACCGGCGGCCATTGGGTTCGACCAGGGTGTGACCGATCGAGCCGGCGTTACCGGTGGCACCGTCGAGCAACTGGCCGTTGAGGACGATGCCGCCCTCGACTGTCGACGACACCACCATGGCCAAGAAGTTCTGGCGGCCCTGCGCGGCGCCGAGCCAACCCTCGGCAAGGGCAAGGGCCTTGGCGCCGACGTCGCCGTACACGTTGAGCGTGGTGGCGGTGGCCAGTCGCGAGCGAAGTGGGAACGACCGCCAAGCTCCGATGTGGGTCGGTGACACGGCGACGACATCGGGACGAACGGGCCCGGCGCAACCGACACCGACGGCGACAGGTCGAGCGTTGTGGTGTGTCCTGGCCCGATCCAACTGGGCCTGAGCGATGGTGTTGAGCGCGGCGAACAGACCGTCGGCCTTCAGGCCGAAGTCGATGTCGACGTCGTCACGGTCGAGCAGCTCACCTTTCATCGTCATCAACCCGGCGGCCAACCTGGTGTCGCCGATGTCGATCGCCAAGACGACGTCGCGCGTGTCACTCAACTCGGCGAGCCGTCTCGATCAGGTTGATTTCGTACAGCACCATGTCGAGGGCATCAGCGCTTACCATCGCCGAATGCCGTTGTGGGTTCTCGGGCGTGATGCAACTGGGCAGTGGCGTCAGCAACGTCCACGGGGTCGGGTGACAGAACTGCACCACGCTGTACCGCTCGCCGCTGAACCCCTGCGATGCAACGACGCGATGGATGCCGGTCGGCAGCATGCCGTTGGTCAGCCGCTCGAGCATCATTCCGGTGTTGATGATCACCTGACCCTCGGGCGCGACGGCGTCGACCCAGTCGTCGCCGACCTTCACCTGCAATCCGGGCGCCGTCGCCCGCGGCAGCGCGGTGATGAGGTTGATGTCGCCGTGCTCGCCCGCCCACACGTGCGAACCGCCGGGCGACTCGGGCATCGGTGGGTAGCGAAGGGCGCGGGTGAGGGTTGCGCCGTTCTGGGTCATCTCGTCGAACAGTGACTCATGGCACCCGATGGCCTCGGCGATCACTCGCAGAAACCGGCGCTGGGTGTCCTCGATGCGGTCGTGGAACAGGTTCAGCACCTTCTCGCTGCCGGGTATCGCGGCCTCCGGAAGCACCTGCGTGCCATAGCGGTGGGGGTACCGAACACGCAGAGGATGGCCGGGAGGCAGTTCCCGCCCCCAGTTCAGCATCTCTTTCCAGTCCGGTACGTCGCTCGACGCCGCTGTCTCTACCAGTAGGCCTGTATACCCCGTCTGACCATGGCTTTCAGGGGCGACGAAGCGTTGCTTGACCTCCTGTGGCATCGAGAAGAACTCGGCCAACATGCCGTAGGCGCTGTCGAGGAGGTCCTCCGACAGGTCGTGACGGGTGTACACGAACCCGGTCGCCAGACTGCGTCGGACGCCATCGACAACCGCTGCCCGTTGTGCGGACGAGCCGCTCTCGAAAGCCAGCAGATCGACATCAAGAATGTCATCCATTCACCTGAGCGTAGTCCGGTACATTCCCGCAGGTAGAGCGGCGAATTCTTGGCGTCGTTCGAAACCTCGGTAACACTTACGGCGTGTCAGATTTGTGGCGTATGCGCTTTCCGCGATGAGCGAGGTGTCGGAGGTCAAGGTCGTCGAGACCGTTGACTCTCTGTTCCGCGCGCATTACGGGCGGCTGGTTCGTGCGCTCACACTGGCCTGCGGCGACCAAGAGGTCGCAGCCGACGCCGTGCAGGAAGCCTTCGTGAAAGCTCACCTGCACTGGCGCCGAATCCAGCAGTACGACGACCCGGTGGGTTGGATCCGACGCGTCGCCATCAATCGTCTGCACGACGACCATCGTCGTCAAAGCCGAAAGGGCCGGGCGCTGCAACGCCTGGCCATCGAGCCACAGGTCCAGTCGGTCGAGCAGCACGGTTTCGACTCGGACCTGCCGGCGATCCTGGCTCAACTACCCAAACAACAGCGCATCGCCATGGCGTTGTTCTATGTCGACGAGTTGTCGATCGCAGAAGTGGCCGACGCCCTCAACGTGAGCGAGGGTGCCGTGAAGTCATACCTACATCAAGGCCGCGCCAAACTTCGAAGCGTGGTTGCAAGCGGGGAGGAGGTGCATTCGGATGAGTGAGTTCCACGATCCCGAGCTGCGCCAGCAACTGGGCCGTCTCAGCGGACCCTATCCAGACGACAACGCAGCCTTCGCCGCATGGCAGCGCCGCGTCGGGCAGGCCCGGCGACGCCGCGTCGTGGCATGGACCACCGGCGCAGCGATGTCGCTCGTCATCGCCACCGTCGGCGTTGCAGCACTGCAGAACACCGGCCGCCACAGCGTCGTGCCGGGTGAGTCGTCTGACACCAGCGCCGACGTCACGTTCAGCGTCGCCACGACCGAACCCGACGAGTCGTCGACCACCGAGTTCACCGCAGCGAAAGCAAGCGCACCGGTCTCGTTGGCGTCCGACACGACGCAGAGCAGCGAAGTCGTCGACACATCGATGCCCGAGACCGAGAGCACCGAACCTTCCGACTCGTCAGGCAGTGGCTCGTCGGGCACCGGCGGCTCGCAGGCGGCCACGCAAACTTTCACCTCGACGGGCGGCAGCATCACCGTGCGCCGTGATGGTGACCAACTCACACTCGTCGGTGTCAGCCCCGCGTCGGGATTCGCAGCCGATCAGAAGGAGAGCTCCGGCGACAAGGTCGAAGTGACGTTCACCTCGACGAACCACCAGTCGAAGATCTCCGTCACGGTCTCGGGTGGAGCGATGGATCCCGACATCTCCGAGACGTCCGACGGGGACAACGACGACACGACCACAGTCGCCGATGACTCGTCCGACCGCGACCAGGGCGACGGCGACGGCAACGACTGACGTGCTCAGCTGGACGTTCGTCACAGCAACAAACCATTCCGTCGAACCGAACGTGTCAGTTGTATTACGAAATCCGAGGAGGATCTCATGAAGCTCAACCACCACAACCGTGTTCTTGTCACCGCAGCGTTTTCAGGGGCACTAACGCTCGGCGCGGCCGGCTTCGCTGCTGCCGCCGCCGATGGCGACCCGGTGAACAAGGTCATCACCCAGAACCACAGTGTTCTCGACGACGACGACGACACCAGCACGACCGCCGCCGAAGACACAACGACGACAGCCGACACCACCACCACGACCGCCGCCGAAGATACAACGACGACAGCCGACACCACCACCACGACCGCTGCTGAGACCAGCACCTCGGTCGACGACGATGCCGACGAAGACGAAGGCCTCGAAGACGAAGGCCTCGACGACGAAGACGATGAAGACGAAGACGATGACGATGACGATGACGAAGACGATGACGAAGACGATGACGATGACGATGACGATGACGACGACGACTGAGTCGGCCTGCTGAAATAGAGGGTCGGTGAAGACCGACTGGAACCCAGTGCTGCGTGGCGAGTTCGACAAGCCGTACTGGAACGAATTGCAACGGTTTGTGGCGGGCGAGCGGGCCCGCCACACCGTTTTTCCCCCGCCGGAGCAGGTCTTCGCGGCACTGCACCTGACGCCCTACGAATCCACCCGCGTCGTGCTGTTGGGCCAGGACCCGTACCACGGGCCGCAGCAGGCGCACGGGCTGTGCTTCTCCGTGCAGAACGGCGTGCAGTTGCCGCCGTCGCTCGTCAACATCTACACCGAACTGCGCAACGACCTCGGCATCGAGACGCCGACGCACGGCAACCTCGAGTCATGGGCCCGCCAGGGTGTGCTGTTGCTCAACACCAGCCTCACGGTGCGCTCCGGCGCAGCAGCATCGCATCAGGGCAAGGGATGGGAGGTCTTCACCGACGAGGTGCTGCGAGCGGTCAACGCCAAGCCCCACCGCGTCGTGTTCATCCTGTGGGGTGCACATGCGCGCAAGAAGAAAGCGTTGATCGACACGTCGCGGCACACCGTGATCGAATCAGCGCACCCGTCACCGCTGAGCGCCCACAACGGCTTTTTCGCAAGCTCGCCCTTCAGCCGCACCAACGCGGCGCTCGTTGCCGCCGGCCTACCTCCCATCGACTGGCGCCTCCCCCCGTAGCTCATTGGGCGCGGCATCACTCCACAGATGGCAAACCCCGCGCCCACACAATTTTGTGGGCGCGGCATCACGCCACAGATGGCACATCCCGCGCCCACACACGTGGTTGCGATGGGGCACGCCGTGGCTCGCCGCGGGTCAGCCGGCGGGGCTGGGGTAGTCGCCGGGGGCCTCGCCGGGGGGCGGAGCGGCATACAGCGCCACGCTGCCGGCAGGGTCGAACATCTTGTCGGTGGTCGGCCACTCGCCCGGCAGGTAGCGCTGGCCGCCGTCGACGAACTGGTACATGCCGACACCCTCCTTGCGGATCTCGTCAGGCCCGGTTGCGACGGGATCCCACCAGATCGCGGTGGCGTCGTCGACCCCCAGGTAGTCGTCGTCGGGCCAGTAGCCCCTGTCGCCGTACGTGAGATACGGCTGGCTGATCGAGAGTGTCTGGGAACTGGTGGGCAGCGTGAACGCTGCATCGTGGAACGTCTCTGGGGTGAGGTTGGGACCGACGCTCTGCAGGACTGCGAAGAACAGCGCGGGGTTCGGCGCGAACACGCCGATGGACTCGTCGGCGGGTGGATCGACACCGTTGAACCACCGGTAGATGTAGAACGCACCGATCTGCTCGGAGGGCGTGCGCGCTGCCAGCTGAGTGACGCCGAAAGCGTGCGCCCACTGCTGCTGGTCGTATGTGCGTGCGAATGCGCTGACGTCGACCAACGTGCTGGCCGAGATGACCCACTCCGGGAAATACTCCTGTGCAGTTGCTTCCTTGGTGAAGTCGCGCGGTGCAACCGGATCGCCGCTGAACACGATCGTCGTGACACCGGCGGCTTTCATCCTGGTGATGACCTGCGTTGCTGTTGCCTGGATCGTGGTCGGATCGAGTTGATAGGCGACGACCTCGGCGAACGGAGAGCCGGCGGCGTCCATGTCGGCCGCAAACGTGTCGGCCAACTCCTTGGCGGCGCCGCTGTTCTCGAGGTACAAAAGGCCGAGCTTGCGGGGTAGATCCTTCACATCGTCGCCCCCGTGGCTGGCGTTCTTGCCGATGATCTGCTTGGTCAGGAACTCGACGGTGTGCGATTCCTTCTGCTGCGGACTTCCATCGAGGCCCCAGACGTACGGGCTGCGATCGCTGTAGAACGAAGGAGGCTGGCCGGGCGTGCAGCCGATGCACATCACCTTGTTGGCGGCCAACTCGTCGGCGAACGCGCTGGTGAGGGCCGGGCCGCCGAAGACCACGAACGGTTTGTGCTCCAGTGCGATCTGCGCAGCGTCGGCTCGAGCGGCGACCTCGTCGGTGGCGTTGCCGGTGCCCTCGAACGTGATGAGGTTGACCTTGCGACCGTACAGCTCGTAGTAGGTCTCGTAGTAGCGGATGAGCTCCTTCATCGTTGCGAACTGATCGCTGTTGGTGTCGTCGACCTGCACCGCATCGGTGATGTAGGCGATGATCGGGTCGGTCTGTTGACCTTCGTAGTGGACGATCGTGATCTCGTCTGCGGTCACGCCTGTGGCGGTTGCGCCGCCGTTGTCGACGGTGAACGGAGCGAAACACGGTCGGGCGAAGAAGTCGGGAACCGCCAGCCTGCCCGTGGTGGTGTCGCAGCGCGCGCCCCAGTCGATCGTGTCGGCCAATCCCTGTTCGGTGGCATCGGCGAACGACAGCGGATACGTCAGTTCGGGTGGCGCAGTCGTACCTGGCGCGGTATCCGAGCTCGGCGTGGTCGAGTCCCCCGCGACGACCGTCGTAGTCTCGGCAACAGTCGTGCCGGGCGTCGAGGCAGCGGTGGTAGCCGGGCTGGCCTCGTCGTCGGAATCGCGAGTTGCCAACACGATGCCTCCGACCGCGGCCACGACCACGACGACGGCACCAATCGGTCCCCATCGGCGGAGCTGCCGGCTGCGATCGGCACCGGTCGAGCTGGCTGGCTGCATGTGGCTACCCCCTATGGCCGGGGCGCTGACGCGCCGCCGCGTTGTTCCCTATGTAGCTCTCTACCACGTCCGAATGGGTCAACACCTCAGTCGGGCTACCCGTGGCGATGACCTCGCCTTGGTCGAGCGCGATCAACCGATCGGCGATCGACGAGATCAACGGCAGGTCGTGCTCGATCACCAGCAGGCTGGCGCCCATCTCGTCGCGCAGCCGCAACAACACCGGTGCGAGAGCCTCGACCTCGCGCTGCGCGATGCCACTAGATGGCTCATCGAGCAGCACGACCGTCGGGCGATGACCCACCAGGCAGGCGAGGTCGACGATGCGCCGGGTGCCGGTCGACAGTTCGCGGACGAACGAGTTGCGATAGGCGCCAAGGTTCATCATGCCGATTAGCTCGTCGACGCGCGCCGCGGTGCGTTCCTCGTCGTCGAACACCGTGGGGAATCGCAATGCCGCGGCCAGCACGCTGCGTTGCGTCGTCCATCTCTCCAACGCGACAGCGATCGCTTCTGTCACCGTCATGTCGGGGAATAGGCGGGCGTCTTGAAAGCTGCGGCCGAGGCCGCGCCGGGCGCGCCTGGTGGCCGAGTCGCTGGTGACGTCGCGTCCGTCCAACATCACGCGACCGTCGTCTGCCGCGACGTAGCCGCTGATCACGTCGAACAGGGTCGTCTTGCCGGCGCCGTTGGGGCCGATCATGCCGACGATCTCGCCCTTGCCCACGGCGAACGAGACGTCGTTGACGGCGCGGTTACCGCCGAACGAGCGGCACACACCCGCAACCTCCAGTACGGGCCGGTCGGTCGAGGCACGGTCGATCGACGGCACGACAGAGCTGGTGGGCGGCGATGTTGCGATGTCGGTGAGGAACACCGACCGCAACAGGTCGGGGCGGTTCAACAGATCAGCGGTCGGACCTGAGAAGCGAATCATGCCGCGTTCCATGAAATAGGCGCGCTCGGCGAGATTCAGCGCAACGTCGACACTCTGTTCGACCAGGATCACGGCGACGCCGTCGTCGGCCAGCCGGCGCACCAGCGGCAGCAACTGACCGACGACCACCGGCGCCAGCCCCAGTGACAACTCGTCGATCAGCAGCACCCGCGGCTTGGCGATGAAGGCCATGCTGAGGGCCAACATCTGTTGCTGTCCCCCGCTGAGGTCGGCTGCCGACGACGCCAGCCGCTCGCGCAGCACCGGGAACATCGTCAGTACCTCCTCGATCGCAGAGTCGACGTCGTGGTGCCGGCGGCGAGTCCATCCGGCCAGCCGAAGGTTCTCGCCGACCGTCAGCGAACCGAAGACTCCGTGTCCGCCAGGCATCTGACTGATGCCGAGCGCGGCGATCTCGTTCGGCGGCGCATGCGTGATGTCGCGACCGTCCAGCACGACGGCACCGCGGTCGGCCTCGACGACACCGCTGATGGCCTTCAGCAGCGTGCTCTTGCCGGCGCCGTTGGTGCCGAGCAGCGCGACGATCTCGCCCTCTTTGATGTCGATCTCGACGCCGAACAGCACCTGCCGACCGTCGTATCCGGCGTCGACGCCGCGCACCAGCAAGAGGTCGCTCTGCCCCTGCCGCCGCTGGTACAGCGCTTCGCTGCGAGCCGCGGCGCCGCGCCAGACCTGCGCGATGTCGGCACCGATCACCGAGCCGGCGCTACCAAGGATGAAGCTGCCGATGATGAACAGCGGGACGAGCACGAGCATGCCCCAGCGAATGCCGACGTGACCGGAGATCCAGCCGATGATCGGCAGCACGATCAGACCGGGGATCACCCACAGCGAGGCCACCGAGAACCCTGTGGCGCGTGCCCGCGGCGGGATGGCCAACGCCAGGGCAACGAGGATTCCGGGGCCCAACATCGCCAGCGCTGCCGAGATCACGCAGTTGGCAGCCACGGCAGCGACGATGTTGGGCGCGACCGCAAACGCAATCGCGGCGACCGATGTCGCAATGGCCACCTTGGCGAGGAAGCGAATCAAGCCACGCATGTCGGCGAGGAATCGTCGAGTCACGATGCGAGAGCCAACGACGAGCCCGACGAGTTGGAACGGCTCGGCGATCGCCGACGCGACACCGCGGCCCCGCTCGTCGAGACCGAACTCCTGCTCGTACAGCAATGACGCCAACGCGACGAAACCGATCAGCGCCGTCGCCAGGAACGGCAGGCTCCACCAGATCCGTCTGAGGCTTTCGATCTTCTGCACCGTTCGCCAACTCTCGGCGAACGACGGCACGGTCTCCTCGGTGCCAACGACATCATCACTGGCCCCCATCGCCTGCCGCTCCCATCGGCCGCGCACCGGTTCGCGCAGGCGCAGAGCGATGACTGCGAAGATCATCGTCGGGATCACGAAGACCAGGAACGGTGCGCGCCAGCCGAACGCGTACGCCAGCAATCCGGCAGACAGCGGGCCGACGAACGAGCCGACCGCGTTGGCGGCGCGATGGGTGCTGAAGACCCTGCTGCGGGAGTTGATCGGGTAGTAGTCGGCGATCAACGAGTTGTGTGTCGGGTCGATCACTGCCTTGCCGATCGCGCTGCCGCTGCGCGCGATGCTCAACACGATCACGCCGGTTGCCAATCCGGTGAGGCCGCTGAACAGGGCCCACACGACTGCCCCACCGATCGCCAGCGGCACGCGGCGCGACCTGTCGGCGTATTGGGCGATGGGCACCTGCAAGGCCAGCGCAGCGACCGACACGAGCGCGACCAGGCCCAGCACCTTGGTGTTGTCGAGATTGAACTCGTCGCGGATGTTCGGCAACAGGATCGCGAAGGCGGTGCGGTCGAGCTCGTCGACCGCGTTGAGGGCGAACAGCACGACGAGGGGGAACGCGGCCTCGCCCCCGCAGATGCCGCGCAGCCAGTCGCCAGGATGCCGGCAGGCGGTCACGAACTTGCGCATCACGCCACCGGCTCCGCGGGGACCGCAGCGGCAGGCACTGCGGGCGTGGAAGGTCGGCGCGACGGACGGACCAGCAGCCGCACGACAACATCTCGAACCGTGACCCACAAACCGCCGAGCCCGCCGGGCAGTATCAGCAACACCAGCAGCACGCCACCGCCGGTAGACAGCAGCTGCCATTCCTGCGATGGGATGAACCAGCGAATGCCGCGCAGGTAGACCGCTCCCAACACGGCGCCACCCAATGATCCGAGCCCGCCGATCACGGCTGAGGTGAAGACGCTGAAGCTCTCGCCGGTGCCGTAGCTGGCGACGCTGAACGATTGGTTGAGGTGGGCGAACAATGCGCCGCCGATCCCCGCCAACACCCCGGAGATCACGAACGCCGTCAGCTTGGCGCGCACCGCAGGAATGGAGTAGCTCTGCGCGGCACGCTCGTTCTCGCGCACGGCAATGATCACCCGACCGGTGCGCGAGCGACGAATTCCGCGCGTCGCCAGAAAGGTCAGCACCAGCACGGTCAAGGAGTACATGTAGTAGCGGATCGGTGTGTCGAGACGGATCTGCCCGAACAGAGGCGGCCGCTCGAACCGCGACTCGGCCCTCGGGAACCAGCCGAAGAAGCGATCGCTGAGGAGCCACTGTTCGGTCGCCAACCCCAATGCGAAGGTCGTGACAGCCAGATACAACCCGCGCAAACGCAGGGCCGGCACGCCGACGGCGAAAGCGACGACACCGCCGGCGCAGCCACCGATCAGCAGCCCAAGTGTCAGGTCGACATGCCATCGCGATGTGCACGTAGCACTGACTGCGGCGCCGATGCCGACGATGGCCATCTGCCCCAGCGAGATCTGCCCGGCCCACCCGGTCAGCACCACCAGCGACAGGCCGATGATCGCGAACGCGAAGATGGCCGACGACTTGATGACGTAGTCGACGCTGAGCAACAGCGGTGCGCCGAACACGACGAGGATCCCAATCGCGACCAGGGCCCAACGCACGAGGCGAACCTGTGGATGCCGGCGCTCGGCGGGCGTCAGCGGCCGCACTTCCTCGGCACCGCGCCACGTGCTCGCCGCGTCAGTGTCGCGGCGCGCGTTGCTGGTTCGTTGCACGAGCAGCACGACGAACATGACTGCCGCCATGATCGGGTACACGGCGGCAGGAGTGTCGGAGTTGAAGCGAACACCGGACTCCAGCAGGCCCAGCGCGATGGCCGCGATGGCAACGGTCGGCAGTCGTTCGAGGCGGGCAATGACCAGCGCAGCCAGTGACTGCAACAGCGCCGAGAATCCTGCCGCGTACCCCAGCGGAACGCCGATGATCCCGCTGCGCACGAACAGCGCTACAAACGACATCGCCGCAGCGATCGCCCAGACCAGCGTGTTGAGCCGGCCGACGGGGATGCCGAGCATTGCCGCCCGATCGCCGCGCTCGGCGCTGGCTCGGATGGCCACCCCGTACCGGCTGCGAGCCAGGAACCATGCAACGCCGGCCATCATCAACGGGGCCACGACCAACGCGATCATGTGATTGGAGTTGAGGATGACCTGACCGACGGTCAACTTCCAGTCGAGTGGCGGGTCGATGCGTTCGCTGGCCAGGTTTCGACCCCACCAGCGCGGGATCAAGATGCCGATCACGACGAGCAGTTGGGTGATGCCGAGGGTGGCGACGGTGACCACAAGTCGCGGCGAGTGGCGGAAGCGGCGGATCAGGGCGAACTCGATGACTACTCCGGCGACAACCGCCATCACCAAGCCGGCAGTCAGGCCGAGCAGATACGGCCAACCCCAGAAGAGGATGAACGCTGCGGTGAACGCGGTGGGCACCGTGCCGAGTTCGGCCTGCGCAAAGTTGACGACGCGATTGGCTCGGTAGATCAACGCCATTCCCACGGCCATCACTGCGTTCAGACCGCCCAAGACGAGCCCGTGCAGCCACAGTCCGAAGGGAAGTCCATAGAAGATCAGCTGGATCCCGACGATCACGGCGATCGCCGCGAGCGCAACAACTCGCGTCGGGTCGACGTTGGTGACACCAGGGCGTCGCACGCCGCGACCGTAGCTGTAGGTCAGCCGCACGGGCTACGCATGACATCGAAGGTTTGGAAAGTCGATCGATCACATACATTCCTTGCGATGAGATGGACCGAGCACACCAGGGTTCGTGCCCTGCGCGACCGCCATCGACCGGTAGCGATCACGGTTCACGCCCTCGACGGATTCCGCAAGCACCGCACGGGACGCAACGCCGCGCTGATCGCCCACTTCGGATTCCTGTCGGTCTTCCCGTTGCTGTTGGTGTTCACCACGGTCTTGGGCTTTGTGTTGCAAAGCCATCCGAATCTGCTGGAAGACATCGTCGATTCGGCACTCGCCCAACTGCCGTTCGTCGGCGAGCAGATCGCGGCCGATCCGTCGAAGTTGCGCGGCAACGCGCTGGTGCTGGTCCTCGGGTTGCTGGTCAGCCTGTGGAGCGGGATGAAGGCGTTCGTCGCCGTGCACGGTGCGCTCGACGACATCGCTGAGATCGGGCTCGACGATCGCTCCAACCTGTTCATCACCCGGTTCCGGGCACTGCTGGGCATGGCCTACATCGGTGGCGCCCAGGTCGGCGCGGCCATCCTGACCAGCCTGGCAACGGTGACGGGCCTGCGGATCGTCGGCAAAGTGTTACTGCTGATCGGCACGGTCGCAATCAACGCGGGAGTGCTGGCGTTGAGCTACCGCTGGCTTCGCACGACGCGACCGGCGTGGCGCACCGTCGCACCCGGCGCGATCGTCGGTGGCGTCCTGTTCGCATCGCTGCAATTGGTCGGCGTCGCCGTGGTTGGCCGAGCGATTGCCAACGCATCGCCGGTGTACGGAGACTTCGCCTCGGTGATCGGCCTGCTGACGTGGCTCAGCCTGCACTCCGTGATCGCCCTGGCCGGCGCCGAGTTGAACGCCGCACTCATCGCCGACGGGCCGCCCCAACCGCCGGACTGCGACGAAGCATGACCATCGCCTCCGTCGCACCTCTGCTCGAGTGCCACAACCTGGTGAAGACCTATGGCCAGGTGGTCGCACTGGACGGCACGAACTTCGCCGTCTATCCCGGTGAGGTGTTGGCGGTGGTCGGCGACAACGGCGCCGGCAAGTCCACGCTGGTGAAGTGCGTGTCGGGCGCAGAGACTCCAAGCGCCGGCGAGATGCGTCTGAACGGTCAGCCGTTCTTGTTCCGCAACCCGACCGAGGCCCGCCTGGCCGGCGTCAACGCCATCCACCAGACGCTGGAGGTGCAGCCGGCGCTCGACATCGCCAACAATCTGTTCCGAGATCGCGAGCCCGACAAGCCCGGCTTGTGGGGCAAGTTCATGCGCATGCTCGCTGACAATGGTGTCCTGAAGCGACCGACGTTCGACAGCAAGGTGATCATCCTCGACGAGCCGACCACCGCGCTGGGCACACGCGAATCTATGCAGGTCCGCAAGCTGATAGAGAACCTGCGCGGTCGCGGCCTGCCGGTTGTCCTGGTCTCCCACAACATGTCGCGGGTGTTCGCGGTGGCTGATCGAATCCACGTGCAACGACTCGGTCGCCGGGTGGCTGTCGTCACCCCGCAGAGCGCCAATATCGCCGACGTCATCGAAATCATGGGCGGTGCGATGGTCGTCGACGAGAAGGACCAGGCGCTCGGCCCGGTGCGCTGACGGCGGCAGCTAACCAAGACGTACTACGAAGTCGGCACGATCACGACTGGCCGCGACCCGCTCGGCATTTGCCTCGTCGGATCGCATGACCCACTCGCGTGCTTCTTCCGGGGTCTTTCCGAAGTCGATGTGGCGAGCGATCAGGCGCCGCACCCGCACCGAGTTGTCGATGTATACGAACCACACCTCGTCGAGCAGCGGACGCACCGCTTGCCATGGCGGGTCGTCGAGCAGCAGGTAGTTGCCTTCGGTGATCACCAGCGCGACGTCGCTTGCGACGGTGATCGCATCGGGTACCGGGGCGCTGGCGGCCCGGTCGTAACGCGGTGCGGTGACTATTTCACCGGGGGCCTTTTGGCGGACGCGTTCGAGTAGCGCGACGTAGGCGTCGACATCGAACGTGTCAGGTGCACCTTTGCGATTGCGCCTGCCGAGGCGGACGAGGTCGTCGTTCAAGAGATGGAATCCGTCCATCGGCACCACCACGCTCGATCGCACCTCGGCGGTGATCGCCGTCGACAACGTCGACTTGCCGGCCCCCGGACAACCGGCGATGCCGATCAAGACGCGACCACGTGCCGCCAACGACGCTGCACGATCGATCGCTTCGGCAACCGACAACTCGATCACGCTCGAGCCGGACTCCACTTGTCGCCGAGTTCGGCGCGCCGAGGTGGTTGGGCACCGACGCGCGCGCAGCTGACTGCGGCAACTTCGACTGCTGCATTCACGGCGGAGCGCACCGTGTCACGATCGTCGAGATCCCCGCGACCGAGGCCTGCTTGATCCCACCACGCCGCGAACGCCCCACCGAATGCGTCGCCTGCACCGATGGTGTCGACGACTTCCACCGCCGGCACCGGGACCTCGAGCTCGCTGGTTGCCCAATGGACGTGCACGCTTCGGCCGCCGTCGGTGTGCAGCACCAGCCTGGCGCCGTCGGCCAGCAACAGTCGCACGCCGGCGGCATGATCGCCCGGGGTAATGAACTCGAGGTCGTCGGTGCTGACCTTGACCACGTCGGCACGCCGCAACATCCGCTCCAGGCGCGCCAAGTACCCGACTCGGTCGTGGGTGATACGCGGCCTGCAGTTCGGATCGAGCAGCACGACCACGTGGTCACGGACACCGCTGACCACTGCCTCCAGCGTCGATGCCATCGGTTGCAGCACCATGCCGAGTGTGCCGACATGCAAGATCGTGACACCGTCGGGCAGCGGTAGCCGGTGAAGGTTCGGCGCTGCGGTCTCCGAGAAGTAGAAGTGATAGTTGGCGGCGCCGTGGGCGTCGAGCTCGGCGGACGCGAGCGTGGTCGGCAACTCCGTGAACTGCACCAGCGAGTCATCTACGCCGTCGGACAGCAGTTGCCGATGCAGCAATGTGCCGAAGCGATCGCTCGACAGCGCGCCCAAGAACGCGACCGCGCTACCCAACCGACCGATTGCCCGCGCCGCGTTGAACGGCCCGCCGCCCAGCTTCGCCGCCACGGCACCATCGGGATCGATCACCAGATCGACCAACGCCTCACCACCGACAACGATCATGGGTGCGATCCGCTCAGGCTCCGTTGTCGACGGCGAGAGCAGCCGTGGGCTCGTCAAGGATCACGACCTTGCTGCCGAACGCTGCAGCCCGGGCGGCGGCCACGGCCTGGCGTTGCAAGCCTGACAAGGCCTCGACGGTCTGGGTGATGTCTTGAATGGTGCCGATGCCGAGGCCTTGGATGGTGCTGCGTGCGTCGCGTCGCATCCCCGCCTTGTCCATCATTCGCAGTTGACAACGTTGTCGACATTCAGCCACATGATCCACATGATGCATGATGCGGAGCGTTGTCAATAGGCAAATCCTCGACGAAATGAAAATGTTCGAACGACGTAGTCAGTCAATTGTGTCTGAAAGGTGGTCAACGGCGAAGCCGGGGTGTCCGACGCGCTCAGTGTGCGTGTTCGTTCGGCCATCGATCGGCTCGGCTATCGCCACAACCTGACCGCCAGCAACCTCCGCCGCAGCGGTGGCAAGACACGCTCGGTCGGCATGCTCGTCTCGAACGTGACCAACCCGCTCGACGCCGCCGTCCATCACACCATCGACGAGATGGCTTCTCGGCGCGGCGTCGCGGTGCTCGCCACGAGCCTCGACGAGGACCCGGTTCGCGAACGCCAACTGGTGGAGGCGTTCGCCGAGCGTCGAGTCGACGGATTGATCATGATGCCCGCCAGCCACGACCACAGCTACCTCATCGAGGAGCGACGGATGGGGATGTCGATCGTCACCGCCGTCGAAAGGTTCCGCGGTTATGTCGATGCGCTCGGCAGGGAAACACCATGACACTGCCCTGGTTGGGTTCGACGACGTGCCGATGAGCGACCTGCTCGAACCCGCCATCACCGTGCTTGCCCAAGACCCGACCGAGATCGGCCGGCAAGCCGCGACAACGCTGTTCGCACGCCTCGACGGCGACCGCTCGCCGACGCAGACCTACATCGTCCCCACCACGATGATCATTCGTGGCTCGGGTGAGATTCCTCCGCCTCGGTAACGCCTGGCATCCACCTCAGCACAGCGATTGATGACTCCAGCACCGATGCGGGGCGCCTGTCGTCAAACGCATCGGAGACGCGAATGCGTTTGATGACTCCACCACCGATACGGGGCCGCAGTCGTCAAACGCCGGCGGTGGTGGTCGGGGCGGGCGGCGGCAAAAGAGTGGGCAGAGTGAAGCCGACGGTGCTGCCGCCACCTTCTCGATGCTCGGCGAACACCGTGCCGCCGTGGGACTCGACGATGTCGCGAACGATTGCCAGGCCGAGGCCCGAGCCGGGCAGGCTGCGCGACGCCACCGAGCGGTAGAAGCGGTCGAAGATGTGCGACAAGTCATCGGCCGGGATACCAGGCCCTCGATCGCTGACTGCGACGCGGCCGCCGACGATCTCGACCTCGATCACGCCGTCGGGATTGGACTCGGCGCTGAACTTGGCCGCATTGTCGATGAGGTTCAGCACGGCGCGATCGATCGCGGCCGGTCGGCACGACACCAGCGAGGTGCCTCCGACCACAGAGATCTCGCGGCCGGTTCGCCGTCGTACGCGCGCCGCGGCCTGCTCGCAGAGCGAAGTGAGGTCGCACTCCTGCGTTGGTTCGTCGTCGCGTCGATCGGTCGCCAGCTCAACCAGTTCGTTGACCAGCGACGTCAGTTCCTTGGTCTCACTGTCGAGATCGTCGACCAGTTGCTGGCGGGCTTCGGGGGCCAGACTGTCGAGTCGGCGCAGCACGGCGACGTTGGTGCGCAGACTGGTCAACGGTGTGCGCAACTCATGGCCTGCGTCTTGCACCAGTTGCTGTTGCTGATCCCTGCTGCGCGCCAGCGCGCCGAGCATGCCGTTGAAGGCCAGGCCCAGCCGGCCGGTTTCGTCGGCGCCGCTGACCGGCACCTCGACATCGAGCCGACCTGTGGTTGCCACGTCATCCGCGGCCTGGGTGAGCCGCACCAGACGTCGGGTGACCTGCCGGCCGATCAGCCAGCCGGCAATTGCCGCGGCGGCCATGACCAAGGCAACCGACAGCAGGGTTCGGGTGCGGATGACGTCGAGCGAGCGCTCGACCTCGCGCGCCGAGCGGGCAATTTGCACGGCACCACCGTCGAGGGCGACTGTCAGCATCCGGTAGGCCTCACCCTCCACGGTCACATCGCGCGGCTGGCTGACGCCGGCGAACGTGCCGTCGGCCACTGCGCGATCGGCATCGTCGATCGGCAACACGCCGGATTGCGGCGACCGCACGATCGCGCCATCGGCGGCGATGATCTGGGCGAGCACCGCGTCGAAGACTCGAGGCCGGCCAGCCGGCCCGCCGGTATCGGGATCGGCGCCGCCACGACCGGGCACGAAGTCGGGCACGGGCCCCCGACCGAAGAAGCGCAGCAACTGCGCGGGGTTGGCTGCGGCTTCGCGCAACGATCGGTCGACGACCGCATTCAACTCGGCGCGGGTGCTGACGTACGACGAAAAGCCCACGGCTGCGGTCGCACACGTCGCCAGCAGGACCAGGGCAAGGACGATCTTGAGGCGCAGGCTCACGACAACCGTGCCGAGTAGCCGACGCCGCGCACGGTGTGGATCACCTTGGACTCGCCGGGTAGTTCGAGCTTGCGCCGCAGGTAGGAGATGTAGACGGCCAGGTTCTTGCTGTCGGGCCCGAAGTCGTAACCCCAGATCCGGTCGTAGATCGTCGAGTGATCGAGCACGATCCCCTGGTTGCGCAGCAACAACTCGAGCAACTCGAACTCTGTCTTCGACAGGTCGATCTCGCGCTCACCGCGCCACACCCGCCGCGATGTCGGGTCGAGGCGCAGATCGGCCAGTTGCACGGCATCATTGTTGCGGTCGTCATCGTCGCTCTTGGTTCGTCGAAGCAGCGCCCGCAGTCGGGCCAGCAACTCGTCGAGGTCGAACGGCTTGGCGAGATAGTCGTCGGCGCCGGCATCGAGACCGGCCACCCGGTCGGGTGTCTCGGTGCGAGCTGTCAGCATCAGCACCGGCAGGCGATTGCGCTCCGCCCGCAGAACGCGACAGACGGTCAACCCGTCGATGTTCGGCATCATCACGTCGAGGATGGCCACATCGGGCTGGGTCGACTCGATCAGCGACAGCGCTGTGTTGCCGTCGCTGGCCTGCACCACGTCGTAGCCCTCGAGACCGAGGGCACGCGTCAAGGCGTCGCGAATTGCCCGGTCATCGTCGGCGATCAACACTCGGGCGCTCATTGGTACTCATTCTGACCGGCCGGGATGACGAGGGAGGAAGCCATCCCGGCCGAGCCAAGAACTTCAGCTGCCGGTGGTGTCGGTCGTGGCCGTGTCGGTCGTATCGGCAGTGGCGGCATCGTCAGCATGATGATGACGTCCTGGCCCACCGAATCCCCGACCGAACCCCGGGCCACCCGCTGGGCCACCCGCTGGGCCACCCGCTGGGATGGTGTTGTTGACGAATTCGGTCACCCGGGTGGTGAGGTCGGCCAGCCGCGCATCGGCCTCGGCCTGGGTCAGGGTGCCGGCTGTGACCTCGGCAGTGATCCGGGTCGTCGCCTCGGCGACGATGGCGTCGATCACGTCCTGGGCGGTCTTTCCGTTGCTGACTGCCAGTTCCGCGATGGTCTGACCGCTCTGCAGCGCAGTGCGCACCTCATCGACTGTGATGCCCAAGGTGGTGGCGACGACATCGAACTTCGGCCCGATGTGCCCGCCTGGCCCACCGCGATGTCCGCCTAGCGGCCCTGCGGCGACCAGTGCGGTGACCACCGAGTCGGCTTGTGCCTGGGTGATCGTTCCGTCATCGACCAGCGGCTTGAGAACCTCCTGCAGTCGCGTCGACCGGTCCGGTCGAGCGGTGTCAGTGGTCGTCGAGTCCGCAGTGTCGACCGTCGTGTCGGTGGTGCCGTCATCGACGACCAGCGCAACAGCGGGTGAGCCGGCGGCTCCAGCGGAGCCGGACAACTCGAGGATCAATCCTGCGCCTGCGCCTGCGACCAATCCGATCGCCAGGCCCGTGCCTGCAAGCTTGTTTTTCATTGTGTGTCTCCAATTCGGTAGGGGTGACGATGACATCATCAACCTCGCAGGTGAGGTGTCTACCGACGCCGAGTTAAAGGCAGGTGAGAAGTCAGGCTTCGTCGAAGGCGGCGATCAACGCCAGCAGGGCCTGCTCGACCACCTCCGACAACGCCGGGTGGATCCAGATCTGGCCGGTCGCCAACTCGTCGACGGTGCTGCCGAGATGCATGCCCTGCACCAGCGACTGCACCAACAACGACGCCTGATAGCCGATGATGTGTGCGCCCACCAGCAAGCGCGTCGCCGGGTCACCGATCAGCTTGCAGAACCCGGTGGTGTCTTCCAACGCCCAACCGTACGCGGCCCCGCTGTACGGATGGTTGACGACCGTGATCGGCCGATTCAGGGTGCGCGCCTCGGCCTCGGTGAGGCCGACGACACCGATCTGCGGGCTGGTGAACACTGCATGCGGCGCCGCACGCGTGTCGAGTTGTCGCAGGTCGTCAGGATGCAACAGATTGTGTTGCACCACATCAGCTTCGCCGTTGGCCATGTGCTTCAGCTGGTACCGGCCGTTCACGTCGCCGAGCGCCCACACCCCCGGCGCGCTGGTCCGGCCGTATTCGTCGACGACCACTTCACCGACGGCCCCGATGTCGATCCCGGCTGCAGCAGCATCGAGTTGGTCACCGTTCGGCAGGCGCCCCGCAGCGACCAGCAACGTGTCGCCCTCGACGTTGTGTTCGCCGTCGGCGCACGTGAGTCGCACCCCGACGCCACTGGCTGTCATGTACACCCGCTGCACCTGCGCGCCCAGCAGCAGTTCGAACCGACCGGCGCAGATCTCGGTGTAGCGCTGCGAGACGTCGCGGTCCTCGGCGCCCATCAATCGGTGACCGCGGTTGATGATCGTGACGCGCGACCCCAGCGACCGGAACACGTGGCTCAACTCGGCGGCGATGAAGCCACCACCGAGCACGACGAGATGCTTCGGTTGGCGAGCGACACGCATGATCGTGTCGCTGGTGTGATACGGCACCTCGTCGATCCCGTGGATCGGGGGAATGAACGCCCGCGCCCCCGCAGCAATCACGACGCGTTCGCCGGTGATGGTCTGGCCGTTGACACGCAAGGTGCGGTCGCCGACGAAACGGGCGTCGCCCTCGTACACGGTGACGTTCGGCAGGCCGAATCGGTACCGGCGCCCATCCTCGGAGATCGGGTCGATGCGCGCGAACACCCGACGCACGATCGCCGGCCAATCGGACGATTCGTACCGCGTGGTCACTCCGTACTTCTCCGTGTTGTCGTTGGCAGCGGACTCGGCGACGTCGGCCGCGTAGACCAACATCTTCGACGGTATGCAGCCACGGTTCAGGCACGTTCCGCCGAACGTCCAACGCTCGACGATGGCGATCCGCCAGTGGTTCATCTCGTCGTTGATCACCGAGTTCCCCGAACCGCTGCCAAGGATGATCAAGTCGAACTTTTCGGACGTCACGTGCGCCAGCCTTGCATCTCCCGCTGGCAGAATTGATGTGTGGCGACCATTGATCAGCTCCGACCGACCGACTCGTGCCTGCACGTGACGTGGGACGACGGCGTAGAGAGTTGGTATCCGTGGCTGTGGCTGCGCGATCACGCCCACGACGAGGCCACCATCCATCCCGTCACCCAGCAACGCCAGCTCGAGACCGCTTCGCTGCCACCCGACCTGCGCGCCGCCTCGGCCATCGCCGACCGAGGTGTCGCCCGAATCACTTGGCAGGGCAACGCCGAGGTCTCCGAGGTACCGATCGAGTTCCTCAGCAAGTTCCGTTCGCCGAAGGCGGCGCGCATCGGGTCTGCCACACGACCGGTGTTGTGGGATCGCAATGCGATCGCCGCGGCGCCCATACGCATCGACCATCAGCGTGTCATGGCCGACGATGCCGGCGTGCACGAGTGGATGTCGATCGTGGCCACCTACGGGTTCGCGATCGTCACCGGAACTCCCGCAACAGCAGCAGCGACCGAGGCACTGATCCGCCGCGTGGGATATGTGCGCGAGACGATCTTCGGCGGGTTCTGGGAGTTCACTGCCGACCTGTCGAAGGCCGACCTCGCCTACACCAACACCTATCTCTCGGCGCACACCGACGGCACTTACAGCCACGATGCCCCCGGCCTGCAGATGTTGCACTGCCTGCATTTCGACGGCACCGGTGGCGAGTCGACACTGGTCGACGGCTTCAAGATCGCCGACGAACTTCGTGCCTCGGAGCCCGAGCTGTTCGACGTGCTGTCGACCGTAGCGATCCCCGGGCAATACATCGGCGACGGTTCGCACCTGATGGCCGCCCGGCCGGTGTTCCGGCACGATCACAACGGCACGCTGGTGCAGGTTTCCTACAACAACTCCGACCGCGCTCCGTTCCTGTTGCCGCCCGACGAGATGGCGCAGCTATACGCGGCGTTGCGCGCCTTCGACAATCTCGCCAACAGCGAATCGACGCAGTGGAGCCAGGTCCTGCGGCCCGGCGAGGCGTTGCTCTTCGATAACTGGCGTGCGTTGCACGGTCGCCGGGCGTACACCGGCAAGCGCACGATGTGCGGCGCATACCTCAACCACGAAGACTTCGAGAGCCGACTGCGAACGGCCGGGTGACCGATCCCGCGGGTCCCAGTGAAGAGATCGTCGACGGCGATGTCACCTGGCAATTCGATCGCCACTTCCTGACATCGAACTGGACATGCATCTGGGGACGCGGATGCAAGGGGATTCTCGACGAGCCCGCCGAGCACCTCAATCAGGGCTGCTGCTCGATCGGGGCCGAATTGACCGACCCTGAGGAGGCAATGACCATCTCGGCGCTCGCTGCGACGCTCGAGCCCGACGTCTTCCAACATCGGGGCTCCATCGACGACGACGATGTGTTCAGCGACGACACGCGCACCAACACCAAGGTCGTGGATGGCGCGTGCATCTTCTTGAACCGACCGGGATTCGAGGGCGGCGAAGGATGCGCGCTGCATCTCGCCGCGCTGCGCGCCGACGAGTCACCCATCACCTGG
>JANOCR010000087.1:0-17292 GCA_031412355.1 Ilumatobacteraceae bacterium | reverse complement strand
GGCCAGGAATGCCGCGACCAGGTCGTGGCCTTGGCGCGTTCGAGTTCTGTGTCAGCGCATTGAAAGGCAGTCGTTGCATGAGCTGACGCGGACGGGAAGGCACGACTGCGAAGTCTCAGATTGGGCGCCCACACCACTCATGTGGAGTGTTTCGGGGTACCCAGGTGGGCGCTAGACACTCCACCAGAACCGATTGACCGCGCCCAGAAATCAGCCGGCAGTCAGTTCGACGAGGCGGCGCTGCAGGAACCGGCGGTCGCTGTCGTTGCACGGGCAGTCGAGCGCCTGCCGGAACGAATCGGCGGCAGCGGCGGTCGCACCGAGACGACGTTGGAAGTCGGCACGGGTTGCCCAGTACAAATGCCAGCGCTCCGTCGGCCCGTCGACCAGTTCGCCGAGCAGCGCCAGCCCTGCGGCCGGGCCGGCAACTTCGGCAACTGCGACAGCGCGGTTGACCCGCACCACTGGGGTGGGCCAGCGCGCTTCGAGCATGCGGTACAGCTCGGCGATCTGGGGCCAATCGGTCTCGGCGTACGTGGGAGCCAGACCGTGCAGACAGGCGATTGCCGCCTGCATCTGGTACGCGCCGGGCCGCCCGCGGCGCAGGACCGAATCCACCAGTGCGGCCGCCTCGGAGATCGCGTTGGTGTCCCACAACGAACGGTCCTGGTCGGCCAGCAGCACGATCTCACCGTGCGCGTCGGTGCGTGCCCGGCGGCGCGCATTGGTCGCGATCGTCAACGCCAGCAGCCCGATACATTCCGATTCGTCCGGCATCAGCTCCACCAGAACCCGCGCCAGACGAATTGCTTCGTCGGCCAGGTCGAGTCGTTCGCCGAGTTCGCCGACTGGTGCATGATGGCCGGCGGTGAACACGGCGTACACGGTGGTCAGAACCGGACGGAGACGATCCGGCAGTTCATGGTCGTCGGGCACCCGGTAGGGGATGTGGGCCTTGGCGATCTTGGCCTTGGCGCGGCTGATTCGCTGGCCGATCGTTGCTTCGGGAACCAGGAAGACTCGAGCGATGTCGACGGTGCTCAATCCGCAGATCGTCCGCAACGCCAGGGCCACTTGCGACTCCGGCGACAGCGCGGGGTGACAGCAGGTGAACAGCAACCGCAGCCGATCGTCGCGGTTGTCGATCTCGCCACTGTCGCCCAACGCGTCACCTGTCACCGAACCCTCGGTCAGCATGCGGAACGCTTCTTCCTCCTTCGGCGCCCGTCGGGCCTCGCGCCGCAAGCGGTCGAGTGCCTTGTTGCGGGCCACCGTGGTCAGCCACCCGCCCGGCTTGTCGGGTACGCCATCGCGTCGCCATGAATCGGCGGCGACCACAAGGGCATCGTGAAGTGCGTCCTCGGCCGTGTCGATGTCTCCTGTCAGACGAATGAGGGTGGCCAGGACCTGGCCACCCTCGATGCGGATGATCTCGTCGAGCGAATCGATCAGCTCGCCTCGCCGAAGTCGATGACAGGGCGAACCTCGACCCTGCCGTGCCACGCGCCGGGGATCTGTGCCGCCCAGCTCAGTGCCTCGTCGAGGTCCTTGCAGTCGAGCAGGTAGAACCCGCCAAGTGCTTCCTTGGTCTCGGCGAACGGTCCGTCCGTGGCGATCACATCGCCGCCCTTGGCGCCCCCCGAAACCTGAATCGTCGTGGCCGTGCTGGTCGGCTGCAGGGCTTCGCCACCGCCGATGACTCCGGCCGCGCCGCCGACCTCGCCGAAGTGGAAGTACTCGGCCATGATCTTGCCCCACACCTCCGGGTCGGGCTCGCTGGTCGGTTCGGTGCCATAGATGAGTGCTGCATACCTGGGCATGATGCTGTTCCTTTCGCTGTGACCCCGGCGGGGTGGTTCCTACTGCACCGACGAAGGACGATGCTCGATTTCGACACGCTTCGCGGGAATTCTTCCATGGTGGTCTCTGGTGTGCGAGGCGCTACAACTGCGTTGTGGTTCCCCTGTCCGAGATCGACCTGGCCGAGATGACCGAACTCGTCGTCGAGGCGTGGCGCGTGGTGGTGCCGCAGAAGGTGTTCGCGACATACGAGCAGCGGAGCCGCTGGGTATGACGAACGCACCAGGCACCGATGCTCTGACGGGCGAGACCGTCGAGTTGCTGCAGCAGATGATCCGCAACCGCTGCGTCAACGACGGCACGGCCGAGTCCGGCTTCGAGACTCGCAACGCCGACCTGTTGCGGTCGTTCCTGGGCGCGACCGGCCTCGACACACAGCACTACGAGCCGACACCGGGCCGCGGCTCGTTGGTCGCCCGAATCGAGGGCAGCGACCCGTCAGCACCCAGCCTGTGCCTGATGGGCCACACCGACGTCGTCCCGGTCAACGAAAGTGGCTGGTCGCGTGAGCCGTTCGGCGGGGAACTGATCAATGGCGAGGTCTGGGGCCGGGGAGCCGTCGACATGCTCAACCTCACCTCGTCGATGGCGGTGGCGTTCCGCCATCTGGCCCTCACCGGTTTCCGACCTCGTGGTGACTTGATCTACTTCGCCGTTGCCGACGAGGAATCGGGCAGCACCCACGGCATGCAGTGGATGGCGGACCACGAACCCGATGCGATCCGCGCCGACTACGTCCTGACCGAGAATGGTGGACTGCACAGCGGTCCGAAAGACAAGCCGTACATCTCGATCAATGTCGGCGAGAAGGGCGTGGCCTGGCGGCGGTTGCGTGTCCGCGGCACACCCGGACACGGGTCGACGCCGTTCAAGGCCGACAACGCTCTGTTGACGGCCGCCGCGGTGATCCAGCGCATCGGCGACTACCGGCCGCCCCCGCGCTTCCACGAGTTGTGGCCCACTACCGTCGAGATGCTCGGACTCGACGAGGCGACGAAGCGTGACCTACTCGACGAGAATCGGATCGACGAGTTCCTGGAGTCGTTGCCTCGACCCGGGCCCGGGGCCCATCTTCACGCTTGCACCCACACCACCTTCTCGTGCAACACCGTCGGCGGCGGATCGTCGCGGATGAAGACCAACGTGATCCCGGACTGCGTCGACATCGGTGTCGACGTTCGCACCCTGCCCGGCGAGGGCCATGACGACGTGACGGCTCACCTGCGCGCCGCGCTGGGAGACCTGTACGACAGGGTCGATGTCGAGGTTGTCATGGATGATCCGGCATCGATCAGTCGGGTCGACAGCGCGTTGTGGGACAGCCTCGAGCGGGCGCTGGCAAAGCCGTTCCCCACCGCACGACCCACGCCGCAGTTGATCGTCGGTTTCACCGACGCGCGCATCTATCGCAACATGGGCGCGGTGGCGTATGGGGCGGGGTTGTTCAGCCCCGAGGTCGAACCGGCCGACTTCGGTCGCCGGTTCCACGGCAACGACGAACGGATCGATGTCGAGTCGTTGCGTCTGACCACCCAACTGTGGCTCGACGTGGCGCGCGACCTGCTGGGTTGAGCTTCAGCCCAGCTGTACCCATGCCGCAGCATCGGTGGGCAACATGCGATCCATCGGCACGCTCGACAGCAGCACCTCACCGTTCGGCAATTGAACGGGACTTGCTCCGAAGTTGACCACGCACGCGAATCGATTGCCGCGGGTGAAGGCGATCACGTCGTCGCCGAGGTCGATCCAGGCATGCTCGTCGCCGTGCAGTTCTACGAGGCCGCGACGCATGCGCAGAGCATCGCGATACAGCCACAGCATCGATGTGCGGTCCGCCTCCTCGGCTTCGACCGACAACGCCGTCCAATCGCTGGGTTGCGGCAGCCACGGCGCCGACTCACCGAAGCCCAACGATGGCCCCGAGCGAGTCCACGGCATGGGCACGCGACACCCGTCGCGGCCACGACGCGTGCGGCCGGACCGCTTCCATGTGGGGTCGGCCAGTAGCTCCTCGGGGATGTCATCGACCTCGGGCAGGCCAAGCTCCTCGCCCTGGTAGAGGTACACGGCACCGGGTAGCGCCAGTTCGAGCAGGATCGCAGCACGCGCTCGCCGGGTGCCCAGCGGTAGATCAACTGGGTCGTCCGGACGGCCGTGCAGCGGATGCGCGCTTGCATCACGGCCATAGCGGGTGACGTGCCGATTGATGTCGTGATTGCTGAGGACCCATGTGACCGGCGCGCCGATTGCTTGGTGGGCGGCAAGCGAGGTGGAGATTGCCCCACGAAGCTCGGCGGCGTCCCACCGGCAACGTGTCGTGTGGAAGTCGAACGCAGTGTGAAGTCGACCCGGCCGCAGGTACTCGGCGAGCCTGGCCACCGACGACACCCATGCCTCGGCGACGAAGACCCTCGGCGGGTCGTACGAGTCGCCCAACCCACGCCACTCGCGGTAGATGTCGGGCACACCCATCTGATCCCAATGCGGGTGACCGGGCTGTGGTGGCCCGCCAAGGTTCGCCTTGAACTGCTCTCCCAGATCGGGCAGCCCGTCGGCCTTCAACAGCGCGTGGGCCACATCGATGCGGAACCCGTCGGCGCCGGCATCGAACCAGAACCGCAAGATGTCGACGAACTCGGCACGGACCTCTGGGTTGTCCCAATTGAGGTCTGGCTGCCTGCTGTCGAACAGGTGCAGGTACCACTGGCCGTCCGGCCGATCGATCCGCGTCCATGCGGGTCCATCGAACGCCGAGGTCCAGTCGTTCGGTGGCAGTTCGCCATGGTCACCCCGGCCGGGTCTGAAGTGGTAGCGGGCTCGTTCGGGCGAACCGGGCGGGCTGTCGAGAGCTTCTCGGAACCAGCGATGTTCGTCGGATGTGTGGTTGGGAACGATGTCGAGCAACACACGCAGCCCGGCGGCATGGGCCTCGGTGATCAGCGCCCGTCCTTCTTCGAGTGACCCGAACGCCGGCTCGATGTCTCGATAGTCGGCGACGTCGTAACCGGCGTCGGCTTGCGGCGACGGATACCACGGATTGATCCACAACGCGTCGACGCCCAGTTCGGCGATGTACGCGAGGTGCGATCGAATTCCGTTGACATCGCCGATTCCGTCGCCGTTCGTATCGGCGAACGATCGGATGTAGATCTGATAGGTGACGGAGGAGCGCCACCAGTTGGAATCAGTGGATGCTGGATCGGTCACGGTCGCCCACACTAACGATGGGTCGGGCGTCGCCGGCCAATTCCGCGCAGGGCTACGGTTTGCGCATGGCTGAAACGATTTCGTTCCCCAGTAACGGCTCCGAGGCATCGGGCTACCTGGTCAGACCGGACGGCGGCTCCGGTCCCGGCGTACTTGTTATCCAGGAGTGGTGGGGGCTCGACTCGGGAATCAAGGAAATGTCCGACCGTCTCGCCGCTGCGGGTTTCGTGGCGCTGGCGCCCGACCTCTATCACGGGGAACTGGCCGCCCACGACGAGATGGACAAGGCCGCCCAACTCATGCAATCGATGCCGCCAGAGCGCGCCGCGCGCGACATGAGTGGGGCCATCGACTACCTCGCTGGTCTCGATGGAGTGACCGGTCGCGGCGTCGGTGTCGTCGGGTTCTGCATGGGCGGCATGCTGTCGTTCCTCATCGCGGCCGGCCGCCCTGACAAGGTTGTCGCAACCGTTCCGTTCTACGGATTCCCGCAAGGCGACATGGAGCCCGATTGGTCGACGCTGACTGCAACCGTCCGTGGTCACATGGCCGAGAACGACGACTTCTTCTCGCCCGGCGCTGCCTCGGCACTCGAAGCAAAGTTGCGGGCCATGGGCAAAGATGTCACCCTCACCGTGCACCCCGGAACCGGCCACGCGTTCATGGCCCCGCACAACGCGCTCGGCACTCTCGACGAAGAGGTGGCTGCGGCCGTGTGGCCGCAGGTGACTGCCTTCCTGCACGAACAACTCGGCTGAATTCAGCGGGTCGACACGTACCGCCAGATCTCGGTGAAATCGCTGCCGGGCAGGTCCGTATCGCAACCGCGCCACGTATCGGCCACCGCGGTGGCCACCGTCGAGGCCGTCTGGACGTTGTCGGCTCTGTCGACGAACAAGCCCACATCCTTTGTCATGTGCGCAGTGGAGAAGCCGGCGTCGTAGGTGCCCGTCAAGATGCGATTGGGGAACTTGTCGACGGTCGCCGAGTTGCGGCCGGTCGAGACGTTGAGCACGTCGATGACGGTGGCCATCTCGAGGCCGTGAGCGATGCCGAAGGCAACGGCCTCCGACGTCGCCGCCAACGCGGTTGCCGACAGGTAGTTGTTGGCCAACTTCATCGCCTGACCCATGCCGGCGCGATCACCGACGTGAAACACATTGCCGGTGAACGACTCCAGCAGCGCCCGGTTGGTCTCCAACACGGCGGTCGGCCCGGCGAACATCAGCGAGATCGTGCCCGCCCGCGCCCCGGCGGCACCCCCTGAGACCGGACCGTCGCAATATGTGATGCCGGCCGAGCCGAGCAGCGTGGCTGCCTCGATCGCGGCCTTCGGTCCGATGGTCGACAGGTCGATCAACGTCGCGACGAGGCGGTCCTTGGTGTCGTCGACCTGGCGAGCGACGTTGAGCGTTGCAGACCCATCGGGCACGCTGATCAAGACGGTCTCGCACCGGCGCGCGAGGTCGGTTATCGACGCTGCCGCGACAGCGCCAGGGGGCATACGGTCCCTCGTGCCGGCCATGTCGAAGCACACCAACCCCGGTGTTGCCGCAGCGACGTTGGCGGCCATAGGGCCGCCCATCTTGCCGAGGCCGATGAACCCGATGGTCATTGCTGCGCAGCGGGGACGTCGGGCATCGGCCTGTCGGTCGGTGGTGGCACCACACCTTCGGTATCGAGTACCTCGCGAGCCAGGCGGAACGCCTCGACGCCGGCAGGCACGCCCGCGTAGACCATCACCTGGATCAACGTGTCGCGTAGCTCGTCGAGCGAGCAGCCGTTGCGGATGGCGCCGCGGAAATGAAGCTTGAACTCGTGCGAACGATTCAGCGAGGCGAGTATGCACAGGTTGTTGAGACTGCGCTGCCGGTCGGTCAGTGCGCTGCGTCCCCACACGCCACCCCAGCAGTACTCCGTGACCATCTCCTGCATCTCGCGATTGAAGCTGTCGGCGGTGGCGAACGCCTTGGTGACGAACTCGGCACCCAGCACGCGCGATCGGGCCTCGAGCCCGGTCTGAAACAGTGAATCTTCCATGTTCGGTACCCTACGTCGATGACGGATACGGATTCCTACGAGGTGTTCGCAGTCAAGTACGCCGAGCGTGAGGCTCGCCGTCACGAGCACTTTCTCGGTGGAGACCCGCACGACGTGCCGATGTCGATGGACTATTTCGTGTGGGCGATCGTCGGCCGTCACGCGACCATCGTGGTCGACACCGGCTTCAACACCCACGACGCCCAGTCACGGAACCGGCGACTGCTGCGAACCGCTGCCGAGGGGTTGGCAACGATCGGTGTCGATGCCGCGACAGCACCGACCGTCGTGCTCACGCATCTGCACTACGACCACGTCGGTGGATTCGATCAGTTCCCGAACGCCCGCTTTCATCTTCAGGATCGCGAGATGAACTTTGCCACCGGTCGTCACATGACCGAGAGCGAGTACAGCCACGCGTTCACCTCGCGACACGTCGCCGACATGGTGATGGCGGTGCACGCCAAGCGGGTCGAGTTCTGCGACGGCGACAGCGAACTGGCGCCCGGTGTCTCGGTGCACCACATCGGCGGCCACACCGATGGCTTGCAAGCAGTTCGCGTGGGCACCGCTGCTGGCTGGTTGGTGCTGGCCTCCGATGCCAGCCACTACTACGAGAACATGGAAGCGACCCGGCCGTTCCCGATCGTGTTCGATGTTCCGGCGATGATCGCAGGGTACGACCGGCTGCGATCGTTGGCCGGACCAGGCGGAGTAATCGTGCCCGGTCATGACCCGATGGTGTTCGAGCGACATCCGCCTGCCGATCCGGCCTTGTCTGGCGTTGCCGTCCGCCTTGGTTGACACGCTGATGTACCACCGCAGTCGCGGTGTCTAGCCTGGCTCCATGCGACTCGGATTGATGATGTTCCCGACCGATTGCGGCATGCAGCCCATCGAGGTGGCCCGCGAGGCAGAGTCCCGTGGATTCGATTCGCTGTGGTTCCCCGAGCATTCCCACATCCCCAGCAGCCGCCGAACGCCTTGGGGTGGCATCGTCGGCGCGCCCGCGTTGCCTGCCGAATACTGGCGCACGCACGATCAGTTCATCGCCCTCACGGCCGCTGCCGTGGTGACGACCACGCTTCGGCTCGGCACGGGTATCACTCTGGTCGCTCAGCGAGACCCGCTATGGCTGGCAAAAGAGGTTGCCTCGCTCGACGTGATCTCGGGCGGACGGCTGTTGTTCGGCATCGGTTATGGGTGGAATCACGAGGAGATGGAATCGCACGGCGTCGACATCGCCCACCGACGCGCCGTGGTTCGCGAGAAGGTGCTGGCGTGCAAGGCGTTGTGGACTCAGGAGGAGGCGGAGTTCCACGGGCGCTACGTCAACTTCGACCCGTCGTGGGCATGGCCGAAGCCGGTGCAGTTCCCGAATCCACCGATCTACGTCGGTTGTTCGCCAAAGGATCTGCACTTCCGTCACATCGTCGAGTACGGAGATGTGTGGATGCCGATCGAAGGCCGTTGGCCGATCGACGAGGCGTGGCTCAAGCTGCAGCAGATGGCCGAAGCGTCTGGTCGCGATCCGGCGTCGCTGGGCCTCGGCATCTACGCAGCCAAGCCCGACGCCGCGAACCTCGCCCGACTGCGCGACATTGGAGCCACCGTGGCGGCCCTGATGCTGCCGGCGCTCGATCGGGATGCGGCGATGGCGGCCATGGATTCGTACGAGCCCTTGGTCGACGAGTTCAACAGTCCTGCCACGATCTGACGCAGACCGTCGATGGCACGAGCAGGAACGCCGGCAATCGTCGCGTTGAAGGCTGCCGGCGTCCGATTTCACGTTCACGAGTTCGAGACAGATCCGGCGGACCGCAACTACGGGCAAGCGGCCGCACTGGCGCTGCGAGTCGAGCTCGAGCGGGTGTTCAAGACATTGATCGCCACCGTCGACGACCGCGACCACGTGGTCGCGATCGTGCCGGTCAGTGGGCAGCTCTCGCTCAAGGAGCTCGCCGCTGCGGTGGGCGGCAAGCGTGCCGAGATGTGCCTGCCCGAGACCGCCCAGCGGTTGACCGGGTACGTGGTCGGCGGGATCAGCCCGTTCGGCCAGAAGCGGTCGCTGCCGGTGGTGATCGACGAGACTTGCGTGCTGTTCGACTCGATCTTCGTCAGTGGTGGCCGGCGAGGTCTCGATATCGAGATCGCCGCCGACGACCTGGTGACCATCCTCGGCGCCACCACAGCCCCCATCGGCACCGCGACCTAGGCTGCGTGTGGGCGCGGCGTGTGCCGTGGGTGGCGTGTTGTCGCGCCCGATGGTTGTTGTGGGCGCGGCGTGTGCCGTGGGTGGCGTGTTGTCGCGCCCGATGGTTGTTGTGGGCGCGGCGTGTGCCGTGGGTGGCGTGTTGTCGCGCCCGATGAATGGCCCGGAGTTTCGTCACTGACGATTCGAGAGGGGTGGAGGCGGGGCGGTGGTGCTCGGGGGGTGAGTGCTAGTTGCGGTTGACTCGACCACGCAGCGCGGCGAAGGCGAGGGTGAACGAGACCGCGCCGACCCCGACGATCGCCAGCAGCGCACGACCGATGGGCGCCCACTCCCAGCCGTCCTGCAGCAGGGCCCGCATGCCCTCGAGCAGATAGGTCGTCGGATTGAATCGCGTCGCCGTGGCCAGCCAACCGGTCATGCTGTCCTGCGGCAGGTACGCGGTAGTCAAGAAGGCGAACGGGAAGAACAGTAGGAACGTATTGTTGACGGCGGTCGGATTGCCGGTGCGCAAGGCGATCGAATACGGGAAGCCGGTGAACGCGAGCCCCCACAAACCGGCGATGGCCACGAATGCCACGACACCAAGAGGTCCGGTGGCCGGGTCGATCCCGATGAGCAACCCCAGGACGGCGACGGGGGTGGCGAGGGCGACGATCAACACGACGTCGGCACTCATCAATCCGAACAGCAGCGTGCCTCGGCGGACCGGCGTCAGCAGCAGGCGGTCGAAGTATCCATTCTGAATGTCCGTTACCAACGAGGTGGCTCGGCTGACGCCGGTGACTGCGAAGACGACAGCGACGGGTAGTTGGAACGCCTTGTAGTCGAAGTCAGCGGGAAAGCTGCCCTCGACGAACTTTTGCAACGCGCCAACATTGACCACGAAGAAGAACACGGGGATCACCAACGCCGGAAGGAAGGCCTCGGGATCCCGCCACGTCAGGCGGATCGCCCGCAACGACACGCTGCGCAAATCTTCGAAGAAGCCGGCACTTCGAGCCACGACCGGCGCCGTCACGATGCGTCCTCCCGCATTCGTTCTCCGGTGACGTGCAGGAACACGTCGTCGAGCGTGGGCGTCCGTAGGAGAAGACCCTCCACGGTGATACCCGCTTCGGACAGCGCAACCGCGACCGGACTGATGGCCTTGGCGCCGTTGGTCACGGAGATCACGACCTCGTCACCTGCCGATTCGACTGCCCCCAGGCCGTCGACCGCGACGAGCGCGTCCTTGATGCGTTGAGTGTCGCCGGGTTGGCCCTTGGCGATGATCACATCGGAGCCCACCGACCGCTTGAGATCGGCCGGTGTCCCCTCCGCGACGATCCTGCCTCTCGCGATGATGCCGACACGGTCAGCCAACGCGTCGGCCTCCTCGAGATACTGAGTGGTGAGGAAGATCGTCATACTGCGCTGTTCGTTGAGCCGCCGGACCTCTTCCCACACCGCTGCCCGGCTGGAAGGGTCGAGCCCGGTTGTCGGCTCGTCGAGGAACAACACCTCAGGTTCGTGCACCAGCGCCGCGGCAAGATCGAGCCGCCGCTTCATGCCGCCGCTGTACGTGCCGATGCGCCGATCGATCGCCTCACCGATGTCGACCAGGACGAGGAGATCCGCCACGCGATGGCCGCGCTCCGCAGCACTGAGCCCGTACAACCGTCCCTGCAGGTCGAGCAGTTCCCGACCGGTCTGCCTCGGGTCGAGCGCTGCCTCTTGCAGGGCTACACCGATGCGCAGCCGAACCATCTCAGGCTTGTCGCGCACGTCGAACCCGGCGACGGTGGCTGTGCCCGACGACGGCACCAGCAGCGTCGTGAGCATTCGCACGGTGGTGCTCTTTCCGGCCCCGTTCGGGCCCAGGAAACCGTATATCTCACCCTTGCCGACTACGAGATCGATGCCGTCCACAGCCACCGTCTCGCCGAATCGGCGGGTCAGGGCTCGCGTCTGCAGGGCTACATCCACATCAGGACGCTACCGGCCGCGCCGCAGGCGAAGTAGGGCTTCGATCTGGGCCACACGGGTGCGGGCCGGCGGATGTGTGGCGGCCAAACGTTCGCGTAACGTCGTCGGGCGTTCGCCCCGACGCTCGCCGATCACTCGTCGCAGAGCGCTGGCCAAAGGCCTGCCGAAACCCATGGTGACTGCGCGGCGATCTGCCTGCAGCTCGGCATTGCGGCCCACCACGTTGGCAATCGCGTTCGTGACAAGCAGCCCGCTGAGGAAGAGCCACGAGATCGCCATCAGCAGCGTGCTGGCCACTTGGCCGAGCACCGTCAGCGACGATGAACGTCGAGCGAAAGTGCGAGTAGCAGCAGTCGCTACGTTCTGCAAGAAGAAGCCGATGCGGGCCAGCGCGAACACGGGCAGGCTCAGCCAGTGGCCGATCGTCAGCGCAACGGTGTGGGATCCGAGGTGATGGCTGAGCTCGTGAGCCAGCACGCCGCTCAACTCATCGCGGGGCAACGTGTCGATGGCATACGAGGTGACCACCACCAAGTGCCCGCCGCATGCGAACGCATTCAACTCGTCGATCGGCAGCACGGCTATCACGAAGCGCCGCGCCGGCAACCGGTTGGCTTGCAACACCGATCGCCAGGCGATGTCGAGCGCGGCGCGCTCGCCACGTGTCGGCCGCCGTGCACCGAGCAGCGGTGCCAGCACCGCGACCTGCACCGGACGCAGGAACAGCAACAGCACCGCGGCCAGATAGCCGAGCGACAGGGCCACGAAGGAGATGTGCCACACCACGCGCAGTGGCAGCCACAGAACGGCGAGCGCCAGGAGCCACAGCGGTATGACAGCAACGACAGGCAAGAACGCCGAGACTGCCGAACTGTCGACCCGGCGCCGGGTGCTGGTCACCGCAGTCCGTCCCGCATCTTGAATACGATACGGCCAGGTTCGATGTCGCCGAACCTACACTTGGAGTGGTCATAGCTCACTGTCTGTATCAGTCAAGCTTTGGTCACAGTCTGCCGATATCCACGTGTGGCGCTGACGTGGCGTTCACAAGTCGTTCTCACGTGGTCCGAGGAGGACCGAAGGGTTGGTCGATCGTTGGCGATGTCCGCGATATCTCTGAAGGAAGGGGCAGGCAGCGGCAAGTCCGTTCGCGACCTTCTTGACGAGGCGCGCACCGCCGAGCCCGAAGATCTGATTCGTGCCAGATCACTGGTGCAGCAGGCGAGGGTGCTGGCTCGATCGAACGAGGATCAGCAGGGTGAGGCCGAGGCGTTGTACCGGCTGGCCAGCGTGACGTACCAACTTGGTCAACTCGACGAGGCCTTCGGGTTGGCGCTCGAGGCTCGCGATCTGGCCCGACGTTGCGCAGCACCCGTCGTCGAGGTATGGGCGCTGAACCTTGTCGGCATCGTTCATCACCAAGCAGGCAACTACTCGCAGGCGCTCGAGAACCTGTTGCAGGCATTGGAGATCTACCGGTCGACTGCCGATCTGGCCGATCTCGGAAACCTGCTCAACACCATCGCAGCGGTGCACCACAGCCTGCGCGACACCGACAGGGCGATCGTGACCTACGAGGCCGCACTCGAGGCCAACCGCAAGAGCCCGAGGCGCGGCTTCGACGCGATCACGCTGGCCAACATGGCCAAGGTCCGAGCCGAGCGTCAGGAGAATCTGCTGGCCGTGAGCCTCGGCGAAGCTGCGCTGGAACTGGCCCGTGAGCACCTGCCCGAGCACGTCGCCGAGATCCTGGCCAACCTCGCCGAGGCATACGCCGAGCTCCAGCTCCTGCCGCAGGCGAACGCCTGTCTCGACCAGGCCGACGAGTCACTGAGCCACATCGCCGCGCAGTTGACGCGTACGTCTCCGATGGCACTGGTCTCGGTGCAGATCGCCCGCGGTCGGGTCTGCATAGCCACGGGCGATCCCGCCGAAGCGATCACTGCACTCGAAAGAGCGGTCATGGTCGCGCAACAGAACGAGTTCTCCGACTTGGAACTGGTTGCGCACGGATTGCTGGCCGAGGTCTTCAAGTCGCTGGGACGATACGAAGAAGCGTTGCTCCATCGCGAGGCCTGCACCAAGATCCACGAACAGATCTTCAACCGCGACACGGACCTGCGGATCAAGACGCTGCAGATCTCGCACGACACCCTGGCGGCTCGCGACCAGGCCGAACTGCTCCGCGTGCGCACGACCGAGTTGGAAGAGTTGGTCACCGCCAGGACACAGGACCTGGAAGAGCAGCACTACGAGGCATTCGAACGCCTCGCGGCGATCGCCGAGTACCGCGACCCAGAATCGGGCGAGCACTCGTCGCGGGTCGGTGAGTTGGCTGCCGAACTGGCATTGCAGTTGGATCAGGACCTCAGTTGGTCGGAGGACCTTCGCTTGGCCGGGCGGTTGCACGACGTGGGCAAAGTCGGCGTGCCCGACGCGATCTTGCAGAAGCCCGGTGCGCTGACCGAAGCCGAGTTCGAGATCATGAAGACCCATACGACGGTCGGAGCCACGGTCTTCGCCGGCAGCCGATCGGCCCTGATCCAACTGGCGGCAGAAGTCGCCCTCTCGCATCACGAACGGTGGGACGGCAGCGGATACCCGGCCGGGCTCGCCGGCGAGGCGATACCAATGAGCGGCCGGCTCGTCGCCGTCGCCGATGTCTACGACGCGTTGGTCACTGTGCATCGCTACAAGCACGCGTGGACATCTG
Source organism: Ilumatobacteraceae bacterium (assembly GCA_031412355.1). Lineage (GTDB taxonomy): Bacteria > Actinomycetota > Acidimicrobiia > Acidimicrobiales > Ilumatobacteraceae > JAENVT01. The sequence goes on along the minus strand of JANOCR010000087.1, from coordinate 3,292 downwards.
CCGACGCGGTCGGCCACATCGTTGCCGGCAGGGGGACCCAGTTCGACCCGCACATCGTCGACGCCCTGGTCGAAGTGATCGCCAGGCGCGACGCCGCTGCACCGTCGCCCAGCCCGGTCGCGGATCCGGCGACCGACATCTAGATCCCCACCCGGATCTACACTCGGCCGCATGTCGGCGGCCAGATCCGAGCGCATCACCACTCGGTCGCGGAGCCCCAAGTGGCAGAACGACCCGCTGCGCATCGAGATGCTCGAATGCATCAACTGCGACGCATGCCTGCGTGCCTGTCCACCCCAGTTCGGAGCGATCTTCAACCACGGGCCCGACGTCGTGATCATCCCCGAACTGTGCAGCGGATGCGACAAGTGCCTGCCCGCATGTCCGGTGAACTGCATCTACCCGTTCCCGCAGTGGCAAGCGACCGGCGTACCCGACGATTGGTGGGAGGAACCGCTGACATCCAACGATCCCTACGTGTGAATGGCGAACCCGCTGCCATAATCGTCGCCATGACCAATCCGATCATTGCCGGAGCCGAGCCGTGGTCCCACTCGGGCGAGGGCCAGTACGGTGCAGTTGTTCTGCATGGCTACACGGGAACGCCTGCGTCCATGCGTGGCGTCGCCGACGCACTCGCCGCCGCCGGTTTCCACATCGAGATGCCGAGGCTGCCCGGACACGGCACCGTCGTCGACGACCTGTTGCCGGCCCGCTGGGCCGACTGGGTGGGCGAGGCCGAGGCGGCCTACCAGCGAGTGGCGCAGCGTGCCACGCACATCGTGGTGGTCGGCCTCAGCATGGGTGGTGCCCTGACACTGCGGATCGGCGCCGACCATGCGGATATTGCAGGCCTGGTGTGCATCAATCCCGTGGCGCAGCCACAGGCGCCCGAGATCATCGAGATGCTGCGGGGCCTGGTCGACGGCGGTACTCCGATGCTGCCCGGTGTCGGCAGCGACATCGCCGACCCGGACGCCACGGAGATCGCCTACGACGACACCCCTCTCGAGCCGTTGCTGTCGGCGCTGATGGATGGCATCGAACCGCTCAGCCGCCAGTACGCGAGCATGCGGATTCCTCTGCTGCTGATGAACTCTCCGCAGGACCATGTCGTTGAGCCGGTGCAGTCGCAATACCTCGCCGACAACTACGGAGGTCCCGTCGAGAGGATCACGTTGGACCGCAGCTTTCATGTGGCGACGCAGGACTACGACAAGGACCTGATCTTCCAGTCGACGGTCGACTTCGCGACCCGTGTTGTCGCCCACTGATGGCCGGTTTCTTCGCCAGCATCCCGAGCCCATCCAGTGGCTCGCTGTCGATCGGCCCGTTGTCGATCCATGCCTATGGGTTGATGATCGCCCTCGGTGTGATCGCCGGGGTGTGGTTGATTGGTCGCCGGCTGGAGGCCAGCGGCGCCGGCACCCGCGAAGATGCCAGCTCGATGGCAGTCTGGGCGGTCATCGCCGGGGTCATCGGGGCGCGGCTGTATCACGTTGTCACTGACTGGAGCGCGTTCAAGGACGATCTCGGGAGGATCCCTCAGTTGTGGCGGGGCGGTCTCGGAATTCCGGGCGGGATCCTGTTCGGTGCTCTCGTGGCGATGTGGGCCTTCAAGCGCAGGGGGATCGCGCCCGCGGTCGGGCTCAGCGCCTCAGCGCCGGCGCTTGCCTTGGCGCAGGCGATCGGGCGGTGGGGCAACTGGTGGAATCAGGAGTTGTTCGGCAAAGCCACGGACCTGCCGTGGGCACTGAAGATCGACGACGACAAGATTCCCGCCGGGTTCGCACCCGGCACCACCTTCCACCCGACGTTTCTGTACGAATCGTTGTGGAACTTCGCCCTGTGCATAGCGCTGCTGGGAATCGATCGCCGGTTCAAGCTTCGCCCGGGCCGGCTGTTCGGCATGTACATCGTGGGCTACGCCATCGGTCGATTCTGGGTCGAGGGCTTGCGCATCGATCCGGCGCACACGAGCGGTGGCCTGCGTCTGAACCAGTGGGTGGCGCTCGTCACCGGCGGGGCGGCGCTGCTGTACCTCGTGCTGGACTGGTCGCGCCATCGTGGCGCGCTTGCAGTGGATCCGTCCGAGCCAGGCCCCGAAGTTGACGAGCCAGATCTTCGGGAATCACTGGATTGAAGAACTCGCCGCATGCCACCTCGGCAGCGGCAATGAACCTGGCGACACCGGCGCTGCGCCATGGTGAGACGATCTCGACGTTGAACCACGATTGCGGCCATTCCTGCCCGTCGGTCGGTCGCTGGTTGAGCCACATCATGTAGGGCAGTGGCTGGTCGTACAGCCGGTCGAGGCGATCGTGGATGTCGACCAACAACGTCGCCAGAGCATTGCGACCGTCGTCGCCGAGCGATGGCAGATCAGGCACCTGTTCGTTGGGTGCCAGCGTCAAGGCGATCGGAAAGGTCGATGCTTCGGGGACACACGCGGTCCAGCCCGACGCGTTCTCGACGCCTCGCGGATCGGAGCCGGCCACGAACCGCTCGCCGCAATCCGCCTCGGGTTTCCATCCGGCGGTCAACAACGATGCGGGGCGCTGCGGCACGTGGTCGTATGCGTAGATCTGTCCGTGGGGATGGGCGATGGTGGCGCCGACCTGCGGCCCGCGATTCTCGAACACCAGCACGAACTCGACGTCGTCTCGCTTCCCGAGGGCGGTGGTGCGTTCCGCCCACAGGTCGATGACCTTGCGAACTCCCTCGACTCCCAGCGACCACAGCGTGGCATCGTGATCGGGGGTGTAGAGGACGACTTCGCACCGGTTGCCGTGCATCGCCGGCCAACGGTTCGGGAACCAGTGCACCTCGTAGGGATCGGGCGCCTCGAGGCCACCCACGCAGAACGGACAACCGGTGGACGGCAGGTTGGGCCGGGCTTGGCGCGCTCCGACGACGTGGACGACCGTACCGAGGTACGGGTCGATCCGTTGGTCGGAGCGCACGGACACGCGCTCAGCCTTCGAGCCGCGCACCGGTGGCGGTGTCGAACACGTGCATCGACGCGACGTCGGGCATGAGGTGCACGACGCTGCCTGCTTGCGAGGGATTGAGGCCGTCGGTCCTGTAGACCAAGGACACGTCGTCGTGGCCGTTCGGTGTGCAGTAGACGAACGAATCAGAACCGAGTTCTTCGATGGCAACGATGGTTGCTTCGATCCCTTCGCTGCCGATGCGCAAGGCCTCTGGTCGAACACCGACCGTCACCTGGTCGGTCGTAAGGCCGGAGCGTTGCGACGTTGCGAGCGGAAGGTTGAGATTGCCGTAGGTGAGC
>JANOCR010000086.1:0-5443 GCA_031412355.1 Ilumatobacteraceae bacterium | reverse complement strand
ACCCTCGTGTCGACCTCGATCCAGAACAGCACGTAGAACCGGCGGAACAGGACGGTGTCCACGGTGAAGAAGTCGGTCGCGATCACCGCTTTCGCCTGGGAACGGATGAACTCCGACCACGACGGCCCCGACCGCCCAGGTGTCCGCTCACGGCCGGCATCGCGCAAGAACGTTCGCGGGCTACGCCGGGCGGGCTGGCTTCGCGACGGTCAACGTCCTCCCGATCGAACACGACCTCTTCCGCTTCTACCAGCTGGCCCCTTGAGCCGACGACAGTGGCGCCGCCGCAGAGACCTCCGGTTGGTGAAGCCCGGTCACGTGGCGGCGTCCTGCATTCCTCGTGCGATTGGTGCCTCGGTCTCGGCGAGCAGGTCTGTCGGGCTGAACTGGATGAACTCCGTTCCAGCCACGGCTGCCGTGACGAATCGTCACAAAGTTGACGGTGAAATCGTCGAGCGCGCATGAGCGATCCTCCGCGATCTCGAAATCCATCGTCGTCGGTGTGGTGTGCTTGGCTGCCTTCGACATTCTCAGCTCCCTCGCTCATCCCGCACCGGGTGGCGAGGGATCTGCGAATGAGCATGCGCGTCGCGTGTCCTGCGCGCATGGGGCGTTCGCCTCATCTTCGGAGCCCGCTTCTGACTTCGGGGTCAGAGCCTCGCTTGTACGCTCCGTCTGATGCTGCGCCGACCCTGGGTGTCTCGGACCCGACACCGGCCAGCACGTTCGCCGACGGGATCGCCAGTTCCGTCGCACCGTGCGATCGGCTACGCGTCGCCTCGGTTGCCGGCGACCAGATCGACACTGACGCGATCGCCGCGATCAGTGAGCTGGTCGCGGCGGGGCATCGAGTGATCGTGGACACCGGCACCGATCACGACGTTCTCGACGATCACCTAATTCCCTGGGGCTGTGATCACGGAATTCCCCAGTCGGATGAAGGTCTAGCCGGTTGGTTCACCTCCTTGCTGGCGGCGTGTGCCGGGCCGCTTGTTGGGCCTGTAGCTGCGGCCGTCCATGTGGAGGTGTGCTAGTTCGAGCCGATAAGTCTCAGTGGAAGTCTCAGAGCGGCTTGATGGTGCGTCCGCAATCGATCTACCTGGGCATACGCGGTGGAAAACGGATTCCCGTCCACCTCCGCCAAACGCCCAGACGTTTGCCGGAGGGTTAGATGTTGCCGATCAGAAGTTGGTGTGCTCGCGCTCGACGACGGTGCGTCCGTCGCCCGACAGGTGGCTCTCGCGAGTGGAGGTAAAGCCCATCATCGATCCTCGCGCCAGCGAGGCGATCAGGCCAACGGCTCCGACGACGAGCAGGATGATTCCGATCATGCGTAGATCGAACCCGGTGGTGTTGTCCTCCATTGCCCAGGTCATTATTGCTCCGGCGGCAATCAGCAGAATGCTCAGTGCTCCCATGTCAGTCTCCTTGTTCATTGCCATCGCCACACGGCCACGGCCTTGGTTGAGCGGTTCCCATCGCGCCCGACCCTCAAACAACCCGTGACGCGGCATGGAGTGTTTGGCGCCACCCCGAGGGGGCCCGAAACACTCCACTAGGACTGGGGGGCGTGGCGTCCGGTCAGTCGTTTGCCGTTGCGATAGCGCAGTTGGTGGCGAAGCGTGCCGTCGGAGCGCCACTTCGACACGGCCGGGCTCCCGTTCGCCGCGTCGTTGCGTTTGCCGTCGCGGTAGTGCTCTTCGTAGTGCAGCGATCCGTTGGCGAAGTAGCCGCGCACCGCAGGCTCACGGTCGGTCGGGTCCTGCAACTGCCCACGCTCGTAGAACATCTCGTATTTGACCTGGCCGTCGGAGCGGTAACGGCGGTAGGCGGGGTAGTTGCGGCCAGGATTGTCGAGCAGGCCGGCGGAGAACCAGGCGACATACGCCTCGGCGCCGTTGATGGATCTGCGGACGCGGCCGGTGAAGTCGGCCGGTATCTCGTTCTCGTCGACGACATCGAGTGTCGAGATGATGCGAAACGTCATCGAATTGGGCAACAACTCCACGACAGAGATATCGAACCACTTGACATCGAACTTGAACTACAGGCTGACCTGATACTCCCTGACCACGTACTCCACCTTCGACAGCAGCGAGTCCGGCCGCTCGGAGGGCGAAAACATCGACTCGTGTCCCGTGAAGTGCCAGCCGGCCTTCTCGTAGAACGCCAACGCACGGGGGTTGTCGCGCAACACCCACAACACCGCCGTGGTGAAACCTTCGTCACGGAGGAACTCTTCGCAGCGGCTCATCAACGCTGGCGCGGCCCCGCTTCCCCATGCGCTGGGGTGCAGGTAAAAGCCGTACACCTCGCCGCGCATTGTGGTTTGGCCCTCGGCTTCGGTCGCCGCAGCGTTGGTCGGGTCCGCCGAGGCGAGCTCCGGCCCGGCATTGCCGAATCCCACGACCCTGCCCTGGATCGTCACGACGAACAGCCGCGACCCGAGGTTGGATTGCCAGCTCCACGCCCTCCATCGTTCGCGCCGGGTTGTGGCGAACTCGTCGGCATCGAGATATTCGTCGGGCACTACATTGCGGTACCCCATGCGCCAGCCGTCGATGTGTGCACTAGCGATGGCATCGGCGTCGTCGACTACGGCGTCGCGTACTTCGATCACGTCACAAGCCAGACGCGCGCAGGTACTGCAGGGGCATTCGCTGCCATGCGAAGGAAGGCTGGCTAGACGGCAAGAAGGTCGCGGGCGCCCGTGTCGCTGGACGGGTGCCGCAGCTTGCTCATGGCCCTAGCTTCGATCTGGCGGATGCGCTCGCGGGTGAGATTGAAGTGCTCGCCCACTTCTTCGAGCGTGCGCGGCTCGCCGCGGTCGAGGCCGAAGCGCAGCTTCAGGATCTCTCGCTCGCGCTCGTCGAGCGGCGCCAGCAGACGGGCGATCTCTTCCGGCAACAGTGCGGTGGCAGCGACCTCGAACGGCGATTCGGCCGAACGGTCTTCGACAACGTCGCCGAGTTCGGCATCGCCGTCTTCTCGCAATGGCTCGCTGAGCGACAAGGGCTCGGCGGCGAAACGCAATGCCTCGGTGACCTTGTCTTCGGGCATCTCGACTTCTTTGGCCAGTTCCGACAGCGTCGCCGGGCGGCCGAGTTTGAGCTCGAGCCGGCTGCGCGCCTTCTGCAGGCGGGCCAGCGTGTCGCCCGCGTGCACAGGCAGGCGGATGGTGCGCCCGGTGTTGGCGATCCCTCGAGTGATCGCCTGGCGGATCCACCACGTGGCGTAGGTCGAGAACTTGAAGCCTTTGCGCCAGTCGAACTTCTCGACGGCGTGCATCAAACCCAGGTTTCCCTCCTGGATGAGGTCGAGCAGGGGCAAACCCGATGCCTGATACTTCTTGGCGATCGAGACGACGAGACGAAGGTTCGACTGCACGAACGCTCGTTCGGCATCTTCCCCCTCGCGGGAAGCACGGCGCAGCTCACGCTTCTTTGCCGCTGTCAGGTCCTTGCCGATCTGGTCGAGCTCTTCGATCGCCGCTTTGCCGGCTTCGATCTGCTTGGCGAGTCGGACCTCATCATCCTTGGTGAGCAACATGTACTGGCCGATATCGGTCAGATACAGGCGGACCAGGTCTTCTTCGTCGCGCTCTACACGATCTTTCGCCACGAATGCTCCTCGAACGGTGAGTTTGTTCACCCCCCGGTAACCCGAGCGGCAATTGCCTCACGATACCCACCAGGTCAAGCACCTCACACCCGGCGCTGTCAAATCGTCGTTCATCGGCGATTCAGATACAGCCGTACCGTGTATCGTTCGCGGGCATGGCCCTCCCGTCGGACGACGGCCCAATGGAGCTGGCGATCGTGACGATGCGGTTCGATGCGGCCGATGCCGGCTCGCTGGTGGCGATTCTGTCGAAGTACGTAGTGCTCACTCGCATGCAGCCCGGTTGCCGAAACGTCGACCTGTGCTCGTCGGTGACCCAGCCCGGCCGTTACCTGGTGATCCAGAAGTGGGATTCAATTTCCGCGCAACGCAACCACTTCGACAGCACGGTGATGGTCGAGATGGCGGCGGCGTGCAACGGACTGCTGACCGGCGCACCCGACATCGAGCTGTGGGACGGCGCGAGCGCACATGATCTGATGTAACCCCAATCTCACCAGGGGGTCGCACACACAAGCGTTGCGCGCGGCGGTAACGTGCGCTCTGTTACTCGTTCGCCCAAGGAGGCGTCCATGGCAAACCCAATACTCAACGACCGCATCTGGAATCAGGCTGCGCGCAATCCTGGCTGGGCAGCGCCCGACCCGACCACGCGCGCCACGCCGATCACCGACGGTCCCGTCAGTAGCTGGAATTCACAGGTCATGACCGTCGGTGGCACCATCAGTGCCAGCGGCGTGTTGATGGTCATACTCCTCGCCACTGCAGTCGTCGGCTGGCAAATGGGCCCCGACAACTCCGGCGGCGAGGTAGGCGGCTTCCCAGCGTTGGCACTAGGCGGCGTGCTGGTCGGCTTCGCCTGTGCGATCGCGATGTACTTCCGACCGATGTGGGCCAAGTTCCTCGCACCCGTCTACGCCATCGGCGAAGGCTTCTTCCTCGGTGTCATCTCCAAGGCCTACGAGAACTATCAGAACGGCATCGTGCTGCAGGCCGTCGGCGCCACCCTTGGTGTCTTCGTGGTCATGCTGGTGCTCTACCGGACCAAGATCATCAAGGTCACCGACAAGTTCCGCAAGATCATCATCACGGCCACGATGGGGCTGATGGTGTTCTACCTGTTCTCGTTCATCATCAATCTCTTCGGCGGCGGTGTCTCGTTCCTGCAGTCGACCAGCCTGTTGAGCATCGGATTCAGCATCTTCGCGGCAGGCCTCGCGGCAATGAACCTCGCACTCGACTTCGACTTCATCGAGAAAGGCGCCAAGCAGGGTTTGCCTAAAGGCATGGAGTGGTTCGCCGCATTCGCGCTGGTCGTCACCCTCGTGTGGTTGTACCTCGAACTCCTGCGTCTGCTCAGCAAGCTTCAGCGCAGATAGCGCGCCAGAGAATCACAACGTTCGCAGGAACCCCAGCAGTGCTTCGTTGAACGCTGCAGGGGCTTCTTGCTGCGTCCAGTGACCGACGCCTTCCAGAACGGTCGACCCGCGGAAGTCGGCGAGCAGGTTCCGCATGCGCTCGATGCCTGACGGGTCCATCACGTTGACCACATCGTCGGTGCCACCGATGAAGTAGGCGGGCATGGTCAGGCGCTCGGGACTGAACTCTTTGACGATGTCGAAGTTGGCATCGAGGTTGCGGTAGTAGCTGATCGGCCCGAAGAAGCCGCTGTGGGCGAACTCGTCGGCGTAGGTCTGCAGGTCCGCCTCGGTCAGCCACGGTCCCTCCGGCCCACGAACGGCCGCGCGGGTGGCTCGGCCATCATCGTCAGGAACCCGGTGCCCTCCATCGGTGGAAGTTTGGCCGATCTGTCGCGTTGACC
>JANOCR010000085.1:0-11763 GCA_031412355.1 Ilumatobacteraceae bacterium | reverse complement strand
GGCTCGAGAAGCAGATCCTCGATGCGGGAGAACGCGTGCCCGTACTCGCCGACGCCGGGATCGCCCGGGTCATCAACGGCCCCATTCCCTATTCGCCGGACGGCTATCCCTACCTCGGGCCCGAGCGTGGCCTGCGGAACTTCTTCCACTGCAACACCTTCAGCTTCGGCATCGCTCAAGGTGGTGGAGCAGGTATGGCCATTGCGGATTGGATCATCGACGGCCAACCACCGTTCGACATCTGGTCTGTCGACAGGCGTCGCTTCAAGGAGTACGCCACGTTCGACTACACCGTCGCCAAGGCGGTCGAGGTCTACCAGAACGAGTACGCCATCGGTTTCCCGTTCGAAGAGCGTCCGGCGGGCCGGCCCGCGTACACGTCGCCACACCACGAGACCCTGTCGGCCAAAGGCGCTGCGTTCGGCGCGCGCGGTGGTTGGGAGCGACCCATCTACGTCGACACCGACACTGTCATCGCCGAGCACACCCTGACGCAGTTCCGGACCAACGGCTGGCGGCCGGTGGTGGCCGACGAGGTCGACGCTGCCCGCAACCGGGTCGCCTTGCTCGACCTTCCCGGCTTCACCAAGTTCGAGATCCAGGGGCCGGGTGCGACGAGGTATCTCGACGGGCTGGTGTGCTCGAAGCTGCCGCGGCCGGGTCGCCTCGGCCTCGTGTACGCGCTGACCCAGAGTGGCACCGTGCTCAGCGAGTTCACCGCGACGCGTCTCGGCGATGACCAGTTCTATCTGGTGGGCGCCGCAACTGCCGAGTGGCACGACCTCGATGTGCTGGAAACCGCCCTGCCGGCAGACGGGTCGGTCACCATAACCAACCGAACGCACGAGCTCGGCACACTCGTCATCGTCGGACCACGATCGCGCGACGTGCTCGCCGAGGTCACCACCACACAACTCGACAACGAGTCGTTCCCCTGGCTGTCGTGCCGCGACATCGAGACCCCCGCCGGCGTGGTGCGCGCACTCCGCGTCAGCTACGTGGGCGAGCTCGGCTGGGAGTTGCACGCAGCCAGCTCTCAACTCGTCGAGCTCTACCGTTTGCTGACGTCGGCAGGACGACCGTACGGGCTTCGCGACATCGGCATCTACGCCGTCGACAGCATGCGCCTCGACAAGTGTTATCGCTCGTGGAAAGCCGACCTCGAGATCGGCTTCTCGCCACTCGACGCCTCGCTGGATCGTTTCATTGACTTCGGCAAGGACCATTTCGTCGGCCGAGACGCGCTCCTCGCCGAGCAGGCACGGGGACCTCGCTACCGCTTCGTGCCGCTCACGCTCGACCGACCTGGCGATGCCGACGCTCCGGCCAACTCGTCGATCTACCACGATGGCGAGCGAGTAGGGATCGTGACCTCCGGCGGATGGAGCTTCACGCTCGATTGCAGCATCGCGCTGGGTTACATAGGACCCACCCACTGCGCTCCCGGAACGACACTCCAGATCGAGATCCTCGGCGAACGCGTCGACGCGACAGTCCGTGTCGAACCGCTCTACGATCCCGACAACGAAGCACCCCGTGGGATGTCTCGTCGAACCCGCATGCGCTGAGCTTGTCTCGGGCGCTGTACAGCCAGGTGAACTTTGTCGCTGGCAAGTCGCTGGACGACTCGAGAGCGACAAAGTTCGGCAGTGACACCGACCTGGCGCTCGGCGCTACCCGGACTCAGCCGAGCACACTGTTGGTCGTGGTGTGCACGGTGCGCCGCCGCGAGAACTGGCCGAGATCGATGGACAGGCCGGTGGTGGGACCGGTGACCACGACGGGTTCGCTGTCGTGGTCGTGGCCTTCCTCGCACGCCTCGATCAGCGACGTCATCAGCAGACCGACCATCGGCGCGTTCTTGAACTGGTTGCCACTTGTGCGTTGGCACCATTCGACGTCGCAACGCGGCCAAAGACAAGGGCGCAAGGTCCTGCGACGTACGCGGGTTCGCAACGGTCCGCCAACGATCGCCGTCTCCCGACAAGGAATTTCGCGCAAGCCGCACGCGAGGTGATACTGTGCGTGATCTAGTCGAGTGCAGCACTGCCGCCCAGACCCTGCGGTTCAGCAAGAACGAACACGGGTGACTTATGGGCGACGAAGCGATGGCCTGGACCTTTCAGCCACCGACAGCGGCAACTGCCGTTCGCCTCGCGCCACCCGTCAATCAAAGTCCTCCACCACTTGCGCCCGTCGATGACCCCCAATTGGCATCCGGCCCGGCAGCAGGAATCGGTGGTTGCGGTGCCTCCGAGCGCTCACCCGTCCCGGGCTCTCGGGGGCACCGACTTCTTTTGTCTACTGGTTCGTGGGCCGTTCGTCGATGACTTCTTGAAAATCGGCTTCCGTGAAGCCTGGCGGGATCTGGCCGACCAGTCGAAGCGCACCGAACACGGCACGGTCGACCACCTCCACGTTCTCGATCGGAGGGGCGAGACCGGCGCGAACAGCGTTCTCGTAGTCGATCGGATCGTTCACCCAGGAGGCAACGATGCCGGACGCGGTGAATATCGCCTCGGAGTCCGCCGCCTTGATTGCCTTGACCACGTCGACCTCCTCGTGTACCGGCGGGACTGACTCGCTTCTTGCCGGTGGGACTGGCTCGCTTCTTGTTAGAGGGTGGGATGCCTCGAACTCAAGTAGAGCAGGTGGGACAGTGTCTCCCACGAACCATTGAACGTGCCACTTCTCGCTCTTCGTCCCGTGTGCGAACCCGAAGTCGAGCTCGTGCGTGAACAACCATTGCACCACCTCGTCGCTGAGGTTGTCGGGGGCACTGCCCATGTCGGATCCATCGGGCAGCGCCAGGTCATCGGCGCACCACAATCCGTGCGGCGACGTGCCGGGCACGGCAGCAGTTGCCGGGAAGTGACCGTTCTCGAATCGGATCTTCGTCCAGTGATCAGACTCCGGGATCACGACACTCAGCAGACCGGCGACGGCAACACGATCTGACGCGGGGAACACCTTGGTCAGCCCCTTCTTCTGCGCATGATTTGCGGTGAACTCGTCGGGCGAACACGGCCGGTAACGCGCCTGTGAACCGCCGAAGATCGTCCACTGTTGGGCGAGCGTGCGGCCGCGACCGGTGGTAGTGAGGATGACACCAAGATCGCGCTTGATGGCTGCGTGCATCGCCCGCATCCCACGCGCCGGAAGCGCGGCCATCCTGAACAACTTCTCCGGCCGGTCGACCACATCGAGCAGTGCCTCGTCAACCGCGCCGTTGGGTTGCTTGGCAATGACACTGGGTGGCTTCGTGGATCGGATCGGCATCTCAGCCACCGCAACAAATTACAGGAGCGACAGCTTCGAAAGCGCCGCGGATAGCGTCGCTGCGTGACCGAACCGCGTACCGATCCCGCAACCGGCCTGACCAGCGCCGAAGTTGCCGACCGAGTCGGGCGGGGATTGACCAACCTGGTTCCCAACGCCCCCACGCGAACCGTCGGTCAGATCGTGCGCGGCAATGTGTTCGCGCCCATCAACTTCATCGTGGCAATTCTGGCGGCGCTGGTGATCGCGGCAGGTTCGCCGAAAGATGCGTTGTTCGCAGGTGTCATCGTCGCCAACAGCGTGATCGGTGTCGTGCAGGAGCTGCGCGCCAAGAAGGTGCTCGACCAACTGAGGGTCGTCAACGCGCCGCGCGCCCACGTCGTCCGCGACGGAACGGTCGTCGAACTGCAGACCCACGAGCTGGTGCTCGACGACGTGGTCGAGTTGCGCACCGGCGCGCAGGTTGTCGCCGACGGCGTGGTGTTGACCAACGAGAACCTGGAGATCGACGAGTCGTTGCTGACGGGCGAAGCCGACCCGGTCGTGAAGTCGGACGGCGACGAAGTGCTGAGTGGCAGCGCCGTGGTTGCCGGCACGGGACGAGTCGTGGTGACCAAGGTTGGCGCCGAGAACTATGCGGTGAAGCTCGCCGAAGAGGCCCGCCGTTTCACCCTCGTCAACTCGCCGCTACGCAACGACGTAAACCGCATCGTCAAGTGGGTGGGCTTCCTCATCATCCCCGTCGGCCTGTTGCTGGCCAGCAGCCAGTTCCTGAGACGCGACGAAGGCTGGCGGCAGTCGATCATCAGCACCGTCGCCGGCCTGGTGGGCATGGTGCCAGAGGGTCTGGTGTTGCTCACCAGCGTGGCCTTCGCGGTCGGCGTGGTGCGCCTCGCCAGCAAGCGCTGTCTCGTGCAGGAACTGCCAGCGATCGAAGTGCTGGCGCGTGTCGATGTGTTGTGCGTCGACAAGACCGGCACGATCACCGAAGGGAGCCTTGCGCTGGCCGAGGTGCAGCCGCTCGACGGCGCAGACCGCGGCTCGGTCGACCTTGCGCTCGCCGCGCTGGCACAGCTGGATCCGGATCCGAACCCCACTTCGCGCGCACTGCAGAAGGCGTACACCGACGCGACTTCGTGGACTGTGTCCGGCCGAGTGCCGTTCTCGTCGGGCCGCAAGTGGAGCGGCATGAGTTTCGGCGACAAGGGAAACTGGGTGCTCGGCGCGCCCGAGAACGTAATGACGACGGACTACGCCGGCGAACTCCGCGACAGTGTCGAGTTGCACGCTCAGGAGGGCCAGCGCGTGCTGATGCTCGCCTCCACCGACGGCACATTCACCGACGGCGCCGACGCAAACCTTCCAGCTGTCACCGCCGTCGCGCTGGTACTGCTGGAAGACATCGTCCGCAGCGACGCCCCAGCCACATTGAAGTACTTCGCCGACCAAGGCGTGACGGTGAAGGTGATCAGTGGCGACAACAACGTCACCGTCGGAGCGGTGGCACGGCGAGCCGGCCTCGAAGGATGGGAAGCCAACATCGACGCCACCACCTTGCCGGCCGAGGGAAGCGCAGAGTTCGCCGACGCCATCGAAGGCAGCACTGTGTTCGGCCGCGTCACACCTCATCAGAAGCGGGCGATGGTCGGCTCGCTGCAGTCGCGAGGTCACACCGTGGCGATGACGGGCGACGGCGTGAACGATGTGCTGGCGTTGAAGGACGCAGACTGCGGCGTCGCGATGGCGTCGGGCAGCGAGGCCACCCGCGGCGTCGCCCAGTTGGTGTTGATGGACTCGAACTTCGCGGCGATGCCGGCGGTAGTTGCCGAAGGGCGTCGAGTGATCAACAACATCGAGCGGGTCGCCAGCTTGTTCCTCGCCAAGACCACGTACTCGGTCGTGCTGTCGGTGATCACCGGCGTCGTGGCCCTCGCCTACCCCCTTCGACCGATCCACCTGTCGATCCTCAGCTGGTTCACGATCGGTCTGCCGGCGTTCTTCCTCGCCCTCGAGCCGAACGACGAGCGGGTCACAGAAGGTTTCCTGCCACGCGTGCTGGGCAAGGCCGTTCCCGCCGGCGTCGTCATTGCCGTGGTCACGATGAGCGTCTTCGCGATCGCCCAGCTCGACACCTCGATCGATGCAGACCACGCCCGTTCCGTCGCCGTCCTGGTGGCCGGCTCGGTGGCGTTGATGAACCTGTATCGGGTCGCCCGACCGCTGAACCGCCTGCGCGCCGCGCTGGTCATAACGATGGTCGCGATGTTCGCCGTGGCGTTCCTGACACCGTGGACGCGCGACATCTTCGAGCTCCCCCTGACCTCGGGCTGGGCCTACGGCCTGGCGGCCGGATTCATCGTCGCCGCATATCCATTGCTGGAACTCGGAAGTCGGGTCGCAACGCGCTGGCACCGCCGATAGGGTCCGCTGCAGCGGCTTCCCCCGAACCACAACCCGATCCTTTGTTCGGAGGAAACCATGTCGTTCCGCCGCCCCCGCCTGCGCAGCCGCAGGCACGTCATCGACATCCACTTCGGCGACCAGCCGTGCTACGTGTGGCTGCCCAATCCCGATGAGCCACTGGTCGTGGCCGAGTTCGCCGACGCCGCCAACCTGGCGTCCAGCGTGCTCGACATGCCGGTCGACAAGCAGGTGATGGTCCTGCTCGACGAACGGCGCCAGATCACGGCCATGTTCGCCGACCCGCCGACCGAGCTCGGCCTGTTCGTCGGCTGGTGCGACGGTCCCGGTCTGGAAGTGCCGTTCTCGCAGACGATGATGATCTGCATTGCCGATCACGTTCCCGAGGCCGCGCCCGACCAGCGCGACCGCATCGGCTACTTCGAACTGCGCCGCATCCACATGCTGCAGGGCCTGCAGCTGCTCGACATCTTGATGGTCGACCACGAGCGCGTGCAGAGCCTGGCGATTGCCTGCGATCGCGACGCGGTGTGGTTCGATGAGTTCGCCCCCATGGAGGCCGCCTAGTCGCCCCGACTTACCATGGCGTCATGACCATCTCCGTCGTCACCGGCGCCAACAGCGGCATCGGCCGCGCCACAGCCATCCACCTTGCACAGCAGGGCCATACCGTCTACGGCACCGTGCGCAGTGTCGACAAGGCAGCCAAGCTCCAGGCGATGGCAGCCGAGGCGAACGTCGAGGTCAACCTCGTCGAACTCGACGTGGCCGACGACGAGTCGGTGCGCGCCGGCTTCGCCGAGATCCTCGCCGAGACCGGCGATCGCGTCGACGTGTTGGTCAACAATGCCGGCGTCGGCGGCAACGCGGTTGCCGAGGAATGCACGCCGGCCATGTACCTCGACATAATGAACGTCAACCTGTGCGGAGCCGTTCGGTGCCTACAGCAGGTTCTGCCCGGCATGCGCTCGCGGCATAGCGGCACCATCGTCAACATCACCTCGATCGCAGGCCGTTTTGCCGCCGTCGCCCAGTCGCCGTACGTCACGTCGAAGTGGGCGCTCGAGGGATTGAGCGAAGGCTTGGCCCAGGAGTTGGCGCAGTTTGGGATCCGCGTGGCGATCATCGAACCCGGCGTCACCAAGAGCGCGATCTTCGCCAAGAACATCGACGCCCCGAACCAGAGCGGTGCCTACGACACCCACTATCGCCGCCTGTTCCAGTTCTACGCGGCAGGTCACGCGCACGCCACCGACCCGTTCGAGGTGGCCCGCCTGATCGAGCAGGCCATCACCACCGACACGCCCAAGCTGCGGTACGCGGTCAGTTGGGGTGGGCCGGAGATCATCGCCGGGCGCGCCGCGATGTCGGACGAGCAGTGGGTCGCGCTCGGCTCGCTCGCCGACGATGCCGACTACCTCGCCGCGTTTCAATCAGCGTTCGGACTCGACATCGGCCAAAGCTGACCGATGCAGCACGGCCCACGTCGGCCGGATGACGATTCCATCCCCGTTGACCTCGCCCTCGCCATCGACGATCAATGACATGCCGTCAGGTTCCGGCGGCGGGAACATCAACACCACCAGCGGATTGCGCACCACGTTGGCACGGCTGGAATGGCCGGTATCGCATCGCAGCCCGACCTTCACGAGCGATGGCTTGACGGCCAACAGGTGTGGCCGATCCTCGCCACTGGTGACCAGATAGCACCACGAGTACTCGGCCAACTTCTCGGCCAGGTCCTCCAACGCAACGGCGATGCTCACGCCTTGAGATTACTGCGCGTGTGACCCGCTCAGGCGACGACCTGGCACGACTTCGGAATCGTCAGCAGGGGGAACGGGTCAACGGCTGGGCCACCCTTCGGAAAGACTCCGAAGTGCAGGTGATAGTTGCCCGGGCCGGGATTGCCGGTGTCGCCGACGAAGCCGATCACCTGGCCGCGGGTCACCGTGTCGCCCAGCTTCAATCCGGGGGCGAAAGCCGACAGGTGGCCGTAGAAATAGTACGTGCCGTCGGCGATTCTGACGTACCAGGAGTTGCCTGAAAGGGTCGAGTTGAGCTCGCCGTTTACCACCTGGCGCCACAGCACACCGTTGTCGACAGCGTAGACCTCCTGGCCCAGAGACGCCATGATGTCGATGCCCTCGTGCGTCCTGCCACCCGAGCGCGGTTGGCCAAAGCTGGTCTTGCTGAGGGCGCATTTCGGCAACGGATTGATCGGGAACATGATCACACCCGTCTGGCTCAGCCGCACGGCAGGCTTTAGCGCAGTGGCCGGAACCTCCAGCCGAGGTGGTCCTGTGGTCGCCGCCTGCACGTCGTGGTTGGCCACCGCGCCCACACCGATCGTCAGCAGAGCCGCAGCGAGCCCCAAGACAAATCGATGATCAAGATGGGTGGAAACCATGTCAGGAACTTCCGTGAGATGCAGTGACTGCCCGTCGCCCGCCAGAAGAGTATCGGCAGCATCGCGGCGGGTCTAGAGCGGAAGTTCATGAATTCGTAATGCAACCGCCAACCGACAGCAATAGTTGGACGACCCTCGGTGACACCGCTCGCTACGGTCCGACGGCGAAGTCGGCATCGAGGATCGCCTGGTCCTGCGCATCGGCAATCGGTACCTCCTTCGCCAGTTCCCAGCTCTGAGCTGCCGCGACGTCGTCACCCAAGGCCTTCTGGGCACGGGCCCGAGCCTCGTGAGCGTACGCCAGGTCGAAGTCGGCGAGATCGTGCTCCTGACAGATCGCCATGCAATGATCGGCGTACCGGAGTGACAACTCCGGCTGACCGACCAGCAGTTGAACCTTGGCGAGCAACCACTGACCGCGGGCGTCGTTGGCGGGACCACGACGCACCGCGCGATCCCAGTGGTACGTCGACGCGTACGCCCTGCGCAGCATCTCCTCGTCGTTCGCCGGCGTGCGCTCGGCCTCGATCATCTCCCACGTCGAGTTGTTGCATTCGATTGCCTGAGCACGATGCCATTCACCCGCTGCATCCTCGATCGGCTCGAGCTCACGACGAATCCCAACCATCGCGCGGGTGAACGGTTGGGCGTACTTGCTGACCCAGCGGTCGGCGATCTCGCCGATCGGAACAGGGTTGAGATAGTGCTGCTTCGTGCGGCCGACCCGTTTGGTCGTGACAAGATTGGCGGCTTCGAGCACTGTGAGGTGCTTCATGACGCCGAACCTCGTCATCTCCGGAAATCGATCGCACAACGCCTGCACCGTCTGGCCGTCGTGCTCGAACAACGCGTCGAGGATCGACCGTCGGGTCGGATCTGCCAGCGCCTTGAACACCTCGTCCACCCGAGCATGATATGTGACTGGTTAGTCACATGTCAATGAAGATCCGGGCTCTCCAATCTTGATCGGCGCGGTCGGGTATTCGCTAGTGTTGTTCCGCACTCAGACTCACATGCAAGTCACTCCAACATCAAAGGACCCGACATGACAGTTCGCCTCGGAGACACGGCTCCCGACTTCACCGCTGACACCACTCAGGGCGAGATCCACTTCCACGATTGGCTCGGCGATTCGTGGGGTGTGCTGTTCAGCCACCCGAAGGACTTCACACCGGTGTGCACCACCGAGCTCGGCTACGTCGCCAAGATCAAGCCAGAGTTCGACAAGCGCAACGTCAAGGTGATCGGCCTGTCGGTCGACTCGGTCGAGAGCCATGTGAAGTGGGAGGAAGACATCGCCGAGACCCAGGGCACGGCGGTCAACTTCCCGATGATCGGTGATCCCGATCGTGCGGTCGCCGACCTGTACGACATGATCCACCCCAACGCCAGCGACACCCTGACCGTGCGTTCGGTCTTCATCGTGGGACCCGACAAGAAGGTGAAGCTGACGCTGACCTACCCGGCGTCGACCGGCCGCAACTTCGACGAGATCCTGCGTGTGATCGACAGCCTGCAGCTGACCGCCAAGTACAAGGTCGCCACGCCGGCCAACTGGGTCGACGGCAACGACGTGATCATCGGCGGGCCCGTGACCAACGAGGAAGCCGAGAAGCTGTTCCCGCAAGGTTGGAAGACCATCAAGCCGTACTTGCGGGTTCTCCCTCAACCGAACAAGTGAGCTAGCGCGATTCCCTCAGTCGCTCGACCGGCCGCCACAGCACCGTGGCCACGAGCGCCGCGCCGATCAGGCCGCCAGCGAGCGACAAGATGAGATCACCCATCGTGTCGCGATACGCGGTGCCCGACTCGTTCTTGTTGGCCTGGACGAATGCCAGGAACTCGCCCTCCTCCCACAGGATGTGGGTGATCGCGCCGTAGCCCCAGGCCAGCAGCGCGACATTGAGGCGACCGAGCGGCCGGTACCTCGCGATGAACCCGGCGACCATCACCCACGGGATCCAATTGAGCACGTGCATGAAGTCGTCCCACCACGTGATCGAGTCGAACAGGTTGAACGTGTTGCCGGCCGTGTCGAGCAGGAATGGCAGGGCCACGACGAGATCGATGTGATGTGGATACGGCTTGGGGCGCCGGCCGCGGGCCAGCCAAACCAGCGGCACGATCGCCGCGGTCACCGGGTACAACACCAGCCGCCAACCAATGCCCTTGCCCTGGTACTGCTCGAGATCGGGAAACACCACCGCATGCAGCAGGAACGCCACTAGCAACACCTTGACCGCGATGTTGGCCCTCGAAACGGTGCGCACCGTTTACGTCAGCGCCGCTTGTCGCCGGGCCGGCGGAGTTCTTTGCGCAGCACGAACCGCAAGCCACTCCACGTGTCGTCGATTGCGCAGACCTTGTTGTCGACCCAGCCCGTCGGCAGCAGCTCTTCGCGCAGCACATCTTCGGTGATGTCGGTCGGCACGCCGCTGGTCTTCTTCGGCCACGCCACCCAAACTCCACCGGCAGGTGCCGCTGCCTTGGTCAACCTGGGCCAAGCTGCCGCCAGCTTCGCTCGCGACGTAAAGAAGGCAACGACCACATCCAGCGGGGCCAGCAACGACTTCTGCCAGATCGCGTCGCCATAGTCTCCGAGCGTCTCCGCAAACCCATCGGGCGGATCGACAACGACGAACACCGCATCGTCGACGATGCCCAACTTCTTCGGCAACGGAGTCCCCGAGTACCCGGCCATCAGGCTCGACCCATCACTTTGTCGACGACGATCTCGATGGCGACTCTGTCAGCGCGTTCCGACGGCTGGCGGTAGCGCCGTGCGTAACCCGTCACCGCGCGCGCTACCGATTCGGCATCGTCGACGAGCCGGGCCACACCTTCCAGAGTTGCCCATCGGGCGCCGTCGACCTGGCTGACTGCCGCGCGACAACACCGCGCCGCATGACGCGCCTTGGCCGACTTGGCGAACGTGATGACACGTACGACACCCGCGTCGCTGTCGTAGCTGAACCCCACCGGCACGACGTGGGGCGACCCATCGGCGCGCAATGTTGTCAACGTGGCGAGATGGCGTTCGGTCAGGAAAGCCAGCATCTGCGGCGACAGTTGGGGCGCGACGGTGTGCACGTTGATCATTCTGTGGCGATCGCCTGCAAGATGTCGAGTTTGGTCGCCCGCCAGGCCGGCACGACAGCGGCGATCACCCCAACGACGAAGGCGATCACAAGGATCGCGACGATGGTATTGACCGGCACGGAGTACTTCGTGAGACCTTGGTCGCGTAGCGCGACGATCACTACGTAGCCCAGTGCCATGCCCATCACCACCCCGACAACAGCGCCGTACACCGATGTCAACACGCTCTCCCACCGCACGGTGGTGCGCACCTGGGCACGGGTCATCCCCACCGCCCGCAGCAAGCCCGTCTCGCGTCGTCGTTCGTAGACCGCAAGCAGCAACGTCAGCACAATCCCGAAGACGGCGATCACGATCGACAGCGCCAACAGCCCGTAGATGAACGCCAGGCTCTGGTCGACCAGGTCGGCGCGTCCGTCGATGAACTGCTCGCGATCTTGCAACTCCCCGATGCCGTATGCAGCGACCCGCGAGCCGACGGCGGCACGAAACTCGCCATCGCCTACCCCGTCGGCACGCGTCACCGAAACGAACCCGGCGGTGTTCGACAAACT
>JANOCR010000084.1:0-3820 GCA_031412355.1 Ilumatobacteraceae bacterium | reverse complement strand
CGACCAGGGGTACCCCACGCCTCGCGTCGTGCTGGGCGGCTTCGACGATGGTCTCGGTGGGGCGTTCATGGTGATGGAACGAGCTGACGGTAGGGCCCTTCTCGATGGTCTCGGCCTGGGCAGGACATTGCTGCGTCTGCCGACAACCTTGGGTCGAGTCGCACACCAGCTCAGTGCGGCGACGCTGCAACTGCACGAACTGGATCCGCTGCCCGTCATCGAGGCGCTGGAGGACGCTGGGATCGACACGGCGCTGTCGGGGGTCGAAGCACGATTCGACGAGATCAGAACGGCAGCGCACGCGTCGTTCGCCGGCTTCTCAGATCTGTTGCATTGGCTGGATCGCCGTCGTCCGGTCATGTCACCCGCTGTTGTCGTCCACGGCGACATTCATCCGTTCAACATGCTGGCGACCGCCGACGGTTCGTTCAACGTGCTCGATTGGACCAACGCCAGCCTGTGCAGACGCGAGTACGACGTCGGGTTCACAGCGGCATTGCTGCAGTGTGCGCCGATCGCCGTGCCTCGGGTGGCCGAACGCATGCTCCGCGCCATCACCGGCTCGCTGGCACGCCGATTCATCGATGCCTATCGACGCTCTGCCCCCATCAATCTCGACACTGTCGAGTGGTTCGAAACGCTGCAGTACGGCCGGTGCTTGGCCGCTGTCGTCATGGCGAGATCCAAGAACGACGGAATCGTCGGCGAAGGTCATCCCTTTCGAGTGGCCGCGCCGGCGATGATCCGCCAGGTCGGCATCATCACCGGTGTGACGATCGAACTGCCACCGGTCTAGTGGTGCAGCGCAGCCCGTAGGCGAGCAGCCACGTCGGCGATCAACGCCCGGCCGCCGTCGAGCACGCCCGTCATGTTGGCGATCCCGTGGATCATGCCGTCGTAGCGCTTGTTCTCGGCCTCGACGCCCTGCTCGCGCAGCGCTTCGCCGTAGGCCTCGCCTTCGTCGCGCAACGGGTCGTATTCGCATGTTGCGATGAAGCACGGCGGCAGGCCGGACAGCGTCGGGTGCAGCAGCGGCGACGCGAGCACGTCGCCACGCTGGCCCATCGACAGGTAATGGGTCATGAACCATTCCATGCCCTGGGTTTCGAGGAGGTATCCGGTGGCGTTGTCGTCGAGTGAGCCGCCCTTGGCCGTCATGTCGACTGCCGGGTAGATCAGCGCGGCGTAGATCAGCGTCGGGCCGCCAGCGTCGCGCGCCATCTGCGACACGACAGCACTGAGGTTGCCGCCCGCGCTGTCGCCGCAAACAGCGAGCCGTGAGGCATCACCATCGATCGTCGATGCGTTGCCGGCGGCCCATCTGGTCGCCGCGAAGCAGTCGTGAGCCGCGGTGGGGAACGGGAACTCGGGACCCATGCGGTAGTCGACGGACACCACGACCGCCTGCGCATCGCGACAGATTGCTCGTGCGATGTTGTCGTGTGTGTCGAGGCTGCAGATGACCCAACCCCCACCGTGGAAGAACATCACGATCGGATGCGGGCCGGCGCCTGTGGGGGCGTAGACCCGGGCTCCGATCTCGGCTCCGTCGACGGGGATCGTGATGGCCCGGACCGATCCGACCTCGATGAGGTCGCCTGCCAGCACCTTCATCTCCTCGGCGCGGGTGCGCGCAACATCGACCGACAGCTGGTGAAGCGGCGGCAGCCCTTGGGCCCGAATCGTCTCCAGAAGCGCTGCCACCTGCGCGTCAACCGGCATGAGGTTCTCCCGGTTCTCTCACTGTGCGAGGCTCGTCAGTTCTCGTTCGACCACAGCGCGGTTGTCGACTCCTGTGAGGATCCGCACCGGTCGGCGGGTGCTCCATGCCGATTCGTGGTCACTGATGTGCGTGGCCGGTTGTGTCTTGCCACGGCAGAAGCTGTTGCCACAATCGACCCGGATCGGATACTCGACCCACGCGTACAACTGAGGTGCAAGCAGGTAGCTGATCGTCGTCGAGTCGTGCACGAAGATCCCTTCGAGGCCGCGACGCTGGCGATAGAAGCGCTCGTAGTACGGCACGATCGAAGCAAGGTGTTGGGCACGCGGATTGCCGAACGTCGAGAACCGGGCGAGGTCCTCCGACGTCATGATGGTCTGTTCGGTCACGTCGAGACCGGCCATCACGATCGGGCAGTCGGCGCCGAACACGATGTCGGCGGCCTCGGGGTCGTTGAGGATGTTGGCCTCGGCCGCAGGTGAGGCGTTGCCTCCGACGAAAGCATTGCCACCCATGAGGACGATCTCGGCGACATGACTGGACAGTGTTGGCTCGATCTGCATCGCCGTGGCGATGTTGGTCAACGGCCCGATCGCGACCACGGTGATCTCGCCGGGCGAACTCATCACTGTGCGGATGATGAAATCCACAGCGGCGATCGGTCGAACCGACGTCGTCGGCGGCGACAAAAAGATGTCGCCCTGGCCGTCGGAGCCGTGCACGAACGCCGCCGGGCCGCGGTACGGCATCGACAACGGGGCATCGACGCCCTGGGCCACAGGGATATCGGAGCGCCCGGCGATCTCGAGGAGCTTCAGGGCGTTGGCCGTGCACACCGACGTGTGCGCGTTTCCGAACACCGAGGTCAGCCCGACGACTTCGAGCTCGGGCGATTCCAGTGCGTAGAAGATGGCCATCGCATCGTCGATACCAGGGTCGGTGTCGATCAGTATCTTGCGGGGCGCGGCAGGGCTCATAGCGATTCGCGGACCTGACGCACACCGGCTACGAGGTTGGTGATCTTCTGTCGGGCGAGCGTGCGGTGCACGTAGCGCAGACCGCAGTCAGTCGTCAGGAACAACTTGTCGGCCGGTACGTGGTCGAGGCACTTGCGCACCCGTTCGGCGACATCGTCGGGGGTTTCGCAGTAGTGCGTACGGATGTCGATGATCCCTGCGCCGAGCTCGCGATCCGGCGCCCAATTCATCCACTGCTCGATCTCCGACATCTCTCGCGTGCCGTACTCCAGCACGAATTGATCGGCCTTGGCCTCGAGCAGCTCCGGGAAGTACTGGGCATAGGTCTTCTTGGCGTACGGCAGCTTGCGGAATGACCCGAAGCAGATGTGCAAGCTGAAGTGCACGCCGGTGACACCCTCGATGCAAGCATTGAACAGTCGGGCGATGTCGACCGCGGTGTGTGGATCGTTGGCCGCATAGCCCGGCGTGGCCGGTTCGTCGAGCTGGATCCACTTGCACCCTGCTGCGGCGAGTTGGCGGATCTCGTGATTGAGCGCCGGCACGAAGGCCTCGGCTAGGTGAGTTCGGTCGGTGTAGTACTCGACCGGCCGGATGAAGGTCGTCAGTGCGAACGGACCGGGCAGCGGAATCTTGATCGGCGTGGACGTACGCGTCGACGCGTAGGCGAACTCCTCCACGGCGCCCATGCCGTTCGGCACGCCCACCGGACCGATCGTTTCTTGCACATTGCGCATGTCGAGCGACATCGGCCCCATCTTGCGCGGCGCCCCGCCATCTCGAAGCCCCGTCATGCGCGATGCAAACGCCCAGACGAAACTGGCCCGGCGCATCTCGCCGTCGCTGATCACGTCGAGACCGGCCTGCTCCTGGTCGAGGATCGCCCGATCGACTGCGTCGTCGAACGTCTCGTCGACATCGACCGGGCCGAACCGCCCTGCCTCCATCAGTTCCTTGGCAGCGTAGAACCACGACGGGTGTGCATAGCTCCCCACCACGGTCGTCGGTAGCAGGGGCAGACCATGAGGCATGGCTCGAACGTAGCCGCCGCGTGACCTGGATGAGATGATCGCACAGCGGTCTATGGTCATGCAGGTGGACGATGACCTGCACGTGGACC
>JANOCR010000083.1:0-30739 GCA_031412355.1 Ilumatobacteraceae bacterium | reverse complement strand
GCCGGCGCTCCGCCAACTCGACCTGGTCGACAAGGCATCGATCCCGCTGTTCGCTGTCACGATGCTGGCCGAGTACGCAGCCTTGCGGAAGGTGCCGAAGCGAACGCTCGGGGACCTGTACGACGCCGACGAGCGCACGTTATCGGGAACCCACCGGCCACCAGATCCGCTGGTGCCGCTCGGATATGAGCGCAAGGACACCATCGCCAGCTTGACCATGCTGGCGGGCAACATCGCCTTCGGCTTCGCCACGTTGTCGCTGTTCAGCAAGTTCGATCGCTTCCTCTTCAAACATCGCATCGCAAATATCGGCCTCCGCCGCGGCTCGATCGCGTCGGCGATGGTGCTGTGGGACTTCCTGTACTACTGGGACCATCGGTGGATGCACGAGGTGCGGCTGCTGTGGGCCAACCACGTCACCCACCACAGCGGCGAGCGGTACAACCTGTCGACAGCGCTGCGGCAGCCGTGGTCGGGTTTCCTGACGTTCTGGGTGTTCGCGCCCATGCCGCTGCTGGGGTTCCCCACGGCGAAGACGGCCAAGGCCGGCCAGCTGAACCTGCTGTACCAGTACTGGATCCACACCGAGGCGATCGACCGCCTTCCCGTTCCTGTCGAGAAGGTCTTCAACACCCCGTCACACCACCGTGGTCACCACGGGGCCAACGAGCAGTACCTCGACAAGAACTACGGCGGGATCCTGATCCTCTGGGACAGGCTGTTCGGCACGTTCGAGCCCGAGGTGCGGCGGGTGAAGTACGGCCTGACCAAGAACATCCACACGTACAACCCGCTGCGCATCGCGTACCACGAGATGGCCGACATCGCCCGCGACGTTCGCGCCGCCACCGGCCTGCGCCGCAAGTTTGGCCACGTCTTCGGCCGCCCCGCGGAAATCCGTCATCGCGGCAGCGGGTTCGGGCCGGTCGCCGTGACGAGCCGCTGGGCCACCCAGTCGTCGACGTGATGGAACCCGTCGTTGAACGGGCCGGCATCGAGTTCGACGGATGCCCTCAGTGAAAGCCGATAGAACTTCACGTGGGTGAAGTCCTCGAACAAGATGTAGACGGGATCGGGTGTGCTGTTCGGGCCCTGGAATTGCTGTCCAGTCAGGACCGGCTTGTGAGCTTCGACAAACGCGTCGAAAGTGTCGCCGACCACGACGCCCAGGTGCTCCAACCCCATCTTGTAGACACGCTGGTGCACAGGCGGGATGAGCTCGATCAGCGGGACGACCTTGCCGTCGAGTACTTCGAGTGGCTCCGCGGGAACAATCAAGGAGATCGGGCGGCCGTTCCAGACGTTCTCGCGATTGGCAACCGCGTGGCGTTCGATGAGCCCCCGCACATGCACGTACTGGTCCCACTCGGGGACCCGGTACGCGAAGTGGCTGAGCCCGTATGGGGTGATGTCGATGCCGCGTGTAGCCAGCCGGTCTCGCTGCTGCGCGGCGAATGCCCGGTAGTCCCCGATGATGTCCTCGATCGGATCTGCCATCAGCGTCTCCTTCTGACGTCGTACAAGTGGTTGACGCGTACGCTGCGTTCGTCAATGGCGACACAACGATAGCCCGGGGCGGGTCGCCGCTCTGCCAGTTCGGCGCTAGTCGTGCGTGGCTGACTTAGACACCGAATATGCCGAACTCAGTCGCGGCTGAGCAGCTTGAACGACTTCTCGTCCAGGTCGTCGTCGGTCCAGCAACCGTTGAGAACAAGGCCGGCGGCTAGCGCCCCGATGGCGTCGGCGCTCTTTGCCGCATAGCCGTTGCTGCCGACTGCCATCACCAGACCCGGCTCGACGACCTCGAGGTACGGCAGCTTGGTCGGGGTATCGGGGATCAGGCACGGTTTCGTCGACCATGCCTCTGCCTGCAACTCGGGCAGCACTCCCATCAACAGGGAGCGCAACCAGTCGAGGTCAGCCTCGTGCTGTGTGCCCGACATCCACTGGCGACGCTCGTCGGGCGACAGCACCCACTCATCGTGACGCGTTGCACCCAACTTCACATAGACGTACCCGTCGGGATACGCCGTCGGTGGGACGATGTAGAGGTGGTCGTCGATGTCGTCGACGATTATCGACGGCAGCCCTGCCAGCCGCACCTGTTCGGCCGCCGACACCCTGGCCAGTACCACCGTCTCGGCAACGACGGCGATCATCGGGCGGCGAGGCAGCCCGGCCAACTCGTCGGCGTGTGGGCCTGCGGCGATCACCACCTGCCGTGCCGCCACGGTGGATCCCGCCGTGGTGTGCACCAGCCACCCACCGGATCCCCGGTCGATGCCGACCACCACCTCCTGCACCACGTCGGCACCATGTTGGCGGGAAAGGGTTAGTTGCGCGGCGAGCATGCGTCGCGGATCGATGAAACCACCGGGCGGGGGCTCGCGCAGCACAGTGGCACCGGCCGGCACGGCGATCCGGTCGTCGCCACAGGGCACCCCCGGGCCGTAATGCTGGAAGTCGATCTGCAAATCGTGCGCAACGGCGGTGACCGCCGACAACCGGGCTGCGTCGACGTCGGCCATCACGACGCCGGCCGGGTGATGGAACGCAAGGCCCGACGCGGCTTCGATCTCGGCGTAGGCGTCGATGGCTCGACCAGCCAACACGGCCCACTCGCGCCGCTTGTCGAGCCGGCGGGTGATGCGACCAGAGTCGTAGTGGCTGGCGAACACGCCGCGGTGATCGCTGAAATCGGCCGGTTCAGCAGGCCCGACACCTATGCACGACCGGCCCGCCACGGCGAGGTGTCGCAGCGCCGCGGCGCCGACGAGTCCGAGACCAACGATGGCGACGTCGTACGGCTCTGACACGAGTCACACCATAGGGCGCAATCTTTCGCCGATCTGGGCACCATCTCGGCCTTCTTTACTGGTACAAAAGAGAGTGTGAGTTCGACTTCCATCACCACCGACAAGTTCCGGTGGGATCGACTCACGTATGCGTCCGCGCTCGGATATGCCTTGCTGGTGGGCGCGCTGAGCGTCGGGGTCGTGCTGGGCGAGTTGCGCCAGCAATTCGCCCTCTCCGGCGTTGTTGCCGCGCTCCACGGCTCCACGTTCGGGTTCGGGTTGCTGGCCGCAGGCGTGTGGGGTGTACAGGTGGTCGACCGACTGGGTCGGCGCCGGTCCCTGGCCATGTCGGCAGCCGCCATCGCGGGCGGCATCACGCTGTTCTGCATCGGCCCGGCCTGGCCGATCACGCTCACCGGTACGGCGCTGTCAGGTCTCGGCGGTGCGTTGCTCGTGATGGTCATGCCCGGCCTGATCAGCGACCACCACGGCCAGCACCGCGCCGCCGCGTTCGCTGCGGTCAATGGTGCTCCCGGACTCGCAGGAGTCGCGTTCAGCCTGGTCGTCGGCGCAGCACTGGCCCTGCACTGGTCGTGGCGCGCGCCATATCTGATTCTGACCGGTGTGATCGTGGTGGCGCTGATCTCGGTGGCCTGGCCGGTGGCACTGCCCGAATCCCCTCGACAGGGAGCGTTCACCCTCGCTCATTTTCGGGACCGCGACGTTTTCGTTCCGTGGCTGCACGTGACCAATGCCGTGATCTGCGAGTTCGCCATCGGGATCTGGGCCGCCACCTATTTGAAGGAAGTCGGCCAGGCCTCCGGCGGCCTGGCGTCGGCGCTGGCGGGCGTCTTCGGTGTGTCGATGTTTCTCTCCAGACTTGTCCTGCCGTCCGTCATGAGATTCCTCGGCGAGGCCACGATCACCGTCAGTTTCATGGTGCTGGCTGTCGGGGCGCTGATGATGTGCTTCGCTCCCGGACTGCTGCCGCGAGTCGCCGGGCTGACGATCGTCGGCCTCGGTGGGGCGCCGCTGTATCCGTTGACGGTCGACCGCCTGTACGCATCCGCTGAGCACAAGATCGATTCGATCTCGCTCGGTGCGATCTGTGCACTCGCGTCGGGTACGGCGGTCACACTCGGTCCCCTGGCGCTCGGCATCCTCTCCGATTCAGTCGGGCTGCGACGAGCCCTGCTGATCGTGCCCGTCGTCGCCGTCGTCGGTGCGATCACGCAGCGACCTGCCCGCGCCCAGCGCGTGGTCCTTGCGGCACTGGACTGAGCACTGCCGCGAATACAGTCGGCGGGATGGGAACCAGCATCTCACTGACCTCGTCCGACGGATTCCGACTCTCTGGCTACCGCGCCGAACCCGAGGGCCCCGCCCGCGGCGCCGTGGTCGTCGTCCAGGAGATCTTCGGCGTGAACGATCACATTCGTTCCGTCGTCGATCGATACGCCGCGGCGGGCTACCTGGCCATCGCTCCGGCCATCTTCGACCGCGAACGCCCCGGCATCGAGTTGGGGTACACACCCGAAGACATCGAAGTCGGTCGAGGAATTGCCTCCGGCTCACTCGACTTCCAGAACGTCCTGGCCGACGTCGCTGCGGCCGGTGCAGTCGCACGCGAGGCCGGCAAGGTCGGTGTCGTGGGCTATTGCTTCGGCGGACGCGTGACGGCCGCATGTGCCATCCATTTTCCAGACGTGTTCGACGCTGCTGCGTCGTACTACGGAGGCGGCACCGTCGGCCTGATCGATCAGACACCGGTCGTTCCCATGATCATGCACTTCGGCGAACGTGACCATGCGATCCCGATCGACGACGTCAACAAGATTGCGGCGGCATGGCCCGATGCGACCGTGTACGTGTACGACGCCGAGCACGGCTTCAACTGCGATCACCGCGGCTCGTTCAGTGCCGTGCCCGCGGCCATCGCTCAAGCGCGCACCTACCGATTCTTCGACGACCTACTCGGCTGAACTACCCGATCAGACCGAGGCGACGACCTGGTCCGGTGAGGCATCGCGAAGCCGCCACGACGTGCCTGACAGCAGTGCTGCGTTGATGATGAGCGCCAGCATCATCGCCGCGCACGAGGTGTACGCGACTGTGCGGCCGAAATGCTCGTAGACCTGGCCGATCACCGTGGCGGTGATGCCTGCGGCCAGCGTCTCGACGCCGCCGAGCAAACCTTGCGCGCTCGCCTGACGTTCGCCAGGCACGACCAGACCAACGGCAACACCGCAACTGCTGACCGTGAACCCATCGTTGGTGGCGTGCACCAGCGAGATCGCCAGCATGATCCCGCCGGACGGCGCGTGACCGTAGGCGAACATCGCCAGGGCTCCCACCAGCAGGCCCAGTGTGCCCAGCCGGAACGGGCCGACCGATTGAGCCAGTCGGCCGCCGATCGAGGCGAACACAACCATCGGCACGGCGAAAAGCGTGATTCCGAGATTGGCAATCAGATCGCTGGTGCGCAGGTCGTCGAGCACCAGCACCCACAGCGCGTCGAACGCGCCGATCATCATGAAGACAGCGGCACCCATCGACAGTGCAGCGAGATATGGCCGAATGCGCAACAGATCGAACGCGAACCTGGGCGGCACCTCTGTCACACTCGCATCGGTCTCGGCGACCCGTGTTCGGGCAATGAGCGGGTACATCGCAACGGTCAATGCAGCGATCAACAAGAACGGTGCCGCTATCCCAAGTGGACCGACCAGCACAGCCGAGACGGCCGGCCCGAGCGCGAAGCCGGCAACATCGGCGGCGAGCATGCGCCCGAGGTTCTGTCCCAGTCGATCGGGATCGGCCAAGATCACGATTCGCCGCGCTGCCGGATACGCCAATCCAACACCGACGCCCATCACGAACCGCGCCGTCAGCAGAACGATGAAGTTGGTGCCGAAGGCCATGCCGAGCAGGCCGATGACGTTGAACACCATGCCGAGAATGATCATCACCCGGGCATGGCCCCGGTCGGCCAACGGCGCCAGCGTCACCTGGGCGACAAACGACGAAAGGAACCCCATCGCCACGATCAGGCCTAGGGCGCCCTCGCCGATGCTGTACTCGTCGCGGAACTCGTCGAGCACGGTGAACATCACTCCGTACCCGGAGGCGAACAGCGCCGTCAGCGCGCCGAAGACCACGACCACCGAGCGAGTGCGCATCCCGCCAGTATTGCCGCGGGATCGACCGGATGGCGCTGTGATTCTTGACGATTGTCCGACTATTCTCTATCATTCGAGATATGTCGGACATCGGTGCGTACGACCTGGGGTACGACCTCGACGAGACGATCTCGGCCGACTCCCCCACGCGACTCAAGGCACTCGGCAACCCGTTGCGGTCCCTGATCCTCGATCTCGTACTCGAGCGGGCGATGACCGTGACGGAGCTGGCCGAGCGGGTACGCAAGCCACGCGGCACCGTTGCGCACCATGTGGATGTGCTGGTCGACGTGGGACTGTTGAAGGTCACTGGCACCCGCCGGGTGCGAGCCATCGACGAGCGGTTCTACGGCCGGACAGCCCAGATCATCATGTTCCCGAACGCCACGAGGGATGGCGATCTGCCATTCGTGGCCGATGCCCGCGCCGAGGCCGACCTGTCCGACGTCTGTGACGACGCCGCCGGTTTCACGCTCCGCCATGCTCGCATCCCGGCAGAACTGGCCAAGGAGTTCACCGAACGGGTCATGGCGCTCGCCACGGAATTCACCCGCCTCCCTCGGGGCGGCACACGCGAGTATGCGTTCCTGGCTGGTGTCTTCCCCACCAACCGACCTGTGGCTCCGAAGGATGCCGAATGACCACGAAACCCCTCAGCGCGAACTATCGCAAGCTGTTCATCTCGACAACGATCTCGAACATCGGCGACGGCATGTCGCTGATCGCCTACCCCTGGCTGGCGTCTGCACTGACCCGCAATCCGCTACTGATCTCGGCCGTCGTCCTGGTGCAACGCCTACCCTGGCTGGTGTTCACCCTGCCCGCCGGAGTCATCACCGATCGGGTGGATCGCAAGAAGGCCATGGTCACCGCCGACCTGGTTCGGTTCGGCCTCACGCTGGTCGTGGCCCTTGCGGTGCTGGGGCGGCAATCAAGCCTGCCGGGTGCGGACGAACTGGCCACCGTCACAGGCACGTCGACGGGGCTGTACATCGTGCTGCTCGTGGCCACCCTGCTACTCGGCACGGCCGAGGTGCTGCGCGACAACTGCGGCCAGACCTTCATGCCGTCCATCGTAGAAGTCGACCAATTGGAGAAGGCCAACGGTCGCATGTGGAGCGCCGAGCAGATTGCCAACACGTTCGTCGGGCCGCCGCTCGGCTCGCTGCTGTTGCTCGTCGCTTTCTCGCTGCCCTTCTTTGTAGACGCTGCATCGTTCTTCGCCGCCGCCGCGCTGGTCTGGTCCATCCCCGGTACGTTCCGAGCCGAGCGGCCGGCCGACCATGTACAGGCGGCATGGAAGAGCGAGCTCGCCGAAGGCTTCCGATGGCTGTGGGCCAACGAATTGCTGCGTTCGATGGCGATCATCCTCGGGCTGATGAACCTCGCATCGACGCTCAGTGGCTCGGTACTGGTGCTGTTCGCCCAAGAGATTCTCGAAGTCGGTCCGTTCGTGTTCACGATCATGGGCTTCGGCTTCGCTGCTGGCGCTGCGCTGGGCAGCAACCTCGCGCCTTGGATGTCGAAGAGGTTGGGCAGCGGCACATGCCTGGCACTGACCCTGGGATCGTCTGCCGTGATGGCTGTGCTGGTGGGCTTGTCGTCATGGTGGCCGCTGGTGATGATCTGCTGGGCGCTCGGCTCGTCGCTCGGTGCCACATGGAACGTCATCACGGTCAGCCTCCGCCAGAGCATCATTCCGTCGCACCTGTTGGGGCGGGTCAACAGCGTGTACCGCTTCTTCGCGTGGGGGATGATGCCCATAGGCGCCGCGCTCGGCGGCCTGACAGTCGCGGTCGTCAGTCATCTCGTCGACCGCCGCTTCGCGCTGCGGTCGGCATTCTTCCTCGATGGAGCGATCTACGGCTGCCTGTTCATCGTCGGCCGCAGAAGGCTGACCACGGTGAAGCTCGAAGCGGCCAGAACAGCCGTGTCTGTTTAAGCTCGATCCCGAAGAACCAACCCAATGAAAAACCACAAGGGGTCGACAGCCATGCCACTCGGAGAATCACTCAGCGAACAGTCCATCCTCGCCGAACGGGCCAAAGCGCTCGTTCCGCTGCTCGACGCCGAGGCCGAGTTCGCCGACATCGAGGGCGAACTCTCGCCGACCACAGTCGCCGCGCTGCACGCCGACGGACTGCTGCGAATGTGGGTTCCCGAGAAGTTGGGGGGCGCCGAACTCGACCCTTTGCATTCGCTCGAGGTGCTCGAGAACCTGTCATACGCCGATGCGTCCGCCGGATGGGTGACCATGGCAGCCAACCTGTCGATCGGCACGGCCGGCGCCTACCTGTCGGATCATGCCGTCGCCGAGCTGTGGGGCGGCGGCAGGCAACCGGTGATCGCCGGCCAGGGCACCCGCCCGGGAACCGCCAAGACCGTCGATGGCGGCTTGTCGTTGAGCGGGTCCTGGAGCTTCGGATCGGGACTGAAGCACTCGTCGCACGTGCACTCGTTGGGCATCATCGAAGAGACCGGCGAGCCGCGGATCTTCGTCACTCCCATCGAGGCAGTCAACCTCATCGACAACTGGGACGTCATGGGTCTGCGTGGCACCGGCAGCATCGACTACACCATGGAGAACGTGTTCGTACCCGACGGATGGAGCCACTTCGCCGTCACGACGGTGCCCGAGCGCGGCGGAAACCTGTATGGAATCGGCATCATCGGTTTTGCCGTCACCTGCCACAGCGGCTGGGCAATGGGTGTCGGCCGTCGCCTGCTCGACGAGCTGGCCGGCCAGGCGAAGAGCAAGGCCGGCCGCCCCGGTGCACAGGCCGATAGCAACGCCTTCCAGCAGGGCTACGCGCAGGCCGAGGCCACCTTCCGCGCGGCGCGGGCATTGGTGATCGAGTCGTGGACCGACCTGTCGAAGAGCCTGTACGCGGGCGAGGAAATCTCGGTGCGCCAGCACACATTGGTTCGCGTGGCACTGGCGCACATCACCAAGTCACTGCAGGAGATCGCCGCCTTCGTCTACCTGTCGGGGGGCACCACGGCGCTGCGCCACGGGACCATCCAACGGTTCTTCCGCGACGTGCACGCCGGCACCCAACACGTCACGTCGTCGCCCAACGTGTGGCAAACATGTGGCCGCGAGTTGATGGGTGTCGCCGAGGGTAAGCGTTGGCAGTTCCTCGACCTCGTCGACCCTCACTGAACAGCTAACCGTCGCGCCCAGCCGAGGGCATGATCCAAGGAGCCGGTGAACGCCACGCCCTGCCAGGCGATGTCGAAGGCCGTGCCGTGATCGACCGACGTGCGCACGATCGGCAAGCCGACAGTCACGTTGACGCCGCTCTCGAACGCCAGCAGCTTCATGGGAGTGTGGCCCTGGTCGTGGTACATGCAGACGATGGCATCGAATCGTTTGCGGTGAACAGCCTGATGAAAAACGGTGTCGGCAGGGTGCGGCCCACTGGCTTCGATGCCGGCGGCACGCGCCGCCTCGATCGCCGGAACAATGTGGATGGCGTCTTCGGATCCGAACAGCCCGTGTTCGCCGGCGTGCGGGTTGAGACCGCAAACGGCGATCCTCGGGCGGTCGATGAATCGGTGCAGCGTCTCGTGGGTCAGTTCGATCACCTCGGTGACCCTGGCGGTCGTGACCCGGCGAATCGCTTCGATCAATGACACGTGAGTGCTGACGTGCGTCACCGCCAGATCCCCCGCCGTCAGCATCATCGTGAACCGCTGCACGCCGCACGCCGCGGCGATCAGTTCGGTGTGGCCGACGAATTCGGGATCGGTGAGCTGCGTCGCTTCCTTGTTCATCGGCATCGTCACCAGGCCGGCGACGCTACCGGCGAGCGCGTCGCGGGTCGCGGCGAGCACATACTGACGAGCGGCCGCGCCCGTGGCCGCGTCGATCTCGCCGGGATGATGATCGGTGGCTTGCAACAGGCCGGCATCCATCACCTGCAGAGGGCCGGGGCGCCACTGCCCGGGATCGTCGATGGATTCGATCTCGGGATCGACACCCAGCAGTTCGGCGCCGCGTCGCAGGACTCCGAGGTCGCCGTAGACCACGACCGGATCGGCGGCGAATGCTCCGTCGGCGGCGCGGCGCAGCACGATCTCGGGACCAACACCGGAGGCATCGCCCATGGTGATCGCCATCGGCAGTGTCGACGTCATGTCTGCGTTCCTCTCGTCACCAGGTCCACCAGCGTATTGGCTGTGCCGAACCCGCCGGGTTTGCAGGCCAGTCGCAGCCGCCTGCTGGCGAGCATTGCCTCGCCGAGGCTGATGCCGACCCCGACCGAGCCGAACACGGCAACCCGGGCGTCGCCGATGAAGGCCGCCGCGGTATCGCCGCCGACCAGGATCACACTGCGTGCCCGCAACTCACCGACCAATCGGTGGGCGCGACGAGCCACGTCTGTGGCGATGGTGTCGGCATCTCCCGCACGATCGTCGGGCGACATCACAACCTCCACGCCGAGATCTGCGACGCCGAGCGCTGCCATCTGGGCGCGGCTCGCAGAGTGCAAGCTGGCACACACGGCAACGATCGGTGTCGGCAGCCAAGGACGCGGCAGCCGCGACATGACCCGTGGCGACCACGCCCGCGCCACAGCGCCGATCACGGAGGCAGGCCCGGCGATCACGACGTCGGCTGCACCTTGCGCAGCGGCGACGAGTTGATCGATGTCGTCGAGTGTGGCGGCGTCGGCGATGGCAACTGCCCGGTCCGGGGCCGCGAGCCAGGCGGCCACGTCGCTGGCCCCAGCGAGCTTGGCACCGGCCAGCGAGTCGCCGGGCCGGCTGGTGCGCACCGGCAACCGCGGATCGTTGCCGTGCTCGGTCTCGGCCACGGGGACGCCGTTGACCAGCACGACTCCCCCCACACAAACCCGACCGAGCGGTGGATGCGAGGGGATCAGCAGCACTCGCCGGCCGATCTCGACGAACGCCACCAGCTCCGCCGCCCAGTTGCCGCGCAGCGTGGAGTCGATCTTGTGTACGTGGCGGACGTCGGGCGCCGTGGCGATGATCCGGCGCCGAGCCTCCAACGGTGGCACGTGACGCGACCGCAGGTCGACCACCACGCACTCCGCGGTCGACGATACGTCGGTGAACGGAACCACCTCGACGCCCCAGCCGGCATCTGCACACGCCGCCGCAGCTTCCGTCGCGCCTGTGCTGTCGTCGGCGGTCACCATCAGTTGGGCGTTCATTCGCGAGGGCGGGCGAGATCTTCGATCACCGTTGCGTTGTCGAGCATCGCCAGCGTCGCCGGCGGCGTCAGCACCTTGATCGCCCGACTCCCACCACCGAGGATGATCCGCGGTCGAGCCATGACCGCTACGTCGATCCACAGGGGCAACTCTGCAGGCAACGCAAAGGCCGTGACGCCACCGATCTCCATCCCGGTGAGCAGCATCGTTTCCTCCGCAGACGCAAACGAAGCCTTGCGGACTTCGAGTCGTCGTCGAACGACACCGTTGACATCGAGGCGCGTCGTTGCCAGCACGACGCAGGCCACCGGACGCGGCGTCTCGCCCTTGCCGACCACGATGATCGTGTTGGCCGAGTCGTCGGGCGAGTAGCCGTACGCCTCGCAGAACGCGGCCGTGTCAGCGAGTGCGGGATCGCACGGAATGATCTCGTGATCGACACCGAGCTGGCGAAGATGGGCAACGACCTGGTCTTGCGGATTCACGACACATGGCGTACCACGACGAACGACTCGTCCTGAAACCAGAGCCCGCCGTGCTTCAGCACGACCTCGGACGTTGCCTCGAGGTACTTGCCTTCCATCAACACGTCGGCGATGCGCTCGTCTTCGATCTGAGCCACGTAAACCGCTGCATTCCACGCTGCCATAGTGGTCGAGGTGCTGATGCGGTTCGACACCTCGTTCGGCATGGCGTGGAGGTGATAGGTGAACAGTGACGCCGCATCGCTGGTGCCCTCGAACCCGAACCCGGGCGCGCCCTCGCCGTTCAACTGAGTATCGAGCTCTTTGATCAGTTTGTGGCGCGGCGTCGCGAACGGGTCCTCTGCCGGCCAGATCCGACGGATTACCTCCATGCCAGGATCGTGACCGGTCGATTGCACGACGACCAACCGGCCGCCCGGGGCGAGCGCCTTGGCCAGCGGGGCCAGCACGTTCTTCACCTTGGTCTCGGGCGAGGTACGGCTGCGGTACGGCTGGGCCGCCAGCACGAGGTCGTACTGGAACGGTTGTGGGCAGCCGGTAGGGCGTGGGATCAGATCGTTCATGGCAAAGGAATGGTCGTCGCGGTACAGCACCATCACCGACGGCGTGACGTACACCGGGTTGCCGGTCTTCTGGCTCGACGCCGTCTGCCACCCCTGGGTGAGGTGATCGTCGAGCTCGTGGATCTGTTGGAAGAACTCATGGGCACTGTTGCCCTGCAGCGCAACGTCGATCCAGCGCACCTTGTCGTGGAACTCGGAGGCCTTCGGGAACAACGTCGGCGCC
Organism: Ilumatobacteraceae bacterium; assembly: GCA_031412355.1. Classification (GTDB taxonomy): domain Bacteria; phylum Actinomycetota; class Acidimicrobiia; order Acidimicrobiales; family Ilumatobacteraceae; genus JAENVT01. The sequence continues at coordinate 18,311 of JANOCR010000083.1, read as the reverse complement.
TCGGCGTAGAACATGTTGGTCAACACCACGACCGACTGCGGATGCTCGGCGAGCCGGTCGGGCAACGTCGCCAATGTCAGGCGAGTGTCTTCCATGCTGACTTCCTTGCCGACCACGAAGAACGGAACGGTCGGCATGCGGCGGTGCAGGTCGCGCAGCACCTGGCTCAACACCATCCCGTTGCCTGTGCCGGCGTCGAACACGCGCAGCGCCGGCGGACGGGGCACGATGTGGCCGAGCTCGCGGCCGATACGCGCCGCGACCTCGGCCTTCTCGCTTGTCGTCATGACGAACAGCAGGTACTTCTCGCGGTTGTCGAAGAATCGGAAAGGTTCGGCCTTGCCCAGGTCGGCAGACTTCGGCTCCGTTGGATCGTTGTCGGTCATCTCAATCCCCGTTCGACCGCCGAACCGTACCTTGACGTCGCTCAGCGATCACCACGGCGGTTCGTGCCTGGCGAACGCAGGGCCCTGCCGAATCGTCAGTGACGAAACGCGACGGGGTGACCGAGTGTGAGTCCGATATTGACGCCCGACGCGTGATCGGGCTCACAGTCGACCGCCGCTCGAGCCGGTGTGAGTCGGGTGTCGAATCCGGCGCGCGATCCGACTCACAGCTCGAAAGCGAGTGACCAATCAAGATCAGACCTGATACGAGCAGGCCATCGCTCAGCTGTGCTCCTTAACCCCTGCGGGCCAGATCACCGATGATCTGTTGCGCGGCCAACTTGCCCGGACCGCCCGACACACAGCCACCCGGGTGGGTGCCCGAACCGCACTGGTAGTAGCCGTCGATGGGTGTTCGGTACTGGTTCCAACCGGGCGCGGGGCGGAAGAAGTACATCTGCGGCGCCAGGAACTCGCCGGCGAAGATGTTGCCCTCGCTGAGACCGACCACGCGCTCGATGTCGAGAGGTGTAACGACTTCGCGATGCAGGACCAGATCCCCGAAGCCGGGGAGGAACGACTCGATGGTTGCCTGCACGGTGTCGCCGAACGCCTGTCGTTCGGTGTCCCAGTCACTGCCTTTCAACTGGTAGGGCGCGTACTGGATGAAGCACGACATCACGTGCTTGCCGGGCGGGGCCATGTCGGGGTCTACCAACGATTGGATGCAGGCGTCGATGTACGGGCGCTTGCTGTACCACCCATACTTGGCATCGTCGTAGGCCCGCTCGAGGTAGTCCATCGATGGTCCGATGTTGGTGAAACCGCGGAACTGATCGGTGCGATCACCCAGCGCCGGATAGCGCGGCGCGTCGTCGAGCGCGAAGTTGACCTTGGCCGACGTGCCCTGGAAGCGGAACCGCCGGATGCTGTCGTTGAGGTCCGTGGGCAGATCGGCGGGATCGACCAACTGCGTGAACGTACGGCGCGGATCGAGCGAGCTGATCACGACTTTGGACTTCAGCTCGGTGCCGTCCTCGAGCGCCACACCGGTGACACGGCCGTTGGCGGTGATCACGTGACTGACGGGCGTGTCGACGACGATCTCGGCGCCGAACGCCTGGGCGGCGCGTGCCAGCACCTGGGTGAATCCGCCGTTACCACCTTTGTGGAACGCCCACGAGCCGAAGTGGCCGTCGTGCTCGCCAAGATTGTGGAACAGCAACACCAGGCCAGACCCTTGCGAGCGCGGGCCGACCTTGCTGCCGATGATGCTCGACGACGACAGCCAACCCTTGATGATGTCGCTGTCGAAGTAGTCGTCGAGGAAGTCGGCCGAGCTGCCGGTGAGCAGCCGGATGCAGTTCTGCAGCACCCGGGCCGGCAACGCCTTCATCCGCCGGGCCAGGTCGGCCAGCTGCAGCGCGTCGGCGGGGTCGTTGCCGAACAGGTTCGGTGGCGCCGAGTCGACGAGCGGCTTCAACGCCTGACAGACCTGGGCCATGTCGTACTCGTACTGGTCCATCGCGTCCGCGTCATGCTTGGAGTGACGGGCGATCTCCTTCAGGTTCTCGTTGCGATCGGTGCCCATCAGCAGGTAATCACCGTTCTCCATCGGCGCGAACGCCGACGGCATCTGGATCGGCATGAAGCCGTGCTGAGTCAGCTCGAGGTCGTGGATGATGTCGGGTCGCAGCAGGCTGAGCGCGTACGAGAACGTGGTGAAGTGGAAGCCCGGGATCAACTCTTCGGTGATGGCCGCGCCCCCGACGATGTGACGTCGTTCGATGATCAATGTGCGCAGACCCGACTTCGCAAGATAGGCCCCGTTGACCAAGCCGTTGTGGCCGCCACCGATGACGATCGCGTCGAAGGAACTCTTGGCAGGCATGGGTGTCAGGCTGTCTTTCTGGGCGGGTTGAACAGCGGTGGCCTGGCGACCACCGCCGCAACGGTGTGATATCGATGGTTGATAGTGATCTCGAGGTTGACCTTCGCGCCCGGTTTCGCCAGATCCGGTTGAACCTTGGCCATGGCGATGTGGCGTTGCAGCATGGGCGAGTACATGAAGCTGGTCGTGTACCCGACCCGTTCACCATCGTCGTCGTACAGCATCATCTCGTACACGACCGGCGTTTCGTCCTTTGGTGGGATCAAACCGGCCTCACCGTAGTGCCGATCCCACTCGCGCCAATCGACGATCAGCCCGACCATCTTCCATCGCGACGTCTTGTCGGCCAGCTCTCGTTCGATCGCGGCGCGGCCGATGAATCGTCGCGTGGAGGCGGCCAGATCGCGGAACATCCAGGTGAAACCGAGCTCGGCCGGTGTCGAACATTCATGATCGTTGAAGGCGAACCTGCTGGAGTGGAAGTCGACACCGATCAACACGAGGCCGGCCTCGATACGCGTCATCAGCAGCGCACTCTGTCCAACCGGCAACACGCCACGACCGCTGCATGCCGCCTGCAGTGTGTCCCACACCTCGATCGCACCCTCGCCGCCGACCCACAGCTCGTACCCGAGATCGCCGGTGTACCCGGTGCGTGAGACGTGAACCGGAACGTTGCCGATCTTGGCCGGACCGTGGTGAAAGAACCCCAGTGTGGCGATCTGCGGATCCAATGCCGCGAGGATCTCGCGAGACCGCGGGCCCTGCACAGCCAGCGCTGCGTAGTCGGCGGACACGTCGGTGATCTCGACCTGGTCGTAGCCGATGAGGTTTCGGAAGTACGCCAGGTTCGGTTCTGCCGATGTGAGGATGAAGTCGTCGGCGGCGAACCGGATCACCACCCCGTCTTCGACGACGTAGCCGCGCTCGTCGCACCACAAGGTGTACTGCGCCTGGCCGTCGCGGCATGCACCAATGTCGCGTGCCAGCACACCACCGAGGAACTTGAGGGCGTCGCGACCGCCAATTCTGTACTTGTAAAGGGGCGACGTATCGATCAGGCCTGCTGAGTTGCGGACCGCGAAGTACTCGAACTTGTCGGACATCTGGTACTTCACCGCCGACAGATACCCCGACCAGTGCGACCACAGCTGGGTCTGGTTCAACGGGGCCAGGCGCTCGTGAAACGGCGTCGTCAAGACCATCCCCTGATCGTAGTGATCCACACCCGGCCGACGACTACGTCACGCGCCAGGTCCACAACCGCAACATGATGTCTTCGCCGTCCTCACGAATCATCGCCATCGGCTCGGTGAGATCGACCAGTTCCCAGACGCCCGAGTCGATCAGGCGCTGTTGCTCGGCGCGATAGCCGAGGTGGTCGACGGCGTCGTCGCGAAAGGTGATCGACACGTGCCCGCCTGGTGAGGTGACGCGTGCGAGTTCGGCAAACGCCGAGCCCTCGACATGGCCGAGCGTGAAGACGCCGACGGACACCACCGACCCGAATCGCCCGTCGTCGAACGGCAGGCGATCGAGCAACGAGCCCTGGTGCAACTCGGTATACACGCCCCGCGCCGCGCTGCGTTCGAGCATTCCGGTCGACAGGTCGAACCCCACGAGGCCGGTGTGACCGAGAGCGGCCAGCGACACACCGACCAGACCCGTGCCGCATCCGGCGTCGAGGATCTCGCGGCCCGGCTTGGCGAAGTGCGCGCAGCGCTCGGCACCGACTTGCGGAGCGCCCCATTGCAGATCGTCGAGATCGTCGTCGTAGTCGGCGGCCCACACGTCGTAGCGCTCGCGTAGTTGCTGTTCGCCGCGCGACGCATAGATCCATTGCAGCCGGCTGTCGCGCTCAGTACTCATAGAAGCCGCGCCCGGCCTTGCGGCCGAGCAACCCCGCTTCGACCATTCGCAGCAGCAGCGAAGGGGGTGTGTACAGCTGCTCTTTGAACTCGCTGTAGAGCGATTCAGCGACGGCCTGCACCGTGTCGAGACCGATCAGGTCCGCCAATCGAAGCGGACCCATCGGATGCGCACAACCCTTGACCATTCCGGTGTCGATGTCGTCGGCCGTGGCGAACCCGGACTCGAGCATGCGTATTGCCGCGAGGATGTACGGGATCAGCAGCGAGTTGACGATGAACCCGGCGCGGTCGCGCGAGCGGATCACCGTCTTGCCCAGCGTGCCGCTGGCGAACTGCTCCATGTCGCTCGCCGTCTCGGGCGATGTGAGCAGCGACGTGACCAATTCGACGAGCGGCAGCACCGGCACGGGATTGAAGAAGTGGATGCCGATCACCTGGGACTCGCGCTTGGTGGCCCTGGCCAACTTCATGATCGGGATGCTCGACGTGTTCGACGCCAGCACCGCATCGGGTTTGCACAGCGCGTCGAGCCGTGAGAACACGTCGATCTTCATCGGCTCGTCTTCGGCGACGGCCTCGATCACGAGATCGCAGTCGCTCAGCGGCTGCAGCTCGTGACCGAACGACATCCGCTTCCACGTCGCGTCGTGATCCGCCTCCGAGAGACGACCCGAGGTCACTGCGCGCTTCAACGAATTGGCGACGCGGGCCATGCCCGCTTCGGCCGCGGCCGGCGAGCTCTCGGTAACGATCACGTCCAGTCCCGCGCGAGCCGACACCTCGGCAATGCCGGAGCCCATAAGCCCACAGCCGACCACACCAACCTTCTCGATCACGTTCGTCACGTCGCAACATCCTCGATCCTCGGCATGCAGAGATCTTGCCAGACCCGCCGCCAGGTCCCGGTCCCGCTAGTTCAGGGTTACGGCGATCTCGGTCGCCTTCACTGCGGCCCACAGCTGCAGGCCGACCTTGATCCGCAGTGCGTCGGCTGCAGACGAGGTGATCTCCGCCGTCAACTGGATCGGGCCCTGCAGACGCACGCGGACCCGGTCGGCACGATGGTCGACATCGATCACCGTTGCCATCCAGGTGTTGCGTGGGCTGCCTTCCGGCTTTGTGCCGTGCAACGACACCGACTGCGGACGAATGACCGCGATGGCGGCGCCATCGACGTCGGCGGCCGCAACGACCAAGGTTGCGCCGCCATCGACGGCGAACATGCCGCCGCCCAACATCGACCCGGTCAGCAAGTTGACGCCGACCAGTTCCGCAACGTACGCCGATCGGGGATGGGCGGCTATCTCGACGAACGTCCCGTCCTGCACGACGTGGCCCTGTTCGACGATCACGACTCGGTCGGCCAGCGTGTAGGCGTCGACCGGATCGTGCGTCACCAGCACTGCCGAGCCCTCGAACCCGGCCAGATGCTGCCGCAACTCGCGGCGTACCTCGACCTTGGTCGCCGCATCGAGGGCAGCCAACGGTTCGTCGAGAAGCAGCATGTTCGGGTCCGGCGCAAGCGCTCGCGCTAACGCGACCCGCTGCGCCTGGCCACCGGAGAGTTGGCCAGGACGCGACCGTTCGAGCCCTTTGCTGCCAACCCGTTCGAGCCATGCCCTGGCCTGGTCGTGTGCAGCCGATTTGTCGACACCGCGGGCTCTCAAGCCGAACGCCACGTTCTCGAGCACCGACATGTGTGGGAAGAGCAGGTACTGCTGAAACATCACGCCACACGATCGTTGCTCCGCAGGCACAAAAGTGCCGTCAGACGGATCGTCAAGCGTCGCGCCGAGCACCTCGATCGAGCCGCGCTCGATCGCCAGCAGACCGGCGAGGCAGCGCAGGATCGTGGTCTTGCCGGCACCGTTGGGGCCGAGCAGCGCCACGACCTCGCCCGGCGAAGCGTTGAGCCACACGTCGAGGTTCAGCGACCCGCGTGCGACCACGATGTGGGCTCGCAGTGTCACGTGGCCCGCTCTCCCCCACCCAACCATCGGTCGCGCAACGCGACGAGAACAGCAAATGAGACAGCGACCATTAGCAGGGCGATCACGATGGCCTGCTGCGGATCGGTGTCGAGGACGAGATAGACGGACAGCGGCAGGGTCTGGGTCCGGCCGGGAAAGCTGCCCGCGAACATGATCGTTGCGCCGAACTCGCCGAACGCACGGGCCCACGACAACACCGCGCCCGCGATCAAGGCCGAACGGACGGCGGGCAGCGTGACCCGCCGGAACGAGTACCAACTGCTGGCACCCAGGGTCCGCGCTGCATCGTCATGGCCGGAGTCCGCCTGACGTAGCGCTGCTTCGACTGTGACGACGAAGAACGGCATGGCCACGAACGTCTGGGCGATGACCACGCCGGCCGAGGTGAAGGGCAGCCGCACATCGAACCATCGATCGAGCCACTGCCCGAACAGACCCCGACGTCCCAAGGCGTACAACAACGCCACACCGCCCACCACGGGCGGCAGCACCATCGACAATGTGCACAGGGCACGTACAACCGAGCGTCCGACGAAGCGGCGGCGCGCCAGCAACCACGCAAGCGGCAGCCCGAACACCACCGACAGAGCCGTCGCGAACAGGCTGCAGATCAGCGACAACTTCAGCGCCTGACGAACGTCGGCGCTGCCCAGGATCGTGCCGACGTCGCTCCACGGAGCCCGATTCAACAACCCGATCAGAGGCAGCGCGAAGAACGCGATGGCCACCACTGCCAGCGCCAACGCGGGCCATGGCAGAGCCCGTTCGACCCGCCGAGCCGCCCTAGTCGCCATCGGATCCCGACCACGTGAACCGGGGCGCACGCTTCTCGACGAACGCCGCTATGCCTTCAGTACCATCGCTCGCGGCTGCCGCAACGTTGTGCCAATGCTGCTGAACGGCCTCTCGAACCTGCCCGTGGGTCATGACTTCGGCAACCATCGACTTGGTCGCTGCCTGGGTCAACAACGAGCGGGCGGCCAGCACGCCGGTCAACGTAGCAAGCCGACTCTCGGCTTCGGCGGTAATCAAGATCTCGTCGACCAGGCCGACGCGGTGGGCCTCGTGCGCGGTCAACAGTTCGCCCATGAACAGCATCCTCTTCGTCACCCCGGGGCCCAGCAGGTGCGTGACCCGCTCCAGCGAGGCACTGGGATAGACGATGCCGAGCTTGGCCGGTGTGATCCCGAAGCGAGCGTTGTCCGTGGCGATGCGGACATCGCAGTCAATGGCGAGCGCGCATCCTCCACCGATGCAGTCACCCGACACAAAGGCGATCGTCGGCTTGGGCAAGGCCGCCAACGCCGCCTCGGCCGCCATGTTGACATCGGAGAACGATCGCTCGTCGCTGCCGCGCTGGACGCCAAGCTCGGTGATGTCCGCTCCCGCGCAGAAGTGCTCGCCGGCTCCTCGCAACACCACCACTCGTACGTCCGGATCGGTGCCGAGCCGCGTAGCAATGTCCTCCAAACCGGTCCACATGGAGTAGCTCATGGCGTTGCGCTTGTCGGGTCGATCGAGCCAGATGGTGGCGGTCGATCCATCGCGGGTCATTCGGATCTGTTCGTTGGCTGCCGCGCTCATCGACGAACAGTGTGGCCTACCGGACGATCAATCCGGCGATACCATTGCGTCGGGACGAGGAGGCTGTGTGAATCGCACGTACCTGGCGGTAGCGGGTTTGATCATGGTGACATTGGTGGCATGTAGCGACGACGACGGCGGTGGTTCAGCGTCGGGGACAGAATTCTGCTCGGCAGCCGAGGCGGCGAAGGTTGCCGCGGATACGCAGCAGGAGCTGTTCAACCTCGAAGAGGCGCCCTCGCCCGACCAGGTACAGCCATCCGTCGAAGACTTCGCGGCGAAGTTTGCAGCGATGACAGCGGTGGCACCCTCTGAGATCAGCGCAGACGTCGAGGTCATGAACACTGCAGCCCAGCAGCTACTCGCGCTGGTCAAGAGCAACGGCTACGACGTCGTGACGATGATCGACCTGCCCGAGTTCGCGACGCTCAGCGACACGTTCTCCAGCACCGACTACACCGACGCACAGGACCGCTTCCAGAGCTACATCGGCACCAACTGTGGGATCACCGGCAACACTCAGGGATCCTGACCGGCCAATGGTTGTCAGTGTCGGTGACGAAGTCCGACAAGCGGTGCGCGATGGCCGGCCGGTTGTCGCCTTGGAGTCAACGATCATCAGCCATGGAATGCCCTATCCACAGAACATCGAGATGGCTGCAGCCGTCGAATCGATCGTCACCGATCGCGGCGCGATGCCTGCGACGATCGCTGTCATCGACGGCGTGTGCCGGGTCGGTATCGACCACGGCGAGATCGAGTCGCTGGCCAGCCGATCCGATGTGCACAAGGCAACGACTCGCGACCTGCCCTGGCTGGTGGCGGCCAGGGCAACCGGTGCAACAACGGTCGCCGCGACGATGCACCTCGCCGCGCTCGCAGGAATCCATGTTTTCGCCACGGGCGGCATCGGCGGCGTACACCGCGGTGCATCGACGACCTTCGACATCTCTGCCGACCTGACCGAGTTGGCCAGCACGCCTGTCGCGGTCGTCTGCGCTGGCGTGAAATCGATCCTCGACATCGCCCTCACTCTGGAGTACCTCGAGACTGTCGGGGTTCCTGTCGTGGTCGTGGGCAGCGACGAGTTTCCGGCGTTCTACAGCCGGTCGAGCGGACAGCCTGCGCCTCACCGCGTCGATACCCCATCGCAGGCAGCAGCGGTGCTCGACGCCACGTGGCGGAGCTTGAACATGCGGCGCGGCATCTGCATCGCCAACCCGATTTCGCCAGACGACGAGATACCTGCCGACGAGCTCGACAGTGTCATCGCCGAGGCCCTCGCCGAGCTGTCGAGCCAGGGAATCGTCGGCCAGGCAGTGACCCCGTTCCTGCTGTCAAGGATCGTCGAGCAGACAGGCGGACGAAGCCTGACGGCCAACATCTCGCTGATCAAGCGAAACGCTGCAACTGCCGCAGACATCGCCGTCGAGTACTCGAAGTTGCCTCGATAGTCAGCCCAACAGTCAGTGGCTCACGATTCGACTGCGGCAGCGAGCTTGCCCAATGTCGCCTCCATGCTCCGGCGGTTCGAGCCCGTGCGGTCGCGCACGCCCACCATCCAGCTTGCGATCTCGCCGAGCACCGGGATGCGGTGGTCGGTCCACGTCTCGACGACCGACGTCATGCTGCCGTCCTGTTCGAACCGATAGTCCCAATTGGACACCTTGAACGGACCGAGCGTCACGTCGAAGCTGAAGCGCCTGCCGGGTTCGGCCTCCGTCACCACGACGTCGGTGTTCCACTTACGCCATCCCGACCGGTTCGATCCCTTGAAGCGAGCGCCCACGACCGGGCCTGAGGCACCATTGACCCAGCGGCCGCCCGTGTTCTCGGGAGACCACTCCCCCATCCGCGGGAGATCACTGACGAGGTCGTAGAGCTCGCCGGCTTCCGCATGGATCGTTCGCTCGACGGAGATCTGTTGGCTCATGCGCCTATCTGAACAGATCGCGGCTCTGGTCGCGCAGTACAGGAGCGATTGTTGCGGCGTCATCGGCCTCCCAGACATACCCGCGGATGACCCCGACGGGCATGCGTGAGATGTTGCCCTTGACGAGTTCCGCTGCGCCGGCCAACTCGTCGGCCGTACAGACGGCCTGCACCCTGAACTCGTGCCCGTGCGGATCGAACTGACCGATGTAGCTGTGGATCGGCTGCATGCCGGCGATGCCGATGGCGATGTCGGTCTGGCCCTCGCGCCACGCTCGACCGAACGTGTCGGAGATGATCACAGCCACGTCGACGCCTAGCTGGCGCAGGCCCGCCCGTACGCGCCGGGCCGACGCGTCGGGATCGGTCGGCAGCACCACCACGCGCCCGTGAGCACCGCTCGACGACTGATCGACGCCACTGTTGGCACAGACGAAACCGTAGTGCGTTTCGGTGATCAGGACCGGGCCGACTTGGCGCACGATGCGCTTCGCCTCGCGCAACACGATCTCGGTGACCGCGGGGTCCTTGTCCCACTGCTTCGACCACTCGAAGGCAAACGGTGACGGATCGACATCGGCCAGCTCCACCGTGCGGCCCTCGGACTTCGACACGATCTTCGATGTGACGACGACGATGTCGCCGTCGGCGAGTGCTTTGCCGGCGGCCGCCGCCGCATCGACGATCGTGGCCGCAAGATCCGTGCCCTCGACGATCTCGGGGATGCCCGGCACACCGAAGATCTGCAAGCCATTCACGGGCTGAACGTAGCAGTGCCCGATACAGCACAATGGAGTCCATGGTCTCCGACTTGTTCGATTCGACAGCGTGGCGCGAAGTACCCGGCTTCACCTTCGACGACATCACTTACCACCGCGCTGTAGATCACGGCACGGTACGCGTCGCCTTCAATCGGCCGGAGGTTCGCAACGCGTTCCGACCGCGCACGGTCGACGAGCTGTACACCGCCTTGGACCACGCGCGGATGACCACCGACGTCGGATGTGTGCTGTTGACCGGCAACGGTCCCTCCCCCAAGGACGGCGGCTGGGCCTTCTGCAGCGGTGGGGACCAACGGATTCGCGGGCGCGACGGCTACAAGTACGCCAGTGGTGACGGCCGGGAATCCATCGAGCCCGGCCGCGCCGGGCGTCTGCACATCCTCGAGGTGCAGCGATTGATCCGGTTCATGCCCAAGATCGTTGTCTGCGTCGTGGCCGGCTGGGCCGCGGGCGGCGGACACAGCCTGCACGTCGTGTGTGACCTCACTCTTGCCAGTGCCGAGCACGCCAGGTTCAAGCAGACCGACTCCGACGTCGGCAGCTTCGACGGTGGATTCGGCAGCGCGTACCTGGCACGCCAGGTCGGCCAGAAGTTTGCCCGCGAGATCTTCTTCCTCGGCCGCGAGTACTCGGCGGTCGATGCGCATCGCATGGGGATGGTCAACGCTGTCGTGCCGCACGCCGAACTCGAGCCCACAGCGCTGCAGTGGGCCAAGGAGATCAATGGCAAGAGTCCCACGGCGCAGCGCATGCTGAAGTTCGCGTTCAACCTGATCGACGACGGGTTGGTTGGGCAGCAGGTGTTTGCCGGCGAGGCGACACGCCTGGCGTACGCCGGCGACGAGGCCGAGGAAGGCCGAGCTTCGTTCATCGAAAAGCGTGACCCCGACTGGAGCGAATTCACGTGGCACTTCTGACGTGATCCTGATCCACGACGCCGACGACCCCAGGCTGGCCTGCTTCCGGCGCAACGAGCGTGGCCTGACCAATCGGCGCCAGCGACGCAGCGACGACGGCGATGGGCTGTTCATGGCCGAAGGCGACCTGGTCGTCGAGCGGGCAATCGATGCTGGTTGCACCGCTGTAGCTGTCCTGGTCGATGCGGCCAAACCGCCCGGCGTGGTTGACCGGGTTCCGGTGGGCGTGCCCGTCTACGGCGGCGGAGACAATGTGCGGGCCATGGTCACCCAACTGGGTGTGCCGCAGGGCATCGTCGCCCTGTTCGCCCGGCCTCCCCGGCCGTCGGCGCAGCAGTTGGCGACGCGAGCAACCCGCCTGATCGTCGTCGAGGCCGTAGACAACCCGATCAACATCGGCTCGATCGTGCGCAACGCCGTGGCGTTCGGTTGGGACGGGATGATCTTTGATTCGACCAGCGCCGATCCGTTGTCACGGCGATCACTGCGCGTGTCGATGGGCCAAGCGATCGCCTTCCCTGCGGCGCGCACCGCCCTACTGTCGGTCGAGCTGCAACGTCTTGCCGACCGTGGATTCGCGGTGTGCGCGCTCACGCCGGCTGCAGATGCCGACGACATCGGGTCTATCCCCATCACCGCGAAAATGGCGGTCGTGATCGGGTCCGAGCGCATCGGGCTGTCTGCCGAATCGCTTGCGGCCAGCACCTGTCGAGCCCGGATTCCCATGGCCAATGGCGTCGACTCGCTGAATGCGGCCGCAGCAACGGCCGTGGCCTGCTACGCGTTTCGTGGTTGATTGGGCCGTGGTTGACTGGCTGACGAGATCGGCAGCCCGGTGTCGTTGCGCATCTGTTCGGCCGCTGGCACGAAGTAGGCCATCAATCGCTCGGCGATCGCCGCCGTCGGCGCGCACACCGCGACGGCCGCCCCCATGTGGGTCAGCCAGTGATCGCGCTGCGCAGGCCCGATCGTGAACGGCATGTGGCGCATTCGCAGCCTCGGGTGGCCGCGCTCGTCGTTGTAGGTCGTCGGGCCACCCCAGTACTGAGCAAGGAACAAGGTGAGGCGGTGGCGAGCGCCGCGCAGATCCGGCGCCTCGGGGTAGAGGGGCAACAGGACCTCGTCGCTCGCCACCCCCATGTAGAACGCGTCGACCAGCCGCTCGAAGAACGGCATCCCGCCGACGGCGTCGTACAGGTTTGCCTCGGCAGGGTCGGTCATCGACCGCCGAGGCTATCGGTAGTCAGGCCGCAAGACCGTCGAAGACGCGCACGTTGGCGAGGTCTTCCTGGCGCGCCACGCACGGCATGTTGCCGTCGCAGAGATCGAAGATCACGGTCTCACTGTTGGCCAGCAGGACCAATGCCGAGAAGATGTCGCCATCAATCTCGAGCTCGATCACATCGCCGCCCCGAAGCCGAATCGCTGTTGTGTTCATGTCGTTTCCCGTCCTTGTCCGAGTTGCCCGTCACGATGGATACGAGTCGGTGAGGACCCGTTTGCGTACCGTCGCACTTGTCACATCGGCACACAGAGCGGTCGGCTTTACGAGAACTTTCTGGTCACCGGCTCGGGAAACACGTCGGGCAGCCCGTCGCTGACCCGATCGGGAAACATCGCAGGGCGCTTGGCCAGGAAGCTTTCGACGCCTTCGCGCACATCGGCGCTGCGCCCGCGCAGCTGGATACCTCGTGAATCGACGCGGTGCGCTTCCATCGGATGATCCGCTGTCAGCATCGTCCACAGCATCCGTCGCGTCAGCGCCACGCTGACCGGCGATGTGTTCTCGACTATCTCTGCGGCAATGGATCGCGCTGCGGGCAGCAGATCGTCGGGATCGTGAATGCTTCTGATCAAGCCACCTGCCAATGCCTCCTCCGCGGTGAAGACACGGCCGCTGAAGCACCACTCCGCCGCCTGGCTGATGCCGACCAGCCGCGGCAGGAACCACGATGAGCAAGCTTCGGGGACGATGCCGCGCCGGGAGAAGACGAACCCGATCTTCGCCGAGGTGCTGGCCAGGCGAAAGTCCATCGGCAAGGTCATCGTGATGCCCACGCCCACAGCCGGACCGTTGATCGCGGCGATGACGGGCTTGTTGCTCTCGAAGATCCGCAACGACACCATTCCACCTCCATCGCGCACGACGCCGTCGGGGGTCTGCACGTCGCTGCCGCCCTTGGCGAACGTGTCTGCTCCGGCCGATAGATCCGCCCCCGCACAGAAGCCGCGCCCGGCTCCGGTCACGATCACCGCACGCACGTCGTCGTCAGCGTCGGCACGACCAAAGGCATCGATCATCTCGCGCACCATTGCATTGGTGAAGGCGTTGAGCTGTGCGGGCCGGTTCAGCGTGATAGTGGCGACGTGGCCGTCGACATCGTAGAGAATGTCCGAGTAGTCCATCCGCGCCGAAGCTAACCCGCTCAGACGTCGAGGAAGCGACTGGCGGCGGTTGCGGAACCGACCGCACCGACGAACGCACCGAGCAGCACCATGAAGATCACAACCCTGATCGGGTAGCCGTCGGTCACGACAAATCCACCGAGTCCTGCGTTGGTGGGGAACTTGCGGACACCCGATGTCCAGTCGGCGTTGCCCGCCAACAACAGCACGCTGCCCAAGGCTGCACCGGCCAAACCCTGCAGCAGGCCCTCCAGCATGAAGGGCAGTCGGATGAACCAGTTGGTTGCGCCCACCAACTTCATCACCTCGATTTCGCGCCGGCGCGCAAACATGGCGGTGCGGATCGTGTTCCAGATCAACAGGATCGAGGCGAACAACAACACGCCCGACATCACGTACGTTCGTACACCGAAGAACGATTTGAGCTTGCCCAGCACCGTGATCTGGTCGGACGGGAAATCGGCGCGCAGGACTCCGGGCATCGCCACGAACGACTCGCGGATGCTCTTCAACTGTTCGATGCTGTCCTTGTCGACCGGTTCGACGCTGAAGTACGACGGGATGTTGTCGGCCGACAGGAATCGCAGCGACTCGGGATCGGCCGCGAACAGCTTTTGCGCCTGGGCGAGCGAGCAATCGACCGAGCAGTACTCGACGTTTCTGATGATCTCCGGACGGCTCTCCAGCGCTTCTTGAACCCTGGTGACCGCATCGGCCTGCGCACCGTTCTTGACGTAGACGATCATCTTGACGCCGCCGGTCCACTGGCTGAGCTGGTTGTCGAACGCTTGCTGGATCAGCAGGGTCATGCCGAACAGGAACAGCGACACCATCGAGGTGATCACGGCGGCGACTGTGAGCGTGAGGTTGCGGGTGAGGCTCGCCCACATCTCGCGCAATGTGTAGCGCAGGCGAGAGATCATTCGTACACGCCCCTGGCCTGGTCGCGCACGATGATGCCGCGGTCGAGTTGAATCACGCGCTTGCGCATCATGTTGACGATCCGTTGATCGTGCGTAGCCATCACCACAGTGGTTCCAGTCTTGTTGATGCGATCCAGCAAGCGCATGATGCCCTCGCCGGTCGCAGGGTCGAGGTTGCCGGTGGGCTCGTCGGCCAGCAGGATCAGCGGGCGGTTGACGAACGCTCGGGCAATCGACACGCGCTGTTGCTCGCCGCCACTGAGCTGGTGCGGGAAGCGCTCCTGTTTGCCCGACAGGCCGACCAGGTCGAGCACTGCCGGCACCTGCTGGCGGATCACGTGCTTGGGCCGCCCGATCACCTCGAGGGCAAACGCCACGTTCTCGTGCACCGTGCGGTTGGGTAGCAGCTTGTAGTCCTGGAAGATGTTGCCGATGTTTCGACGCAGGTGCGGCACCTTGCTGTCGGACATCTCGTTGATGTTGCGCCCGGCGACCCACACCGAGCCCTTTTCGGGGCGTTCCTGACGGTTCATCATCCGCAGCAACGTGCTCTTGCCCGAGCCCGACGGACCGACCAGGAAGACGAATTCCGCCTTGGCGACATCGAAGCTGGCATCACGGAGCGCGACCACCTCGGTTGAATAGCTCTTGGTGACGTTCTCTAGTCGGATCATGGGCGTTTCTCCACGCTTTGTTGCAGCAACCGCCGCCCCGCCCGGAGCTCGGGAAACACTAACGCGCTCACTGCGCTTCTCGCCGTCGCCACCGCAGGTAGCCCTCCATGAACTCGTCGATGTCGCCGTCGAGCACCGCCGTGAC
The DNA here is from genome assembly GCA_031412355.1 of Ilumatobacteraceae bacterium. Taxonomy (GTDB): domain Bacteria; phylum Actinomycetota; class Acidimicrobiia; order Acidimicrobiales; family Ilumatobacteraceae; genus JAENVT01. Next base: position 2,809 of record JANOCR010000083.1, on the reverse strand, counting down.
GTTGCCTGACTCCACCTCGGTGCGCAGGTCTTTCACCATCTGATACGGCTGCACGACGTAGGAACGGATCTGGCTGCCCCAACCCACCTGCGCCTGCTGGCCGGCGATGCTGTCGAGTTCTGCGTCGCGCTCTTCTTCGATCCTGGCAGCGATCATCGTCTTCAATCGGCGCATGGCCTTCTCACGGTTCTGCAGCTGACTGCGTTCCTCCTGCGACGAGGCGATCAGCCCGGTCGGTTCGTGAATCAGTCGTACCGCCGACGACGTCTTGTTGACGTGCTGCCCACCGGCGCCACTGGCCCTGAACACCTCCATGCGGATCTCTGCTTCGTTGACCTCGAGATCGAGCTCATCCATCACCGGCCACACCTGAACGTTTGCGAAGCTGGTCTGCCGGCGACCCTGGTTGTCGAACGGACTGATCCGCACCAACCGGTGCGTACCACGTTCCGAAGTCATCAACCCGTAGGCGTAGCGGCCGTTCAGCGTGAACTCGGCCGACATGATGCCGGCCTCCGCACCTTCACTTAGGCCGTCGAGCTCGAAGTTGAAGCCACGGCGTTCGGCCCAGCGGCCGTACATGCGCAGCAGGATCTCGGCCCAGTCCTGGGCGTCGACACCGCCATCTTTGGCGTTGATCTGCACGATGCAGTCCGCTTCGTCGTGCTCGCCGGTGAACAGGCTGCGCAGGTCGAGTTGGTCGAGTTGCTTGGTGATCGACGTCACCGCGGCATCGAGCTCGGGCTCCTGCGATGCATCGTCGACCTCGCGCGCCAACTCGTGCAGCACCTCGGCATCTTCGAGGTCACCGGACAGACGATCGAACTGGTCGATGTCGGTCTTGACGTTGGCGTACTCGGTGTTGATCTTCTTGGCCTCGTCCTGGTCGTCCCACAGGTCGGGGCGGGCCACTTCGTGTTCGAGCTCGATCAGCCTCGCCCGGTTGTGGTCGATCTTCAGGTAGCCGTGAGCCTCGCCGAGGCGGCGGCGCAGTTCTTTCAGATCGTCCGAGTAGTCACGCATCTACGAGTTCGCGCCGTGGCACATCTTGAACTTCTTGCCACTTCCACACGGGCACGGCGCGTTGCGCGGGGTCTTCGACCACTCGTCTTTGACGATGGTCTGCTGCTTCACCGGTGGAGCGGTCGCAGCCGTTTCTGGATCGATCTCGCCCGACGCTGCAGCGGCGTGCGCTGCCGCGGCGAAACCGTCGGTCTGGGAGTCGTCGCTGGACGTCTGTTGCACGTTCTGGACGATCGGTGCCGGTGCCTCGTTGCGGATGACCTGCACGTGCATGACGTACTTGACGAAATCCTGGGCGATGCCCTTCATCAGGCTGCCGAACATCTCGTAGCCCTCGCGCTGCCATTCGACAAGCGGATCCTTCTGCCCGACGGCACGCAGGTTGATGCCCTCCTGCAGGTAGTCCATCTCTTCGAGATGCTCGCGCCACCGCTGGTCGATGATCCGCAGCATCACTTGGCGTTCGACATCGCGCATGACGGGCGATGTCAGTTCTGCCTCACGCTTCTCGTAGTACGCCGAGGCGTCGGACATCACCACGTCGTACATGTCGTCGGTTTCGTCGCACTTGTCGAGCTGTGCCTCTGTGATGTCGCTGGGCCAGAACGTCTTCAGCTCCAGCACCAGTCCGCCGAGGTCCCACTCGTCGGTGGCAACGCTGGCGCAGTGCGTGTCGATCAGCGAGTTGACTGCCTCCGCCAGGTACTCGATGGCGGCGGCCTTCAGGTCGGCGCCCTCCAGGATCTGGTCGCGGCGGCGGTAGATCACCTTGCGCTGCTCGTTCATGACCTCGTCGTACTTCAGCACGTTCTTGCGGATCTCGCCGTTGCGCTGCTCGACGGTGGTTTGAGCTCGCTCGATCGCCTTGGTGACCATCTTCGCTTCGATCGCCTCGTCGTCGGGAAGGGCACGACCCATCACCCACGACAGCGCGCCGGTGGCGAACAGGCGCATCAACTCGTCGTCGAGACTGAGGTAGAACCGGCTCTCGCCAGGGTCGCCCTGGCGCCCCGAACGGCCGCGCAACTGGTTGTCGATGCGCCGGCTCTCGTGGCGCTCGGTACCCAGCACGTACAACCCGCCGAGCGAACGCACCTTGTCGCCCTCCGACTGGCACTCTTGCTTGAACTCGGCCAGCAACTGGTCGTAGCGAGCCAGCGCTGCTGTACGCGCCACCTTGAACTCGTCGGGCATCTGTTCGACCGGCAACGGCAGTGCGAAGTCGTCGACCAACACGTCGGGATCGTGGCCCTCTTTCACGACTTCGTGCCGAGCCAGGCCTTCGGGGTTGCCCCCGAGGATGATGTCGACGCCACGACCCGCCATGTTGGTGGCAACCGTGACCGCATTGAGGCGTCCCGCCTGGGTGACGATCATGGCCTCGCGCGTGTGCTGCTTGGCGTTGAGCACCTCGTGAGGCACGCCGCGCTTCTTCAGGAGCTGCGACAGGTGCTCGCTCTTTTCGACACTGATCGTGCCGACCAGCACCGGCTGACCACGGTCGTACTTCTCGGCGATGTCGTCGACGACAGCCCCGAACTTCGACTGCTCGCCCTTGTAGATCAGATCGGCTTGATCGTTGCGAATCACTGTCTGGTTGGTCGGGATCGGCACGACCGCCAGTTGATACGTTCCCATCAACTCGGCGGCCTCGGTGGCCGCCGTGCCGGTCATCCCGGCGAGCTTGTCGTACATGCGGAAGTAGTTCTGCAGGGTGATGGTCGCGAGGGTCTGGTTCTCCTCTTTGATCTTCACACCCTCCTTGGCCTCGACGGCCTGGTGGATG